>NZ_AMXG01000001.1:0-1001 GCF_000313235.1 Pseudomonas sp. PAMC 26793
GGCTGCGTGGCAAGCACTTGCCCCGGTCCCTCCTTGAGCAAGTTCGGATGGCGCCGGAAGCGGTGATGGCTGTTCGTGGTCTTGTGATAGGCCCGCTGCGGTTGCACCAGCAGCCGCTCCTGCCGCAAGATATCAAAAAGCCCATCGCGCCCCATTTTGATATTTTCCCGGGAAAAGGCTGCACCGAGCATGCTATGCAGCTTGCGCGTGCCGATGCGCGGCTGGCGCAGGCGTATCGGCTGCACCAGCTTGACGACAGTTTGTGCCCTGTCCAGGCACTGTCGCTCACGCTGACGGCGCTGGTAATAGGCTTGGCGGCTGATGCCGACACAGCGGCAGGCCCGCTCGACGCTTAATCCTTCAACTTGCTTGCGCGCGATGACCTGCCCAAAGGCTTTTTTACCGGCACCCCGTACTCGTCACGCAGGACGTCGAGAACCGCTTCGAACAGCGCGGATTTCTGTCTTTCTTCCTTGAGTTGACGCTCCAACTCCTTGATGCGTTGCTCTGGCGTCAGTGGCTTGCTCGGCTTGTCTGTCATCATCGCGCTCCGTTGGCTTCGGCCCCGTGGATGCGTCCAATCCTGCAGGCCGTGTTTACGACACCATACCAAAACTGTCGACCGACCCTGTATTCCGTAGCGCAGTTGCGCCTGCCTGTACGTCATCTCGCCTTTTTCCACCTGCTCGACAACGCTCAATTTAAAAGCCAGACTGTAATCGCGCTGGCTGCGCCTAAACCCTTGTTCCATTTGACACTCCTTCTCTGCATCGAAAAAGTGTCAACTTATTCCAGGATGGGTCACTGGAATGAAAAAAGCCGCAAACTCGTGAAAGTTTGCGGCTTTTTTGCGAATTAGGTAATGGTGCCCACGAAGGGACTCGAACCCCTACACCCGAAGGCACATGGACCTGAACCATGCGCGTCTACCAATTCCGCCACGTGGGCATTGTGCTGCTTGTTACTACTATCTTGCTACTGTACTGCGGATCACAACAATC
>NZ_AMXG01000002.1:0-1668 GCF_000313235.1 Pseudomonas sp. PAMC 26793
CTTGAGTTCAGAATCGTTGAAGAAGATTGTGCTCTTGCCCGTAAAGGCAGGCAAGAAGCAGCGCATACCTATTCAACGTCCGCTCCTGGCCTATTGTGTTGAAAAACTCTTGGTCAAGACCTGTCACAATGCAATAAATGTACAGGAAAATTGTACGCAGTGGCGGTGCTGGGCTCGCTTAGCGCATCACTAGTGTCACCTTCTGTTTTGGCGGAAGCAGCTTTTTGGCCATTCTCCGCAGATTTTGTGCCGTCGCCGCCAGCAGAAACTCATCGTGGGCGCCGCTGGGGCCACGCAAGCGCAATTGGCTGAGTTTAAGGATGCGTTTGAGGTGAGCAAATAGCATCTCGACCTTTTTCCGTTCTTTACGCGATTGTCGATAAGCGTCTGTCTTGCCAATGGCTCGCGCCACGTCGCGTGCAGGTTCATGCGGGCTACGGTCGATTTTACGGATGTTCATGTTGGGACAGCATTTCAATTTGAGCTGGCAGGCTTGGCAGTCATACAGGCTGGCCCGATAGCGAAATGGGTTTTTCTGCTGGCTACGCTGAGCAGGTTTCAAGTACTTGCCAGCGGGGCAAACATAACGATTGTTTTCTCTATCGAAGATGAAATCGGTACGGCTGAAAGTGCCGTCGTGATGCTCGGATTTATCCCAGACAGGAACGTGCGGGGCGATCTTCTTTTCATCGACCAGCCATCCCAGCATTGCAGCCACACCGTAATTCGTATCGCCCACCAATCGCTGTGGCTTGATAGCGAATTTCTCCTCAACCCGGTTGATCATCGTTTTGGTCGCTTCGACCTCGGCTATCTTGTTTACGGCCGATGCCTCGACATCGACAATCATTCCCGCTTTCAAATCGATCAGGTAATTTGTTGAGTAAGCAAAAATAGCCGGCCCTGCAGCGGCAGTCCAGGTTGCAGACGGATCGGTCAGCGAGATTCTTTTGGGCAGCACTGGATTAGCTTGCTCCACAGCTGCCAGATATTCTCGCACAGGTCGACTTGCCTGCTCAGGATCACCCCAATCGATAGCGGAATCGCCTGAACAGGAACGTTGCCGCTGGGCGTCAGCCTTGATCATGCTGGCGTCGGTTGCAAACCCCTCGCCCTGTACCAGGCCTTCTGCCATGCAACGTCGAAGAACCGCATCGAATAGCTGGCGAAATGCATCGTGATCGCGAAAGCGGCCGTGTCTATTTTTGGAAAAACTTGAGTGATCCGGCACCTTGTCCCTCAGACCCAACCGGCAGAACCAGCGGTAAGCCAGATTCATGCCGACTTCTTCGCACAGCCTTCGCTCGGAACGTATGCCGTAGCAATAACCAATGATCAGCATGCGGGCCATGAGCTCGGGATCGACCGATGGCCTACCGGTATGGCTGTACGACTGAGCCAAGTTCTCGCGAAACGTGCTCAGGTCGAGGTACTGGTCCACCGCTCTTAGTAGATGGTCTTCGGGAACGTATTCATTTAGACTAATCAAGACGAACAGCTCCCGTTTGGTTTCCTGACGTCCCATCATCGCAGCCTCCGTCTTTTCTTTGCTTAGACAGCGGCAAATCGTGAAGATCGCGTGCTCAACTGGAGTTTTTCAACGCAATAGGCCGATAGCGGACGGTCGGAATGGCTCAGCGCACGAAATCATTGCCTTCATGGCAAGCA
>NZ_AMXG01000003.1:0-23459 GCF_000313235.1 Pseudomonas sp. PAMC 26793
GCTAAAGCGGGCACAGTCAAATGTGGGAGCTGGCTTGCCTCGATAGCATCAACTGGGTGTACCTGATGCACCGAGGTGTCTGCATCGCAGGCAAGCCAGCTCCCACAGAAAAGCAGAGCTGCATCCGCTTCAGATTTGGCTTTCGCTCTGGATCTTGCCTTTGCTTTTAACACTCAAGCCGGCCGGTAGGCCGCTGTGCTTTTGCTTTTGATTTTGATCTGCGGGCCCCGTTAACCACGATGGCCGCAAGTAGGCACGGTGGAGCGGGTAAATCGGCAGGGATGCCGATTTAGCCGCGCCGGGCCAATGGATGGCCCGTCGCGGCGGCCCGCGGTAATCGGGCCGGAGTGCGGGCATGCCGAGCCTAGGCGAGGCACCGAGTGGTGGGGCAAAGACCTTTTGGTTACTTTTGGGGCGTTTGCCAAAAGTGACCCGCTGTAAGAGCGGAACCCTAAGTCGCCGTTACCTAAATAACGGATATGTACTCGGCCCCCCTTCCTCAGGCCACTTTTCCAGCCACCTGGCGCTCCCGCTCAGCCACCAACTGCCGAGTCAGCGGTATCAGCCGCTTCCCGTAATCGATCGCATCATTCAGCGGATCAAACCCACGAATCAAAAAGGTCGTAATACCCAGGTCGTAATAGTCGAGCAACGCCTCAGCCACCTGATCAGCCGTACCCACCAGCGACGTAGAGTTACCCTGAGCCCCCAGCAGCCCGGCAATCCCGGTCCACAACCGCTTATCCAACCGCGAACCCTGAGCCGCCGCCGCCAACAACCGACGCGACCCCTCATTCGGCGGTTCACGCTTCACAAACCCACTCTTCTCAGCCAACGCCGTCGCCTGCTCCAGGATGCGATCCGCACGCTCCCACGCCAGCGCTTCAGTCTCCGCCAGAATCGGCCGCAACGACAAACTGAAGCGAACCGTACGCCCATGCTTCGCCGCCTCCGCCCGCACCTGGGCGACCACTTCCTTCACCTGCTCGTAGGTCTCACCCCACAGCGCATACACATCCGCATGTTTGCCCGCCACCGCAATGGCCGCCGCCGAAGACCCGCCAAAATACAACGGTATATGCGGCTGCTGCGGCGACTTCACCGTCGAAAACGCCCCCTCGTACCGGTAGTAAGTACCCTGATGGTCGAAGGGCTTTTCGCTGGTCCATTCCTGCCGCACCACGCTCAAATATTCGTCGGTGCGGGCATAACGTTCGTCCTTGTCGATATGGCTGCCATCGGCCCGCAGTTCACGGTCGTCACCGCCGGTGATGATGTGCACGGCGGTGCGCCCGCCGTTGAACACATCCAGCGTCGCGAACTGGCGGGCGGCGAGGGTGGGTTGGACAAAGCCGGGCCGGTGGGCAATCAGGAACTGCAGCTTTTTCGTCACGCTGGCCGCGTGGGCGGCGATCAATGTGCTGTCCGGGCTGTTGGAGTGGAACGCCACGAGGGCGCGGTCGAAGCCGGCTTCCTCATGGGCGCGGGCCACGGTTTCCACGTAGTCGGGCTGCAAGGTCGGGCCGCTGCGAGGGTGGATCTCCGAGGCGTGGTGGCCGCCGATATAGCCGATAAATTCGATGCTCATGGTCAGTCCTTGTTGAGGGCAGGAATAAAGCTGCTATCGAAAATAGGGGCCGCACCCGGGCCTGTAAAATGCCGATTGGTTCTATCCTAATTATAAAAATACAGAATCATAGTTTTATATAGTTATCAGTAATATGCATTTTATTCGCATTAGGTTATTCCCAAATAGAATTTCACTGAGGTTTTTTATGCGAATAGCATGAAGCCGCAGCGGCGCTCCTGGCCGTGTTCTTGATGAGGAAGGAAGCCCGATGACTGAAAAGTCCCTTAACGCCAGTTCGTTTTCCGTCGACAAGGCCGAGGGTCAGGCCGGGGTCGCATCCCGCTTGATTCCACGCTGGTTGCGCAACTGGCGCACTCCCGATGTGTTGCTGCGGCTGGTGAGCCCGATTGTGTTGTTGCTGCTGTGGGAACTGGCCTCTGAGCTGGGCTTTATTCCGGCCCGGATCATCGCCGCGCCGTCGCAGATTGGCGGCACCTTGTGGGCGATGGTTGTTTCCGGTGAGTTGGGCAAGCACCTGCTGGTGTCGCTGCAACGGGCGCTGCTGGGCTTGAGCATCGGCGTCAGTATCGGCGTGGTGGCTGCGCTGATCACCGGCCTGTCCAAGCGGGGTGAGGTGATCCTCGACTCACCGATGCAAATGCTGCGCACCATTCCTTCCCTGGCGCTGGTGCCGTTGTTCATCCTCTGGTTCGGCATCGGCGAGTTCACCAAGATCGCGCTGATCGTCACCGGCACCACGTTTCCGGTGTACCTCAACCTGTTCGCCGGCATCCGCAACATCGACCCCAAATTGATCGAGGCTGCCAACACCCTCGGCCTTAACCGCCGCGAGCTGATCTGGCATGTGATCCTGCCGGGCTCGCTGCCTTCGTTTTTTGTCGGCCTGCGCTATTCCCTGGGCATCTCCTGGCTGGCCCTGGTGTTCGTCGAGCAAATCAACACCACCGCCGGTATCGGCTACCTGGCCAGTGATGCGCGGGACTTCATGCGCACCGACGTGATCGTGATCTGCCTGTTGATCTACAGCGTGTTGGGCCTGCTGATCGATGGCCTGATCCGCACCCTGGAACGTTTTGCCCTGGCCTGGCGCCCTTCGTTTGTGAGGAACTGACATGTCGATTCTCGAAGCTTCAACAGCACCGGTGCAGTTGCGCAATGTGGTGCGCCAGTTCGGCCAGCAGCGGGTCATCGACGGCCTGGACCTGGACATCGCCCCTGGGGAGTTTGTCGCGTTGCTGGGGGCCAGCGGTTCCGGCAAGACCACCTTGCTGCGCAGCCTCGCGGGCCTGGACAGTATCGACAGCGGCCAGTTGCGCGTGCCCAAGGCCCGCGCCGCAGTCTTCCAGGAGCCGCGCCTGATGCCGTGGAAACGTGCCTGGAAAAACGTGATCCTCGGCCTGCGCGTTCCCGACGCCAAGGCCCGCGCAGTGCAGGCGTTGACGGAAGTCGGGCTGGCCCATCGGCTGGAGGCTTTCCCGGCGACCCTGTCCGGCGGCGAGGCTCAGCGCGTGGCATTGGCCCGCGGCCTGGTGCGCGAGCCCAAACTGCTGTTGCTGGACGAACCCTTCGCCGCGCTGGATGCGTTGACCCGCATCAAGATGCATCGCCTGATCATCGAGCTCTGGCGCACACACACGCCGGCCGTGTTGCTGGTCACCCACGACGTCGACGAAGCGATCCTGCTGGCCGACCGCGTGATCGTGTTGGCGAATGGCAAGATTGCCGAACAGCTGACCATCGACCTGCCCCGTGCACGGGATACCGGCCAGGACGGTTTCCAGGCGATTCGCGCACGCTTGCTCAGCCTGCTGGGGGTGGAAGTGGACGCCCCGGCCACGCAGGCGGTTAATGCCAATGTACGGCGGTTCGCCCATGGTTGAGCTGAGGACGGTAGGGCGGTTGGTGGCGGCGCTTTTGCTGGGCGGCTGCGACAAAGCCGCTGAAGCCCCGAAGTCCGCCTCGGACCAGTCCGGCGTGACCTTGATCCTGGGTGACCAGGCCAAAGGCTTGCGCACCGTGGTGGAAGCGGCCCACACCCTGGACGGCATCGACTACAAGGTCCAATGGGCCAACTTCCAGGGAATTGATGGACCCCGAGGTGTTTTCGCCGCAAGCGTTGGCCGCTTCGCCCTGAAGTCGTTGTGTTTTGCCCGGGTCTGAGGTCTCATTGGGGCCGGGAAAACTGGCGGGTAAGGAACAGCACTTGATACGGGAAGAACTGGCGCAATATGGCGGGATCACCGTCATGATTCCGGCCGCAGTGGTCATCGCCGTCTGGCTCTGGTACTCCCGGCCCCAGGCGGTCAAGTGGTGGTTGATGACAATCGCCTGCACCTATTCCATCGTCGCGTTCAGCAAGCTGTTGTTCAAGGGGTGGGGCGTGTCGCTCCAACACCTTGATATTGCCGTGCTCAGCGGTCACGCCATGAATACCTCGTTGATGGTCCCCGTGGCGATAAGCCTGGTGGCGCGCCGCATCAACCCCGATTGGCGCTGGCCGGCGGCGGTCTGCGGGCTGTTGATCACCGCCTGGTTCAGCGCTTTTTGCGTCGCGCCCTATATTCACCCGCTCAACGAGGCGCTGGCCGGTGGCTTCTTGGGTGGGATGGCGGCGATCGCTTTTCTATGGCGACTGGAAGTGGTTGAGGTGCGGGTTTCCCCATCCTTGATCGGTGGGGGAATGGTGATTCTGTTGCTGAGTGCGATGGTGCCCAAGTACAACGCCGAGAAACTGCTCAACCATGTCGCCGTGGCGGTTTCAGGGGCCGATCAGGCCCATCAGGAGCCTTCCTGGCGGGCCTCTTCCATGCCGATGAACGCCGAGTAAGTGGCCAGGTCCAGGGCCAGGTTACTCTCCACCAGCAGCTCCAGCAGTACCGTCTGGCAATTGAAGCGCCGGGCATCGCCACGGCGCTGAGCGCGCTTCATTTGCTTGAACAGCGTATCGGTGATGTCCTGCGGCGAGTTGTCCCGCAAGCGATCCAGCCAGTGGGACAGCACCTGGGTGTTGCGCGCGTATTGCGCCGCCGGCAGCTGTTCGTTGGGCGCCAGGCCCACGAATCCTTCAAACGCGTTCGTCAGCCTTTTCAAGGCGTAGGCCCGTTTCAGATCCTCATAAATGCTCATGGCCGCTCCTCGGTGCAGGAGATATTGGCCAGTAACTCGGCGGTCTTTATTTGCATCAGGTGGCTGTCGCCGCGGCTTTCCACACACAGGCAAATGGACAGGGGATTGCTCACCTGCAACTTGAAGCGCCAGTCGGCAAAGACCATTGAAAGCCCGCTACAGGATTCATCGCTGTCCAGTGAGTTGCTGGCGTATAACACCTGCATGCGTTCTACAACAGTGGTTGAACTATTAACCTTGACGTGGATGTTTCCCGAAGAAGGAAACAGGCCGATACGCTCTACCAATAGCTTTGAACTTTTCATGGCCGTCCCTCGCTGTTTATTCAGGGATTACTTTATTCTGAAGAGGCGAAAAAGTAAGGGGATGTTATTTTTAGTCTGCTAATAAGCGGGATGTTATTTTTGGTCGGCTTAAGGCAATTATCAGCAAGTTGTCCGGACTCGGCTGATTTCTGCTAAAGGCACGTTGATGCGCTGTTCCCGTTGCAGGAAGTTCATCAGCAATACCACACGTTCTTCTCCGTCCATGGTCAGGAAGACGGCCTCAAGTTCGGCAAACGGCCCCTCATTGATGCGCACGCTTTCGCCCGGCTGCAACAGGGTTGCCACAACGCCCTGGTGGTCTCGCTCCTGCAGTTCATCCACTAGCGCGTCGCTGATGGGCAGCGGATGTGCGCCGAATGCCACGACCCGCGACACCCCGCGGGTCGAGCGCAGGGAGCTCCAGCTGTCCTGCAGGCTCATTTGAATAAACAGATAACCGGGAAACAGCGATTCCCGCGTGGTCCTGCGCTGGCCCTTCAACAGTCGTTCGCGTTTATAGGTAGACCGAAAACAGGTGTAGCCCTGGCGCTGAAGATGTTCCTCGGCGCGCTCGTCCTGCCGGGATTTGCACTGGACCAAGTACCAGGCTTTATTGGCATTTGCGCTCATGGAACTTCCTCTGTGTATATATAGCGAAACTCGGTGGTCAGGTAATTTAAAGCCGGTAGAGGCTGCAAAGGCATGAATGTTATAAAACGTCGGGTTGGTGCGGGTGTTGTTATTTTTCGTCCGGAGATAGTTTTGGGTGAAGTGGGGGTTCCATGGTAATAAATACTGCCGTGAAGTTATGAAGTTGATGTCAGCGCTTCATGGGGTAATGGATGGCCCAGGGAATAGTGCTTTGTTTAAAAGAGTGTTGATTGTCTGTATTGGCAATATTTGCCGTAGTCCCACCGCAGAAAGCCTTTTGCGTGGCGCACTCAGTCGCTGCGATATCAAGGTCAGCTCCGCCGGCATTGCCGCGCTGGTCGGCAAACCGATTGAAAGCACCGCGCGTGCGGTACTTGAGGCCCATGGTCATCCGGCCGTTGAGCACCAGGCCATCCAGCTGGAGCCACAGGCGATCAGTGAAGCCGACCTGATCCTGGTGATGGAGCGACAGCACATCAGCGCCGTACTCAGCATGGCGCCCGAGGCACGGGGCAAGGTCTTGCTGCTGGGTAAATGGCAAAACGAGCGCGAGATCAGCGACCCCTACCGGCAAGGGAAAGCTGCTTTTGTGCACGCTTATGCGTTGATCGAAGAAGCCGTAAACGCATGGGCGCAGCGTCTCACACGCTGATCGCCATGACTTTTTGAATCGATATAAAGGCTAAGAATCCGACTTATGCAGCAAGCGCCAGCAGTCACCGTACGGGAAGACGATAACGAGGAGATTGATCTCCTCGGTCTGTTTGGAACACTGATCGACCATAAGTGGTTGATCGCCGCGGTTACCGGCGCCTTTATGCTCACCGGCGCCGCGTATGCGGTGTTGGCGACCCCGGTCTATCAGGCGAATGCCCTGTTGCAGGTCGAAGCGAAAAAGAACGACTTGCTGGGCTTCTCGGACATCGGCGGCATGCTGGGCAAGGAGTCGCCTTCGGCCACTGAGATCGAGCTGATCCAGTCCCGCTACGTGATTGGCAAAACCGTCGACAACCTGAAACTCGATATCGTCGTACAGCCCCTGTACTTCCCGGTGGTCGGTGAGTTCCTCGCGCGCCGCTTCCAGAAGACTAACCCCGGTGCAATCGCCGAGCCCTTGCTGGGGCTGGATAGCTTCGCCTGGGGCGGCGAGTCGCTGAAGATCTTCAAGCTGGACCTGCCCGACGGGCAGTTGGGCAAGAAGCTGACCCTGACCGTGGGTGAAAACGCGCATTTCACCCTGGTGGATGAAGATGACCAAGTGCTGGCGGCCGGCGAGGCTGGGCAACTGATCGAGCAAAATGGCGTCGCCTTCCAGATTGAAGAACTGCGCGCCAAACCCGGCACGCGTTTCCGGGTGATCCGCAATGCGCGCCTGACCAGCATCCTCGACTACCAGGAAAACCTGGACGTGGTCGAGCGGGGGAAAGAGTCGGGCATGATCGGCCTGGCGCTGGAAAGCACGGACCCGGACCAGGCGATCAACATCCTTAATCAGATCGCGGCCATCTATGTGCGGCACAACGTGGAGCGCACCTCGGCTGAGGCGGCGCAAAGCCTGGCGTTCCTCAAGGAGCAACTGCCAGAGGTCAAGAAGGACCTGGAAAAAGCCGGCAAGGCCTTGAATGAATACCAGACCCGCAGCAAGTCGGTGGACATCACCCTGGAAACCAAGGCGATTCTCGACCAGATCGTGGGGCTCGACACCAGCATCTCCGAGCTGAAGTTGCAGCAGGCCGAGATGGACCGCAAGTTCACCCGCCAACATCCCGCGTATCGCGCGTTGCTGACCCAGATCGGCGAGTTGACCAGCAAGCAACAGAGCCTGGCGAGCCGGGTCGAGAGCCTGCCCTCCACCCAGCAGGAACTGCTGAGCCTGACCCGGGATGTCGAGGTCGGCACCGCCATCTATACCCAACTGCTGAACAAGTCCCAGGAGCTTGATGTGATGCGGGCGGGGACCGTGGGCAACGTACGTCTGATCGACACCGCAGACGTCAATTACTTCAAACCGATCAAGCCGAAAAAGATCCTGATCGTGCTGATCGCGACCTTGCTGGGCGGCTTCCTGGCGGTGGCCCTGGTGCTGCTGCGCAAGGCCTTGAACCGTGGCCTGGAAAGCCCTGAAGCCATCGAGCAACTCGGGTTGCCCGTGTATGCGTCGATTCCGTACAGCCCGCTGCAAAAAGTTGAAGAAGACAAAATCTCCCGAGGGCGTGGGCGTACCGATGCCGGTTCTTCGTTGCTGGCCATCAGTCACCCTACGGACCTGGCGGTGGAGGCCCTGCGCAGTTTACGCACCAGCCTGCACTTCGCGATGCTCGAGGCGTCGAACAACCGCATCATGATCTCCGGCCCCAGCCCCGAGGTGGGCAAGACCTTCGTTTCGGTCAACCTGGCGGCAGTGATCGCGCAAACCGGGCAGCGCGTCTTGTTGATTGATGTGGATATGCGCCGGGGCTACCTGCACAAGGTGCTGGGTGTGCCGGCCAAGGATGGGCTTTCCGACATCCTCTCCAATCAATGCACCCTTGAAGGTGCGATCCACAAAACCGGCATTGAAAATCTCGACATCATCAGCCGTGGGCAGATACCGCCGAATCCTTCCGAGTTGCTGATGCATCGCAACCTGACCGAACTGTTGTCGCAAGTCAGCGAACGCTATGACCTGGTGATTCTGGATACGCCACCGCTATTGGCCGTGACCGACGCGGCGATTGTGGGACGGCAGTCGGGGACCAACCTGATCGTCACGCGCTATGGCTTGAATCCGGCTAAAGAAATCGAGCACACCATGCGCCGGTTTGCCCAGAACGGCATCGTGCTCAGGGGCGCGATCTTCAACGGCGTTGAAAAGAAAGCCTCGGCCAAATATGGCTACGGCAACTACGGGTATTACCAGTACGAGTACCAGGCTGATCGAAGCTGATTCACAACGGTAATTGCAGGATAGCGGTCACGTTCTCAGGAAATGAACGAAAAATCCTGGGGCGGTAGCGTGCCAAATTCAAATCAGCATAAAGAATACCCAGCCATGTTTTACCTGTTATCCCTTATCGCGCTGTCAGCGGGTTTGCTCGCGGCGAAAAATCCAAAATACTCAATTGTAGTGTTTGGGATAATGCTGGCTGTTATTCCTACGGGTAACTCCTACAGCGAAATAATCTCGCTCAAAGGCATCTACTTCTTTGACTTTTACATCGTCGGTGGGCTGGGTGCGCTGCTGGTCAGGCAGGTGGTTTCTCAGAGGAATCAACTGACAGCGCCAGGCGGCCTGTTGTTTGGCTGTGGACTGTATGTGGTGTTACTGGCGTGCGGCCTGCTGGAGTCTTCCAACAAGTACCTGTTGAAGGATGTGCGGCCTTTCATAATGATCCTGTCATTTATCGTGCTCTCGAACATCGCGACCCTTGCCGCGAAGACCCTGAAGCTGCAAACGGTGCTTTTGCTATTGATCGCGATGACGGCATTCAATGTGCTGGATATCGCGTGGTTGCGGTTGGGCTTGTACAAGTTTCAAGACGTCTACTATGAAGAAAACGCCTACCGGTACCTGGATGGCGGTACGTACGCCGCCGTGGCCTATCTGATTTATTACTTCATCGACCCACGGCTGTTTGAACAGCGGAAAAAGCTCGCCAGAATTTGCCTGGCCACCTCATTCATCTGTCTGTTTATCGCCAATTCGCGCTTCATCTTCGTGTCGGTGTTTGCGGCGATCATCATTCACCAATACACAAAGCCGGCCCGCATGATCGGGGTCGCCCTGGCCGGGGCCGTTGTACTGATGGCGTTTATTGGCGTCAGCAACATAATCGGCGCTGACCGAATCAATGACGGTTTGTCGTCCGAGGGCATGGCCGCTCAACTGGGCACTCGCTTCAGCCCCGCACTGGAGCTGATCCGCAGCATGAACCCGCTGCATTACTTTGTCGGATTGGGCGCGGGAACGCCGTTCGAAATTCCCTGGTTTGAATACCGTGGCCTGGATGACAAGAACTCGAATATCGACAGTGCCTATTTAACGTATTTCGTTAAGTACGGGCTGATCGGCTTGTACCTGTTGTACGTGTTCATTACCTCGATTACCCAACGCATGAACAGCCGGGTGGCGGTCTCGATCGCTGTGTTTTTGGGGGTGATGTTCGTCGTGTCGGCCACGCCTTATCAGCCGTACGCCATCGGTATCGCTTATGGCGCCATCGTTCTGCGCGTCTGTGCTGAGCATACGGGCAGGCAACGCAGGAAGCTGCTTAAGCCGGACCTGCCGCTGATAACCATGCCCTTACAGGTGAAAGCCGGATGAACAGCACAGTGTTGAAAAAATTCGTCTCCAGTACGGCCTGGAGCTTCATCTCCGCCGTCGCCACCAAAGTGTCAGTGGTGATCACTGGCATTCTGGTGGCCCGGGTATTGGGCGCCCAATCCTTTGGTGAATACGGCCTGATCCAAAGCGCGATTGTGATGCTTGCCAACGTCGCCGCCCAAGCCACCACTACGGCAACGGCCAAGCATATCGGGCAGTTCAAGGAGATCTGCCCCGAGAAAACCGGCCGGGGTATCGCCCTGACGCTGATATTTTCGGTGTTTTTCAGTGGGATGATCATCGGGACAGCGCTGTTTTTCCCGCACTTCTTCTCCAGCGTTATCTTGGGCGCAGACCGCCTGAGCGCGGCGTCGCTGATTGTACTGAGCACCATCACGTTGATTATTTTGTCGGGGTGGACCCAAGGCTGTCTGACCGGGTGGGGGCAATACCGGTCGATTGCGACGATCAACGGAATCATCGCGATGGTCGCGATCCCGGCGACTTATTTCCTGACCATCAAGTTCCGGCTCAACGGTGCGTTGTTGGGATTGGCCGGTTCCCAATTGCTGATTGTGTTCTTCAGCGCACTGGCCTGCTGGAAAATACTCAAGGCCCGAAACACCACGCTGAGCTTCAAAGGCGCAATGACTGAAAAGCATGCCGTGCTGTCGGTGGGCCTGCCGGTATTGCTGACGGGCTTGATGGTCGCCCCGATGAACTGGTTCGCCAACAAGTTGTTGGCGGAAACCACCAACGGCCTTGCCGCGTTGGGCATGTACGCCGCTGCCATGCAATGGAACGCGATCTTTTCACATGTTTCGGTGGTGTTGGGCTCTGTACTGGTACCGATGCTGGCCGCAGCGCTGGGCGGTAAAAACCGCAAGCTGGACGCCTTGAACTTTCTGTCGGGCTGGCTGGTGGTGTTAGTGATCATACAGCCGGTGATCATGTTTCCTGAGTTACTGGCAAAGCTCTACGGGAGCAGTTTCCTCGGGCGGGATTTTGAAGTGACGTTGGTCTTGGTGATTCTGGGTTCTCTGCTCAGTGCATTTAAGTCCGGTATTTCAAGAAAGATGATCGTGATGAACCTGGCCTGGTTCAGCGTCATGAGTAACGTTCTATGGGGCCTGCTGTTTATCGTCGGTGCGCTATGGCTGAGGGAGGAGGGCGCAATCGGGATTGCCAAGGCCTTTATTGGTTCGCAGTTCATCCACTTCCTGTTAGGGCTGCCTTATTTTGTTTATAAGAAAATACTGCCTTTGGAACTGCTTATATCTCCCAGGATTTTGATCCTCTGGACATTGCCTTTTATCAGTTTCATAGCCAGCGCCTACGTTGAAAGTGTGCTGTATCGACTGATGATTATGGCGACGATATTTATCTACATTCTCGCAACAACGGTTGCCTTGAATGCCGTGTTTAATGACCCCGTGGAAAATGGAAGCCCAGCATGAATGTCAGTAAAGTTTATATCCGGGGTGCATATGGTCCGGGTAACTTGGGTGATGACGTATTAATGCTATGCGTGATCAATATTCTGAAAAAACGCTTTAAAGAGTCGGATATTGCGGTGGGTGTCGATCATCCGCAGATCGCCAGGAACTTTAATCCGCGCATCAAGTGGCTGCATATCAAGGAGCCGGTCAAGGCTGACCTGGTGGTGTTGGGCGGCGGCGGCCAGTTCTTCTCGTTCATCCCGCCGGCCAAGGAAGTCACCGCCACCACCGGTCGACTGGCAAAGGCCTATAAGCGCATCAAGGCTCAAACCGACCTGAAGTCCACGCTGTTACGCCTGTATGTCGGGCTGCGTGGCGGTGTCGACAAGATCTACTTCCACCGACGCCTGGCGGCGTTCTGTATCGGCCTGGGCCCGTTTGATGGCGGCGGCAAGCTGCTGACCCGTGCCGTCAGCGTGATCAATCGCTGTGACTACATTTCCGTGCGGGACGGCACCAGCCAGCAGCATTGCAATACCTTTGGAAAGAAAGACGTGGAGGTGTACACCGACCCCAGTCTGCTTTCCGACCTGTGGATCTCCAGCAAAGACCTGGAAATCGGCAGCCTCAAGAAGGGCAAATACCTGTCCTTTATCCTGCGCGACTGGCCCCACGATGCGAACGGGCAACAGTTCATCAAGGCGATGGTCCAGGCCGCTGACGAGTTGGCCAAACGTGGCGAGCAGGTGCGCCTGGTCTCGCTCTACAAAGAGCGTGACCAGCACCTGATCGACAAGTACGACACCTTCGAGTGGTTGTGCTGGGACGCCGCCGGCGATACCCCTGAAACCTTCATGGCGAAGCTGATCGTTGAGTCCGACGTGATCATCAGCGCACGGGCCCACGGCGTACTCCTGCCGGCTTCCCTGGGTTTCCCCACCATCGCCGTTGAAATCGAAAACAAGCTGAAAAAAGTCCATGAAATGCTGCCGCACGGCACGAAGCTGGTCAGCGTCCCGGACCCCGACGTGATCATCACGACCATCAGCGAATTCCGCCAATCGAAAGCGCAAATGGCCGAGCACCTCAAGCAAGAAATTGCCCAGCGATCTTCCCTTGCGCAAAAAGCGGTGGACGACTTTTTGAAATGGGTCGATGGAAAATAAAGTGGAGGGGGCAATCGACGTGAAAAAGACAGCCTCGACGCTACTTACTTTGGCGTTCTCTCTGCAGGTGGCCGCGAGCGGTGCATCGCAGATCAGCGACCGCTGCGAGCAACGCATCAAGAACATCTATCCGTCACTTCCTGACGTGTCGCAGGTGCTCGACGGTGCTCAGGCGCAGAACAGCATCAAGGGCCGGGCCAATTTAACCAACAAAACCTACAGCCAGAAAATCAAGGACATCGCCGTGTATTTTCCTGCCGGCTCGTACGACCCGGGCTCGATGGTTCGGCTCGGATTGCCCTACGGCGGAATCGAATTCAAATCCCCGCTCCCGCAACCGGGCAGGGAGTGCCTGGTGCTGACGTACGAGTTGAAGTTCGACAACAATTTCAATTTTGTAAAAGGCGGCAAGCTCCCTGGCCTCTACGGCGGCATCGGCAATACCGGCGGGAAAATACCCAACGGCCATGACGGCTTTTCCACGCGCTACATCTGGAAAGAGAAGGGGGCCGGTGCCATCTACGCCTATTTGCCCACCAGCAAAACCTGGGGCACGGCAGTCGGCCTGGGGTCCTGGATCTTTACGGTCGGGCAGTGGCACAGGTTGGAGCAACTGGTGAAGTTGAATACGCCGGGGCAGGCCGACGGCGTGATTTCCATCTGGTACGACAAAAAGCTGGTGCATTCCGAAACCGGACTGACGTTTAGAGACACCCCGGACATCACCATCGATGGCCTGCTGTTTTCTACGTTCTTTGGTGGGAATAACCCGTCGTTCGCCACGCCGGTCAGCACCCATATTCGCTTCAGGAATTTTGTGATGAGCTCCCAGCGCGTGACTGATGCATCAGGGCAGGGTGACTAAGTGAAAAACCTGAAACTGAATATCAAGAAGGCCGCTGTTGCGCTGTTTAATTCGGCGCTCAGCCTGGCGTTGTTTTTCAACCTGAGGCGTTCACTGCTCAGGCTGACCGGATGCCAGGTGGGCGCGAAAACCACCGTTCACCGCAAGGTGGTTTTTTTTACCTTCGGCAACTTCTCCATCGGGCAAAACTGCACGGTCAATTACGACTGCTACCTGGACAACCGGGCCGGTATCCAGATTGGAGATAACGTCAATATTTCCCACAACGCCCGGATTTATACCCTGGGACACGATATCGATGACCCGATGAGTTGTCTGGTGGGCAAACCCGTAGTGATCGAAGACAACGCCTGGATCTTTCCCAATGTGATGGTGATGCCAGGCGTCACCATCGGAAAAGGCGCCGTGGTTTATCCAGGCAGTGTGGTCACGCGCAACGTTGAAGCGTACTCGATTGTGGGCGGTAACCCGGCCAGACATCTTCGCTTCAGGAATAACAATATTCGGTACAGCGCCGACTTTCCGATTTGGTTTGCCGTGTAAGTACCTCACTGGCTCCACCCTTATTCAGGCAGGATTCTGACGTGAAATCATTAATGATCGCGTGGATTGGCTATCAACGACGCGCCGATACCATGAAGCAATACTGGGCCTATGACATTCTGCACTTGCCCAACCAGTTCAAGCAGAAATCGGCGCGGCCACTGGACTACTTGATCAAGTCGTTTAAAACCATCAAGACGCTGTTGGCCGGTTCGCCGGAAGTGCTGTGGGTGCAGTTGCCACCGAGTCCGGTATTGCATATAGCGCTGGCCTACAAATTTATATTCAACCGGCGCTTGAAGATTATCGCTGACGCCCACAACAGCCTGTTGCGCAAACAGTGGATAGGCTTTCCGGGCACTGTGTCCCTGTTGAATAGAATCGACGCAGTGGTCGTGCATAACTTTAAAGTCAAAGAAGAATTGGCAGGCCTTGGCGTCAAGGAAACCAATATCTTTATCCTGGAAGACTTGCCGTGTGACTTCCCGGCGGCGCCCGCCACTGAGCGCGAGAGGCCCTATGTGCTGTTTCCATGCTCCTTTGATATCGATGAGCCCATAGAGGTCGTGATCAACGCCGCCCGGGAAATGCCGGAAGTCGACTTCCTGATCACTGGCAAGCACCAGGGCAAGCTGTCCGAAGAACTCGTGGCGTCACTTCCCGCGAACATCAAACTGACCGGTTTCCTCAGCAAAGCGACGTTCGAACAGTTGCTGTGCAACGCGAATGTGGTGCTCGGCCTGACCACCCGCGACAACGTCCAGTTGAGCGTGGCCAACGAAGCGGTCAGCGCCGGCCGGCCGATGGCGCTCTCGAATACCACGGTACTGCGCTCGCTGTTTTCCGAAGCGGCTGTGTTCGTGGACACCCTGAACCCGCTGTCCATAAAGGCCGGCGTCGCGCAGCTCATCGCCAATCAAGACATCTATAAAGAGAAATCAGCCTTGCTCAAAGCCAAGCGAATAGCCCGCTGGAAAGGCCAGGCCCAACAGTTAAGAACTGCCGCCACTATTTAATGATGTCTATTACACCTGACAGGAAGGGAACCGTCATGACTCAATCAAGTGATGTTTTATTGATTTGTTCTGGAGGTGGGCACTGGGTACAAATGAGCAAGTTGCTGCCGGCCTTCGACGGTCAGAAAGTTACCATCGCCACCGTTGATATCAGCATTGGCTCGCAGTATCCCGCCCACGCGTTTGCGCAAGTCCCAGACTTTAATCGCAGTGAGCCGATGAAGATCATCAAGGGCTTTTGCCAGATCTTCGCGATCGTCTACCGCAGCAAGGCTAGGTACGTGATCTCCACCGGCGCCGCTCCGGGGTTGCTGGGATTGGTCGCGGGAAAACTCATGGGGAAAAAGACCCTGTGGATCGACAGCATCGCCAACCCCAAGAAACTCTCGTTGTCCGGCCGCATCGCTGTTTATTTTGTCGATGAGTTGCTCACCCAGTGGCCCACACTTTCGCAAAACAGCCGGGCCCAATATAAAGGGAGGATTGTGTAAATGATATTTTGCAGCGTTGGCACTCAAGCACCCTTTGAACGGATGCTCGGCTACTTGCATGAGTGGAGTCATGCAAACCCTGAGGTCCCGATTGTCGCCCAAGTGGGCAATCAGGAACACGACCTGGGCCGCATTACGGCGCACAAGACTATTGCCGAGCCGCTGTTTTCCAAGAACTTTAATGCGTCAAAAGTGATTGTTTCCCATGCGGGCATGGGCAATATCATTCGCTCCCTTGAACTGGGCAAACCCATCGTTATCGTCCCACGCGACAGCCGACGGGGTGAACACATCAATAATCACCAGTACGACACCGCCGAGAACTTTTCAGATATTCCGTCGGTGTTTATCGCCCACGATAAGGACGGCTTCTTTTCGGCGATTGATTCGGCACTTAACTACAGCAGTTCGGAACGTTTATTGGACTTTACCGAAAGAGACCGTTTGATCAGTTATGTGAAGTCATTCACGTCCTGAGTTTCGGCTGTTTGTCGACACGCTCCCATTACGTTTAATCATCGAGTAATCGCTATGATCCCAGTGATATTGTCTGGCGGCTCAGGCACGCGCCTGTGGCCGCTTTCTAGAGCACTTAAGCCAAAGCAGTTTATAGCGCTGCACGGTGACTTGAGTTTGTTTCAAGCCACGCTGGACCGCATCAAGCACCTGTCGATAGAGGGCGAGAACGTCAGCCCTCCGATCATTGTGTGTAACGAAGAACACCGTTTCATCGTGGCCGAGCAAAGTCGATCGCTGGACCTGATACCCCAGAAAATCCTCCTGGAACCCACGGCCCGGAATACCGCCCCGGCGATCGCTGCCGCGACGCTGTCAGCCCTGCAAGACGGCGATGATCCGATCCTGCTGGTGTTGGCGGCAGACCATGTGATCGGTGATACCAGCGCCTTTAATGCGGCCTTGACGTTGGCCACGGTGGAGGTCAACAAGGGCAAGATCGTCACCTTCGGCGTGGTGCCTACCAAGCCGGAGACCGGCTACGGCTATATCCGCACTCAAGCCGCTGCGCTCGACGGCGCCGCACATGTCGAGGCCTTTGTCGAAAAGCCCGACCTTGAGACCGCACAAAGCTACCTGGCCCAAGGCAACTACTTCTGGAACAGCGGCATGTTCATGTTCCGCGCTTCCGTGATGAAGGCTGAGCTGGAGCGCTTGAGCCCGGAGATCATGGTGGCCGCGGAACTGTCCCTCTCCAATGCTACCCACGACCAGGATTTCACCCGGCTCAACCAGGTGGATTTCGTGAACGCGCCCAATGTGTCGATTGACTACGCGGTGATGGAAAAAACCGACATCGCGTCGGTGGTCATCCTCAACTCCCCGTGGAGCGACCTGGGGGCCTGGGACTCGGTCTGGGAAGCGAGCCTCAAGGACCAGAACCAGAACTGCACCCAGGGCGATGTGCTGCTGCAAGACGTGACCAACAGCTATGTGCATGCCAGCCACCGCCTGGTCACCGTTGCCGGGATCAATGATGTGGTGGTGGTCGAGACCGCCGATGCGATCCTGGTGACCACCAAGGACCATGCGCAAGACGTCAAGAAAATCGTCGCGCAGCTCACTGAAAAGCACCGGATCGAGAGCGCCAGCCACCGCGAAGTCTATCGGCCGTGGGGCAAATATGACTCGGTGGACCAGGGCTATCGCTACCAGGTGAAGCGGATCACGGTTAAGCCGGGGCACAAGCTGTCGGTGCAGCTCCACCACCATCGGGCCGAGCACTGGATCGTGGTGTCCGGCACCGCGAATGTGCAGATCGCCGACAAGCAGGTGCTGCTCACCGAAAACCAATCCACCTACATCCCCATTGGCGTCGTGCACTCTCTGGAAAACCCGGGACGCATTCCCCTGGAGCTGATTGAAGTGCAGTCCGGCTCCTACCTGGGCGAAGACGACATCATCCGCTTTGAAGACCGCTATGGCCGCCTCGAGCTTGTTTAAAGGACTATTGAAATGAACGTAACTGTATTTGGAATCGGCTATGTGGGCCTGGTGCAAGCGGCGGTGCTGGCCGATGCGGGGCATGAAGTCTGTTGTGTCGACATCGACGCCACCAAAGTCGAGAACCTCAAGAGCGGGATCATTCCGATCTATGAGCCCGGGCTGAGTGCCCTGGTGCAGAAGAACCATGATGCCGGGCGCTTGCAGTTCACCACTGACGCGGCGCAAGGCGTGCGGCATGGTGAGGTGCAATTTATCGCCGTGGGCACGCCGCCGGATGACGATGGCAGCGCCGACATCAAGTACGTGCTCTCCGTTGCCGCGACCATCGCGCTCAACATGACCGAGCCGAAGATTATCGTGAACAAGTCCACGGTGCCGGTGGGGACGGCGGATAAAGTCCAGGCCAAGGTGTCCGAGGTGTTGGCGTCCCGGGGGCTTGAGGTGGCGTTTCAGGTGATCTCCAACCCCGAGTTCCTGAAGGAAGGTTCGGCAGTCGCTGACTGTACTCGTCCCGACCGAATCATCATCGGCAGTGACAGCAGCTACGCCGTGGAGCGCATGCGGGAACTGTATGAACCCTTCAACCGCAACCACGAAAAAATCATCACGATGGACATCCGCAGTGCCGAGCTGACCAAGTACGCGGCCAACTGCCTGCTGGCCACCAAGATTTCCTTCATGAATGAAATGGCCAACTTCGCCGAACGATTGGGCGCAGATATTGAAGCCGTTCGTAAAGGTATTGGCTCGGACCCTCGGATTGGCTACGACTTTATCTACCCCGGCTGCGGTTACGGCGGCTCGTGTTTCCCCAAAGATGTACAGGCCCTGGAGCGCACCGCGTCGTCGATCGGCTATCAGGCAACGCTGCTGTCGGCCGTCGAGGAAGTCAACAAGCGCCAGAAGCAGCACCTGTTCGGGCATATCCACCATCACTTCGGTGGGCAACTGGAGGGTAAGACCTTTGCAATCTGGGGCCTGGCTTTCAAACCCAATACCGACGACATGCGCGAAGCCTCCAGCCGCGTGCTGATCGAACAATTGCGCAGTGTGGGCGCCAGGGTTCAAGCCTTCGACCCGGAAGCAATGGCCGAAACCCAGCGCATTTACGGCATGAACGAAGACCTGCTGCTCATGGGGACCAAGGAAGCCGCGCTGCAAGGTGCCGATGCGTTGGTGATTGTGACGGAGTGGCGTGAATTCAAAGCCCCGGACCTGGACTTGATTAAAGAAAAACTGAGCACGCCTGTGATCTTCGATGGCCGCAATATATTTGATCCGCAGCGGATGAAAGCCAACGGCTTTGACTATTACGGTATTGGTCGCGGGTTATCAGTACGGCCAGTCGTTTAAACCTGACGATTATTAACATGGGTGGTTTGAGCTATCCACAAGTGAGATGATTTCGAGGGGCTAAGTGCGTGATCCAACAGGATCTTTGTACAGTTTGCATAGCCTGTTTATCTCCGTTCCATCACTACGCCCTTATGTGCAAAGTTTGTTAAGGGGTAAATATCGAGAAGGAGTCTGATATGAGGAAATTACTGTTGGCCGGCTTGCTGGCTTTCACAAGTACTGCGGCACTGGCGGCGGGTGAAGTCGCTGGCGCAGCGGTGAGCGAGGCGGCCAGCACCGGCGGCGAGTCACTGTCGTTGAGCACCCCGCTCGTGGGCGGCGTGACGCTCGGTGAAGGGGTAGGCGTCGGCACGGCCGTTGTCGGCGCTGCGGCAGCCGCTTCCAACTCGGGCGGCAGTTCCAATGGGGGTACTGCCGGCACCGGCGGCACCACCGGCACAGGCGGTACCACGGGTACCAACTAATAACCCGCAATGTGTGTTGTTCAAGATCACCCGGAACTTTCTGGGTGATCTTTTTTAGACTCGCCCTCGACTAGCGTAGTGCCATTATGATTCGTAGGTTACCTGTTCTTTTGCTGGCAAGTATCAGCTTGCACGGCTGTATGTTTTCGCCTGGTCAACACATGGACACCCGTCAAATGTCCAGTGAGGGCTCGCCCGAAAGTACCCGGGTGGAGTTGATTCCGATCACGCCTAAATTGATCGCCATGGATGCCGCCACGCACGTTCGCGAATCACTGCCTTCGGAATTATTGTCTTATGTCCCGGGTGGCTATCGTGTAGGCGCCAATGACCTGTTGTTTATCACGGTCTGGGATCACCCCGAGTTGACGGCACCGTCCGGGCCGCAACAGCAGATCGATGCCAACGGCCGCCTGGTGCGCCCCGACGGCACGCTGTTTTATCCGTATATCGGCAACGTCCCGGTGGCCGGTAAAACCATCGAAGAGTTGCGCGCCTTTATCGCCGGGCGACTGTCGCAATTTATTGAAAGCCCTCAGGTCGACGTCAGCGTCCTGCGGTTTGCCAGCCAGACCGTGGTGGTGAGCGGTGCGGTGATCAAAGCCGGCCAACAGCCGATCACCACCACGCCATTGAGTGCGGTGGAGGCCATCGGCGCTGCGGGTGTAGACCCGACGAATGCCGACCTGTCGGGCCTGACACTGACGCGGGACGGCCGTGAGTACAGGCTGGACCTGGACAGCCTGAATCGCCAGGGCTCGCAACTGCAGGGCATTTACCTCAAGGGCGGCGACCGGCTGTATCTGCCCTATAACGACCAGAAACGTGTGTACCTCATGGGCGAAGTCAATCAGCCCCGGGCCCTGAGTTTCAAGGGCAAGTCGATCAACCTGACCGATGCCCTGGGCACGGTGGGTGGCTTGAACCAGACCACCTCCAATGGCAACGCGGTCTACGTGATTCGTGGCGTGGACAACCTGGAAGCAGAACCCGCCAAGGTGTTCCAGCTCGATGCCCAATCACCGTCCGCGCTGGTGCTGGCCACCCGGTTCGACTTGCAGCCCCAAGATATCGTGTACGTCGGGCCGGCTGGCGTGACGCGCTGGAACCGCCTGATCAGCCAACTGCTGCCAACCGCCAGTGCCGTCGGGATCGGTGCCCGATCGTTTAATGACCTCAGTGAAGCCAACAGCAGATAAGGCTCAAGCCCTCCGTGAACATTTTGCCTACCTGCGCCTGCCTGTCGATGGCGCTCTTGTTGAGCGGCTGTAACCCTTTGATGAGGGCGTCCTGGTACACCCTCGAAACCTCCGTCAGCGGCCCGGCCCCCATCCACGTGACCCGTGCCCAGGTCGACGCCGTGCCGTACCCGCAGATCCTGGTCACCACCGCTGTCAGCGAGGGGGTGATGGCCAGGGCACGGCGCCGGGGCGACCTGGAGTTCTGGGTCGCTTCCGGCAAGCAAGTGGTGATGATGCGTGACGGCCTGGTGGTACGCACCGTCGGGCTGGGCGTTTCCCTGGACGGCACTCGCTTCAGTGGCGAGTCACCGTTCAAGCGCGGCCTCCAGCACCTGCCCGATGGCTACACCAGCACACGCTGGATCGACGTCTACGACGGCAACCAAATCGGCGTCGCGGTCAACAGCCGTTTCAGCACCCGCGACGTCGAGGCCCTCCGCATTCTGGACAAGGATCATGCCGTGCTGCGCATCGACGAGCAGGTGGAGGTTCCCACCTTGGATTTCCGCGCCACCAACCATTATTGGGTCGACCCGCAGGATGGTTTCATCCTGCGCAGCGAGCAGCATCTGACGCCCCGGTTGTCCCTGAAAATCCTGCAGCTACGCCCTGATCGGGAGGCTGCCCGGTGAAGTCTCTGAATCTTCTATGGCTGGGCCTGTTGTTGATCGGCCCCGGTGCGAGCCAGGCAGCCGTCACGGTCAGTGGCGATGCACGCAGCCCTGGCGCCTATGCCGTCAAACCGGGGGCGCGCTTGCTGGACGTGATTCGCGTGGCGCAACCGAATGCCGAAAGCTACTGGTTGGGTGCCGCGTGGTTGCACCAGTCGTTGATGGACCGGCAGGCGCGTTTGAAGGCCGGGGTTTTGTTCGATTTGAAACTGCTGCAACGGGGGGCCTTGCTGGACGACCGGCGCTCGCTAGCGGACTTGAGTGCGCGTCTGTATCGGCAGGTCGAGCAGTTGCCGGTCACCGGTCGCCAGGTGGCGGTGCTGGACCCGATCGCCGTGGAGGCGGGGTTCGCACGCAACGCGTTGCTCGATGACGGTGACCAGCTTGTTTACCCCGAAAGGCCGTCCACCGTGGAGGTGCTCGGGGCCGTTGCGCAGCCCTGTGAGGTGCCGTATCGCGCCATGGGGGAGGTCCGGGATTATGTTCGTGACTGCACCGTCCTCGACGACGCCGAGCGCGATGACCTGTGGCTGATCCAGCCCGACGGCCAGGTACGACGGGTGGGCGTGGCGGCGTGGAATCGGGAGGACGGCATTGTGGCTGCTCCCGGGAGCCGGATCCTGGTGCCGGTGCGCAGCGATGACCTTGAGACGCCGACCCCTGATCTCAACCAACAACTGGCCGAGTTTTTTGCCACTCAACCGTTGGCTGAGGTGAACCCTTGAATTTACGTTTTGCTGCTGTATTGCTTTTGCCCTGCGGACTGGTTCACGGAGAACCCCGTTACACCCAAAATGATTTCGGCGGCGTGGGTCTACTCCAGACCCCCACCGCACGCATGGCCCCGGCGGGCGAGTTGAGCGCCAACGCCAACCGCACCGATCCCTACTCACGCTACAGTTTTTCCTTGCAGCCGTTCGACTGGCTGGAGGGCTCGTTTCGTTACACCGCCATCAGCAACCGCAGGTACGGCGCCGAGGCGTTGAGCGCAAGTCAGAGCTTCAAAGACAAGGCCATCGACTTCAAGGCGCGGCTTTGGGAAGAAAGCCACTGGGCGCCCCAACTGGCCTTCGGCGCCCGGGACATCGGTGGTACCGGGTTGTTTTCCAGCGAATATTTCGTCGCCAACAAGCGTTATGGCAACCTGGATTTCAGCCTCGGTATCGCCTGGGGCTACCTGGGTAATCGGGGGGATTTCGGTAACCCGCTGTCGGTGTTCGGCAGCAAGTTCAACGACCGGCCGAAGAGCACGGCGGTCGTCGCCAGGGCAGGGGATGTGAACTCCAACGCCTACTTCAGGGGGCGTCCTTCGTTGTTTGGCGGGATCGCCTATCAAACGCCCTGGGAACCCCTGAGCCTGAAACTCGAATACGAGGGCAACGACTACAAGCACGAGCCGTTGGACAACCCGATCAAACAGGATTCGCCGGTGAATATCGGCGTGGTCTACAAGCTGGCCGACAGCGTCGATCTGAGCGCGGCCTGGGAGCGCGGGAATACCGCGATGTTTGGCATCACCCTGCACACCAACTTTGTCAGCCGCAAGGCGCCGGTGAAGACGTACGACCCTCCCGCCGAACCGTTGCCGACGCGCATGCCGACGACCCCGGCCGACCAGGTTGACTGGGCCAACGTATCCGATCGTTTGCAGCAGAATGCCGGCTACAAAGTGGAGCGCGTTGCCCAACGCGGTTCCGAGCTGATGGTGTATGGCGAGCAACAACGCTACTTCTATTCAGCCAAGGCCGTGGGGCGCGCCAGTCGGATTCTCGACAACAGCGTCAATCAGGATATCGATTGGTTCACCCTGGTGAATAAGCGCTATGACATGCCCATCGAAGAAACCAGCGTGCCTCGCGACACGTTCCGCGCGGTGGTCAACAACCATCAGCCGTTGAAGGACCTGCACCGTACCACCGAGGTCAACCCGGCGATTGCCCATCGGGAAACCACGCTCTACACCGGCACCCGCCAGCCGTTCAACTACGGGCTCGGCCTGGGGTACAAACAGAACATCGGCGGCCCCGACGGGCTGCTCTATCAGTTCACTGCCGACGCCGATGCGGAATACCGTTTTACCCGCAACACCTGGTGGAGCGGCTTGGTCAGCGCCAACCTGCTGAACAACTACGACAAGTTCACCTACGACGCGCCAAGCGGGTTGCCGCGGGTGCGCACCGACCTGCGCCAATACATGACGACGTCCGATGTGACGATGCCGAACTTCCAGTTCAACCATGCGGCGCGGCTGGATCGGGACCTGTATGGC
>NZ_AMXG01000004.1:0-87686 GCF_000313235.1 Pseudomonas sp. PAMC 26793
GCCGCGCCGCATGGTTGAACTGGAAGTTCGGCATCGTCACATCGGACGTCGTCATGTATTGGCGCTGGTCGGTGGGTGCAGACCTGAACTTCGTGCGCCAGCGTGATTTCAATCAGGGCTTCGGCCTGCGGGATTACCAGACCATCACCGGGCATGTCACCAGCTACACCGAGCTGCCCTACGACACACTCGCGGCCGTCAGTGTGGGGCGTTACCTGGCCCGGGACTGGGGCACCACGGTCGACATCTCGCGGCAGTTCAAGAACGGCGTGAAATTTGGTGGCTGGGTCACGCTGACCACGGCCTCGAAGGAAGAATATGGCGAGGGCAGCTTCGACAAGGGCATCTATATTTCCGTCCCGTTCGACGAGTTGATGAGCACTTCGACCATGCGTCGCGCCAACGTCGTATGGGCCCCACTGACCCGTGATGGCGGCGCCCGCCTGAACCGCGCGTACTCACTGCAAACCATGACCGACGGGCGTGACAGCGAGCTGTTCTACAACAACTTCGAGAAGATCACTGAGTGATGTAGCGGCGTCTGCCGACGAGGTAACTCACTGCCCGGTGCTCATGCGCCGGGCGGTGAGCAAGCCGCAACAGTAAAGCGCCAGGTGCAATGCCGGCGCGCGACACGTCCCTGACTTTCCTCTCTGACTTATATACGAATGGCTTGGGCCTGGGGCCCAGGCGCTGCTGTGGGCGTTAGCTACGCGCCGGGCGGGGATGATGAGGGGGAGGGGAGGATAACGCCCCAAAGGGCGCGTGTGGTGCCCCGCGCCGCCGGTGTGGTGGCGCGGGGAAGGGAGGGCTTAGTAGATGTCTTTGGAGAGCAGGGTGAACGGCGTCTTGAACAGGATCTTGATGTCCAGCCACAGCGACCAGTTGTTGATATAGCGCAGGTCGATATCGACCCGTTGCTGCATCTTTTCCAGGGTCTCGGTTTCGCCCCGGCAGCCATTGACTTGCGCCAGGCCGGTGATACCGGGCTTGATGCGATGCCGCGCCATGTACGCGCGAATCTTGCCCGAGTAATAGTCATTGTGGGCCACGGCATGGGGGCGTGGGCCCACCAGCGCCATATGCCCTTGCAGCACGTTGAACAGCTGCGGCAGTTCGTCGATGGAGGTACGGCGGATAAAGCGCCCCACCGGGGTTATGCGTGAGTCGTTGCGGCTGGCCTGGCGCACCTCGCGGTCGTCATGCACACGCATCGAGCGGAACTTCCAGACCTTGATCACTTCGCCATTCCAGCCGTGACGGTCCTGCTTGAAAATCACCGGGCCGGGGGAGGTGAGCTTGATCAGCAGGGCGAACAGCAGCAGCAAAGGGCTGAGCAGCACAATCGCCACCAGCGCCAGGCTCTTGTCCAGCAGTGACTTGCTCAGCGCCGCCGTGGGGCGGCTGGTCAGCGGGCTCTCATTGAGGAAGATCGCGGGTAGGCCGTCTACCTCGGCCACGCTGTGATTGAGCAGCAGCATATTGTTGAGGTCGGGCACCCAAATCACGTCCACGCTGATCTCCAGCAGGTTGAGGTACAGCGCCTCGATGTGCGTGGCTTCCTGGAGGGAGTGAGTGATGTACAGGCGGCGTATGCCGTGTTGTCGGATCAATGAGGGAAGGTCGGGCAAGTCGCCGAGAATCTGCGGTTGAGTGCTGTCTTGAGGTGAAGCGGGGCCGGGACCGACGAGGCCGACTAAGGGTGAGCGTTTTTGTCTGGCAAGCGTATTGGCCAAGTCGGTTGCTAGTTTACCCGTGCCAATAATCAGTGATTTCTGGCGCTCGTGAAGTTGCCGATGGTAGTACCTGGACAGACTGTGAATCGGAATGTAGCAGAGTGCTAGTATTGGGTAGCTGACGGCTGCCCAGAGTAGCAGGATCTCCAGGGGAAACAGCGAGCTGGCATTACAGGCAATGCCAACCGCCGATAATATGCCCAAGGTCAATAACCAGCCCGTAAATAGTCGTCCCAGTCCTACAAAAAAATCATCTTTTTTGCTATAGACGTCACATAACATGTAAGCGGGGATAGAGGCCAGTATTGTAATGGCCGCCAATATCCGGTAGTGGGATTCCAATTGTCCGGTCTTGAACAGTACCAGTGAAAACAAAAGTACAACGACCACACTCAAGGCAATTGCCCACTGCCCCCAAAAGGTCAGACCCTTGGGTGTAAGGTTACGATGCATTCTTCTGTTGTTAAGCATACTTCTGCTCCCTGTGGTATCCACTCACGTACTGGCAGGTTAAAGCGAGGCGTGGTTTTAATGACTATCAAATGGCAGGCGCACGCGTAGGCGTGCGTATTGATAGTAATGAATGGCAGGGAGCAATGGCTGACGACTTATAACGCGGTCATGTTGTTATAAAATGGCAGATATAACGAGGTTTTAATAGGCAGGGTGAATTGTAATTTTTATGAAATAATTATTGTTCGGCGACGTTGTTGCGGTTGCTCAACGGGCTTTTTATTTTTTGTGTGAGGCAATAACCGCGATTGCGTACCGCCCGGAACAGGCGCTCGCCATCGTTGACGCGTTTGAACTTGTCCTGCAGCCGGCTAAGGCACATTTCAAGCCCGCGATAAAGGTCGGGTTCGCGCCCAATGTTACGAATAAGTTCCTCCTTGCTCACCACACGTTCTTCATGGTGCAGCATCTTTTTAATCAGCGCCGACTCAATGGTGGTCAAGGAAATTCGTAGCCCGCCTTTGACCAATGCTCGGTCTTGCTGGGTGAGCAGCCAGACATCGGGAGTGCGTAATACGGGTGCTGCATTAACAGTTTCGGTCGGCGTGTTATTAGGGTGCGGGTGTGGGGTGTCTGATTTTAGTGCAGTGATGTTCGGGTTTTTTGAGGCATCGTAAAGTTTTCGGGTCAGGCGATTGCTGGCCTCGTACAGTCTTTTCGCGGCCACATAGTTGCTGAGCCAGAGATTAAAGTTCTGCTCACTGGTAACGGCATAGGAACTGGTCGAAGCGTCCGATGTTTTTTCTGCCGTTTCGATCAGCGGTCCGCTGTCGACGTCGTAATGTAAAAATGCCACATTCGGCGTGAAGTCCTGCAGTGCGATTGACGGGTACGTCGATGTAAATGTGTGTTTCTTGAGAGAACTCATGGCATTCACCGATTCCAGGAAAGTACGGGGGTTCATAAACTATCAGCAGGGGAGAAGTAGGGGCCCTGAAAATAGTCAAAAGGCAAGCGTCTGGCGAGAAGTGCGCTGTCGGCGTGCTCGACGTTTTCGGCGATGAACGAGACCCGGGAGGTGCTCATCACCCCCAGCATCTGGTCGTAAAGCCGGTCGAACAGGCCCGAACGGGTGTTCAGACTGAGCCTGAGGGCCGAGTCTGGAAAAGGCATTTTTATATAGTCATAAAGACTCAAGTCAGTCAGCAGGTCAGCTTTTTTTGTATCGAGTGTGTAATTGTTATAGGCAAGTTTCAGGCTGCTTCGGTCTTTCAGGCTATAGAGCTGGCGGATCATATTTCGACGCTCCACCGGGCCCGGCAGAGTATCCAGCGTGTTTTCGACGCTGACGATGAGTTGTTGTTTGTGTTTTTCCAAGGTATTGGAAGTGCTGACAATTTCCTTGAGCAGGTCCTCATTCATCAATAATGACTGCTCGATTCGGAGGAACTTATGGAGGAGGCCCGAACGTTTGTCCACACGCAAACGTTTTGCTTGTTGAACGACCGAACTCGGTTTGGTGTATTGCAGGGCTTCACTGTAGGCGACTTTAAGTTGTTCAGAATAAAAGGCGCACGTATCAGCGGGCAGGTTGTCAAGAACATGCTCGGCATGGACCCGGATCTCGCTGCCCCATAACGCACAACTTCGTTCAAGTATCGCTTGTCGTGAAAATGTAAACTCGACAGAGTCCGCAAGCAATAGAGTTCCGCTATTCACGGTTCGGCCGCTCCCTGACGGGTTGAATATGATTAACCGAAGCCAGCCCTCTGCTCAGTTTGTAGCCGTAACCCCGGATGCTTTGAATAATATTACTTCCATAGTGCGATTTTATTTTGCCGCGCAAACGGCTGATTGATTTTTCGAGCGCCCTGGAATCATAAAATCGGGCGTTAAGCCCCATCACCACGGCAATCTCATCGTGGCTGAGCAGGCGGTTATGAATGAGTGCTTCAAGCACTTTCATTTCAACGAAGGAAATTTCGAGTTTTTTGCCTCCCCCGTAGATGCACATGCGGTCCTGATCAAGTAGCAAATCAGTATTACTTAGCCAGTACGTCTCGCTGAGGAACGCGGCAAACAGGGCAAGTTTTTTCTCGGGCGAGCTCTCGACGACCTTTATGCAATAGTCGGCGCCTGCGAGATAGTATTTGGTTTTGCTTAGTGTGGTGGCGAAGGTGACAACCAGGAAAATCGTGCTGCCAGGATTTTCGGATCTGGTTTTTTTAATAATGTCCAGCGTTTGGGTGCTGGCGGAGGGGGTGTCGATCTCTATGATGATGGCACGGTAATGTCCATGGCTTTCACAGGGACCAATTAGTTGGCCGTAGGAGCGTGTATCGACTTTTAGATTTTTCGGTACAGTACGAACTATAAGCTCGCTGAAGTCCTCGGATTTCGATGGGGTCCGTGCAATAGCGAGGACGTTGGAAAAATGCATCACGTTGCTCCCTTTTCCGGCATGCGAGGCCGTCAATTCAATCGCTGCAGGCGTTTAGATGTTAATCGAATTGAATACGCCAAAACGTGACAAATTTTAACATTCGCCACGTTATTTACAGGGGATAAGGCGGATTTCAGGCGGGTGTTGAAAGCGGATTTCTGGGCAGGAGTATTCATATGCTAGTGCAAATTTTTTAGTGTGCGATAAGTATTTTAGGCGGGTTGATATTTTTTGGCTGGAATGATTTAACCCTTCTAGTCTTTAAGCTCTAAAGAGCTTATACGTGACTATTTATAATAATCCAGCAAGGCGATAGCGGGGGTTGTGTGCTGGGAGATGCTCGCGCGGTCGGCGAGGTAGCGCGCCGGGGGTTGGCCGATGGCCTTGCGGAACATGGTGATAAAGCCGCTGGCGTTTTCATAGCCGAGGTCCAGCGCTACCGTCTGCACGCTTTCGCCTTTCGCCAGGCGCTGCAGTGACAGGGTCACATGCAGCTGCCGGCGCCAGCGGCCGAAACTCAGGCCAATCTCCTCCAGCAACAGCCGGGTCATGCTGCGTTCGCTCATGCCGATGCGCACGGCCCATTCACCCAGGGTGGCCTTGTCGCTGGGGTTGGCCAGCAAACTGTCGGCCAGGCGCCGCAGCCGAGTGTCCCGGGGCATGGGCAGGTGCAGGGCCTCCACCGGCGCCAGCGCCAGTTCGTCCAACAGTGTGGCTACCAACCGGCCTTGGGCGCCTTCGGTGTCGTACAGCGGCGGGAAGCTGACGGCCTTGCTGATCAATTCGTGTAACAACGGCGATACCGCCAGCGTGCAGCATTGCTGTGGCAGGGCACCGGCAGCGTCCGGGTCGACCAGCAGGCAGTAGACATCCGCCGCTCCCGACCCGCGTGCGGCATGGGAAAGTCCGCCGGGAATCCATAGTGCGCACTGGGGTGGCACGATCCAGATACCTTCTTCGATGACGCAATGGATCACCCCGCGCAACGTGTACATCAACTGACCCTTGCGATGCTGGTGCGGTGCGTGCTCCCAACTGGCAGAAGTGCTCGAGGCGCTCACCGCGACCACGGCACGGGGAATCGCATCGGCAAGGGCCGGGCGCAATGGGTCACGGGTTTCGAGGCGGTGGTTGTACATGGTGGGGTGCGTCGTGGCTGGATTGCGAAACATTCTGGCCATTCTGTGCAATGGCGTCCAGTGATGGCATGGTTACTATGAGAAACATTCTCGTTAAAGGAGCTTCCCATGCAACTCGACAGTTCAGCATTCCCCGTGGTGAAAATCGTGTTTGACGCCCCCAGCGACACGCCATCGCAAGACACCTTTGGGGCCTTCGAGGCCTTGTTGCAGCGCGAAGAACCCTTCGTACTGCTGCATGAAAAAGCCGTCGACGAAAGCGCTCACGAGCACTCCCATGAAGAGCGTAAACAAGCTTCTATCTGGATGAAGAAGAACAAGGCGGCCCTGCGTGCTTTCGTTAAAGGCATGATCCAGGTCGAGCCCAGCGCGGCCAAACGCCTGGCGCTCAAGCCGTTTGCGGTGATGTTTGGCAAGGCGTGGGGCTACCCGTTACTGGTAGTCGAATCCACGGATCAGGCTTGGGCACTGGCGCGGGATGTGCTGGATACCCAGGTGTCGGATGTGGCGCACTATTGAGTGGAGGGCGGGTTTTCGGTGGCGTTCAAGAGCGCACATGGTTGGCTGGAAAAAACCTCAAACGTAGGAGCTGTCGAGCTTTAGCGAGGCTGCGAAAGCGGAGGGTCAGCCGACCTCAATGTTGCAGAACTGACGCCATCGCAGCCTCGCTAAAGCTCGACAGCTCCCACAAGTGTTCAGGGTTTTCCGGCAGCCATTCGGGTTGACTGGACAAACCTCAGACGTTACCCGGGTTCTTGAACAGATCAACCATCAGCAACAACGCACCCAAGGTGATCGCGATATCCGCAAGATTGAATACGCCTGTATGCAGCGAGCCGACATTCACCACCATGTAATCGACGACATGGCCGTCACGAAAGACGCGGTCGATCAAATTCCCAGTGCCGCCCAGGGCAATCAAAAAAAGCGGCGCGGCTTTGCGCAGGGAATGGTTCCAGTTCTTCCAGGCCCAATAACCGGCCCAACACACTACGGCGGCCACACCGACGATAAAGATCAGTTGCTTGACCTGCGGCGGCAAACCAGCGCCGAGGCTGAGGAATGCGCCCGGGTTCAGGCTCAGTTCCAACGCCATGTTCACCGGGCTTGAGCCGAACCGGAACGTCGTGGCTTGCAGCGAAAACAGCGCCAGCAGTTTGATCAACTGGTCCAGGGCAATAAAGGCAATGCCCATCAGCACACCAAAGCTTCGTCCTCTCAAAGCGTCCTGCATCTTCAACGTTCCACTCCTTCGTGTGTTTTCGCCTGAACCGGCGGCGGCCAGAAGATATCGCACGGCCTGCGCAGCGTCCATCTTTGCACCAGCAGCCCGCCTGGCCCCGGCGTTTCAGGTATCCTCCGCGCCCCGCTCAACAACTATTCCCAAACCATGCCAGAACACAACATGCAGGCCCTTTTGGAGTCGATCCTCGACGAAGTCCGTCCACTGATCGGCCTCGGCAAGGTCGCCGATTACATCCCCGCATTGGCCGACGTACCGGCGCAGCAGTTGGGCATTGCCGTGTATGGCAATGACGGCTCGTTCTACTGCGCGGGTGATGCTCACACCCTGTTCTCCATACAGAGCATCTCCAAGGTGTTCAGCCTGGTGCAGGCCATCGACCATGGCGGCGAAAGCATCTGGGAACGCCTGGGTCACGAACCGTCGGGGCAACCGTTCAACTCCATGGTGCAGCTGGAGTTTGAGCGTGGCCGGCCACGCAACCCGTTTATCAACGCCGGTGCGCTGGTGATTTGCGACATCAACCAGTCGCGCTTTGCCGTGCCGATTTTGTCCATGCGTGATTTTGTGCGGCGGCTGTCGGGCAATCCGCAGATCCTGGTCAACAGCGTCGTGGCCGAATCCGAAGCCCAGCACGGCGCGCGCAATGCGGCGATGGCGTACCTGATGAAGTCGTTCGGCAACTTCCACAATGATGTGGATGCAGTGCTGCACAGCTACTTCAACTACTGCGCGTTGCAGATGAGCTGCCTGGATTTGGCCAAGGCGTTTTGCTTTCTGGCGAATGAGGGCGTGTGCACCCACAGCGGTGAGCAGATTCTGACGGCGCGGCAGACCAAGCAGGTGAACTCGATCATGGCCACCAGCGGGCTGTATGACGAGGCGGGGAATTTTGCTTATCGCGTTGGCTTGCCGGGCAAGAGCGGGGTCGGCGGCGGAATTCTCGCCGTGGTGCCGGGGCAGTTTACGGTATGCGTGTGGTCACCGGAGCTGAATGCGGCCGGCAATTCCCTGGCGGGGATGAAGGCGTTGGAGTTGTTGAGCGAGCGTATCGGATGGTCGGTTTTTTGACGAGAATTGATCGCTCCCACGCTCTGCGTGGGAACGAGCTTAAAATCCGAGCACGTCTCCCTGTCGAGGAGGGTGCTGATACTATCGACGCAATCCCCCATCCGTCAGAGACAATCCATGTTGCCTAATCGCGTGGTCCAGGCCGCCGCCAAGTCGGTGCTGCAGCAGCTCGTTACGCGAATCACGCCACAGTCCACCGAAGCCTCCATCGCCGAAATGGCGACGCAGATGCTTGCGGATTCCGGTTATCCGGAGACCTGGTATTACGACTGCCCGGCCTTCGTGTTGCTGGGTTCGCGCAGTGCGCTTTCGGTGTCGGGACGCGACTATCAGCCCAGTGATGAAGCCGTTGGTTTACACAATCTGATCACGGTGGATTTGAGCCCGAGAGCAGGCAATGTGTGGGGCGATTGTGCCCGCTCTTTCTATGTGGAGGAGGGCGTGTGCCGGGCGGTTCCGGTGGGGACCGGGTTCAGCAGGGGCTATGAAGTCGAGCACCAGCTACACGCGATGATGCGCACATTCGCCCGGCCTGAAACCACGTTCAACGATCTCCACGCGTTCGCTAATGACATGATCGCATCCGAGGGGTTCGAGAACCTCGATTTCGCTGGCAACGTCGGTCACAGCATCTGCGAGCGGCGCGACCAGCGGCTCTACATCGAGGCGGGGAATCACCGGCGTCTTGAGGAAGTGGCGTGCTTTACCTTCGAGCCGCATATTCGCGAGCGAGGTGGTCGCTGGGGGTATAAGCACGAAAATATCTATTTCTTCAGCGACGAGGCTGAGGCCTGCGAGCTTTGACGAGGGCGCCGGTCTCCTGACGAAACGCGGCGCCTTCGAGTTTTTCGCGAGCAAGCTCGCTCCTACAGGGAGAGGCGATCCAGCAAGCTGTACCACGCCACGCCCGCGCCGATGTAGAACCGCTGCAATCCATGCAAGGGTAGTCGCTGCAGTGGAGTTACCGGATAAGAAAAATCCGAACGGCTGTCACACAAGCGCCCCGCCAATTGCTGGCCCAGGCTGGTACACAACGCAATCCCGCGCCCGTTGCAGCCCAGCGCCAGGGTCAAGCCGGGTGCGGGCTCGTGAACGTGGGGCATAAAGTCCCGGGTGATCGCGATCCGTCCTGCCCAGCGGTACTCGAAATCCAGCTTGCCCAACTGCGGGAACAACAACGCCAGGGAGCGTTCCAGGTGCGCAAAGTCCGCTGGCCCGGTGGGGTCTTCGAACAACCCGCGCCCGCCCATCAGCAGGCGACCATGGGCATCCTTGCGGAAGTACAGCAGCAGGCGTTGGGCGGTTGAGACGGTTTCCTGCCCGGGCAAAATGCTTTCTGCCGCTGCCCCGCTCAAGGGCCGGGTGGCGACGATAAAACTGTTGGCCGCCAGCACGCTCTGGGCCATGCCGGGCCACAAGTCGCCGCTGTAGCCGTTGGTGGCCAGCACCACTTGGCCGGCCGACACCTGTGGGCCGTTGGCGGTCTGCAACTTCCAGCCAGCCCCCGCCTGTTGCATCGCAGTCACCGCGCTTTGCCCATGAATGCGTACGCCGGCCGCCTGGGCTGCACGCACCAGGCCGCGCGCATAGGCCAGGGGTTGAATGGCACCGGCGCGACCGTCCAGCCAGCCGCCGGCAAACGCCTGGCTGCCCATGCGGGCGGACACCGCGCTGGCATCCAGGCGCTGCACCGGCACCCCGCGACGCTCCCATTGCTCGGCGCGAGCATGCAGGCCTGCCACGCCTTTTTCGGAATAGGAAACCTGCATCCAGCCTTTGCGCGTGGGGGCGCAGTCGATGCCATGGCGCTGGATCAGGTTGAACACCAGGTCTGCCGAGTTGGACACGGTGTTGATCAGCGGCTCGGCGTGCTCGGCACCGTACCTCTGCACCAGTTGATCCGGGTCGTATTTGAGCGTCGGGTTGACCTGCCCGCCATTGCGCCCGGACGCCCCCCAGCCGGGTTCGTTGGCTTCCAGCACGCACACGCTCACGCCACGTTCCGCCAGGTGCAGGGCCGTGGACAAACCGGTATACCCGGCGCCGACGATGGCCACGTCCACCTTCAACGACTCAGCCAGCGCGGGTGTCGGCGGTGCAGCGGGCGCCGTCGCCGCCCAGAGTGACTTCATGAAGGCTCCGGGTGTTGGCCGTGGGATGCAGCACGCGGCGCAGGAAGTCCTGGGTACGTGGTTGTTGCGGGTTGCCCAGTACCTGCTCGGCCGGCCCGCTCTCGACGATGTAGCCGCCGTGCAGGAAGCACACGCGGTCGGCCACTTCCCGGGCAAAGCCCATTTCGTGGGTCACCACAATCATGGTCATGCCTTCATCGGCCAGGGTGCGCATCACCTCCAGCACATCGCCCACCAGTTCCGGGTCGAGGGCCGAGGTGGGTTCGTCGAACAGCATGGCGTCGGGCTTCATCGCCAGTGCGCGGGCGATGGCCACCCGTTGTTGCTGGCCGCCGGAGAGTTGTTCCGGGTAGGCATCGGCCTTGGCCGACAGGCCGACTTTATCCAGCAACGCCAGGGCTTCTTCCCGGGCCTGTTTCAGCGGTTCGTGTTTGACGTATACCGGGCCTTCCATCACGTTTTCCAGCACGGTGCGATGGGGGAACAGGTTGAAGCGCTGGAACACCATGCCCATGCGGCTGCGCAGGGCGTGCACGGTCTTGCTGCTGCGCTGCACGGTTTCGCCGAATACGCGGATGGTGCCGCCGTCGTAGGCTTCCAGGGCGTTGATGCAGCGCAACAAGGTGGATTTGCCCGAGCCGGACGGACCGATCAGGCACACCACTTCGCCCTTGGCCACGTCCAGGTCGACGCCGTGCAGCACGCGATGGGTGCCGTAGTGTTTTTGCAGTTGGCGAATCTCGATCATGCTTTTTTCCTCCGGCCCAGGTGCTGTTCCATGCGGCGCAGGCCATACACCAGCGGCAGGCTCATCAGCAGGTAGAGCAGGGCGACCAGGGTGTAGACGGTCATGTTCTGGAAGGTGGACGAGGCGATCAGTTGCCCCTGGCGCGTCATCTCGGCCACGGTGATGGTCGACACCAGGGACGAGTCCTTGAGCATCATCACCAGGGTGTTGCCATAGGGCGGCAGCGCGATGCGAAAGGCCTGGGGCAGGATCACCCGGCGCATCATCAGCACCGAGCGCATGCCCAGGGCCTCGGCGGCTTCACGCTGGCCTTGCTCCACGGCGATGATGCCGGTACGGAAGTTTTCTGCCTGGTACGCCGAGTAGGCGATGCCCATGCCGATCACGCCCGCCTGGAACGCGCTGAGGTGCACGCCCATGTCCGGCAACACGAAGTAGATGTAGAACAGCTGCACGATGATTGGCAGGCCGCGAATCACATTGATCACGGTGCTCGCTGCCCACGACAGCGCACGGATCGGCGACAGCTTGAGCAACGCCAGCACCAGGCCAATCGCGCTGCTGAGCAGGAACGACAATACGGTGATCTGAATCGTCACCCAGGCGCCCTGCAGCAGGATCGGCAGGAAGTCACGGGCGTTTTGCAGGAATTCAGCCGGGTTCATGGCTGCACCTGGGCATCAAGCCCCCACTTCTTGAGGATCGCCTCCAGGGTGCCGTCGGCCTTGATGCTGGCGATGGCCTGGTTCAGGCGGGCGAGGGTTTCGCTGTCGCCCTTGCGTACCACCAGGCATACCTCACCGACGTTGACCGGCTTGTAGTCGGCGGCGAGCTTCACGCCTTTGAACAGCTTCTGGCGGATCTGGTAGGCCACCACCGGCTGGTCGCCCACCGCGGCCTTGATGCGGCCCAGGCTCAGGTCGCGGACCATTTCGCCGATGGAGTCGTAGGTGCGGATTTCCTTGAAGATCCCCAGCTTGTTGAGCATGTCGTAGAAGATCGTGCCGGCTTGTACGCCGACCACTTGGTCCTTCAAGGAACTGAGGTCGGTATAGGTCGCGTTGTCGTCGGCACTCACGATCAGGCCCTCGCCGTAGGCGTACACCGGCGCGCTGAAGTCCACCACCTGGGCACGCTCCGGGGTCTTGAGCATGCCGGCGGCGATGAAGTCGAGCTTGCCGGAAGTCAGGGACGGAATCAGTGCGGCAAAGTTGGTCTGCTCGATTTCACTGGTGAAGCCACCGGCCTTGCCCACGGCATTGGCGACATCGACCATCACGCCCTGGATGCTGTTGCTCTTGATGTCGAGGAAGGTGAACGGCGAACCGCTGGCCGTTGCACCGACTTTGTACGAGGCCGCACCGGCGGCGTGCACGGTTGCTACGCAAAAGGTGGCGCAAATACCGAAGGCGAGGCGGCGAAACAAGGGCGAAAGACTGTTCATCGGGTTACTCCAGAAGGAAAACGGATCGTCAGTACCGCAAGCGGTTGGAAAGCAAACCGCAAGCTCTATGCCATTTCGATTCAATAAAATCGTTAAGCGGTATAGAAAATCGACAAAATGAACCAATCGTATCGGTATGCGATTTTTAGTAGTCGAATTTGGCAGTTTGGTGTAGAAATATCGCTACGCTTGATCGACCTGACCGCGAGTTCGCCATGTCTGAAGAACGCAACAGCTTGCACAATCAATCCCTGGAAAAAGGCCTGTCGGTGCTCAAGGCATTCAGCGCACAGCGCCGCAGCATGAGCCTTGCAGAGGTGGCCGAGGCCGCCGGCATGACCAAAAGCTCGGCCCAGCGCATGGTGTTTACCCTGGAGAGCCTGGGTTACCTTCGGAAACACTCGCGCACGCGCCATTACCAACTCACACCGCGGGTGCTGGAGTTGGGCTTCAGTTATCTGGATGCGCATTCGTTGATTGAGGTGGCCAACCCGTTCCTCTCGGAATTGACCCGCCTGACCGGAGAAACCTCCTGCCTGACCGAGCCTGCGGGTTACGACATGACCTATATCGCGCGGTTTGTCAGCGCGGGCTTTGTGCCGGTGCACATGCCGATTGGCTCGCGGGTGCCGATGTACTGCACGGCGTCGGGGCGGGCGTATTTGAGTGCGTTGCCGCAGGATGAGGCGTTGGTGTTGATTGAGAACAGCCAGCGGGTGGCCCATACCAGCCAGACATTGACTGAGGTCGACAGGATCATGGCGTCGTTGCAGCAGGTGCGCGAGCAGGGTTATGCGGTGAATGGCCAGGAACTGTTCCTGGGCGACATGACCATCGGCGCGCCGGTGCTGGGGGCGAATGGCCGGCCGGTGGCGGCGGTGCATGTGGTGGCGCCCACCAGTCGGTGGAGCCGGGCGGATGCGGAGAAACAGTTGGCGCCGGCGTTGTTGCAGTGTTCAAGGGCGTTGAGCAATTCGGCGCGCAACCTGGAGTAACTCGCCCTCAAGAACACAGCAAATCCAATGTGGGAGCGGGCTTGCTCGCGAATGCGGTGTATCAGTCGCCAGATGCAGTGACTGGCACACCGCTTTCGCGAGCAAGCCCGCTCCCACATTTTGATCTTCATTGTTCTTTGAGATTTATGTGGCCCCAACAAAAAATGCGCCCCTGAGGGCGCATTTTTTTGTTCGGTCAACGATCGCCTATCAGGCAATTGCATCCCAGGCACGGTCACCGTTCTCGTCTTTGATCCGAGTCGGCAAGCCCATCACGTCCAGCGCCTTCAGGAACGGCTCAGCCGGCAGTTCCTCGACGTTGGCCATGTGCTTCACGTCCCACTCGCCACGGGCAACCAGCAGCGCTGCGGCCACAGGCGGTACGCCGGCGGTGTAGGAGATGCCCTGGCTGTCGGTCTCGGCAAAGGCTTCTTCATGGCAGGCCACGTTGTAGATGAACAGCTCGCGTGGCTGGCCGTCCTTGGTGCCCTTGACCAGGTCGCCAATGCAGGTCTTGCCGGTGTAGCCCGGTGCCAGTGACGACGGGTCGGGCAGCACGGCCTTGACCAGTTTCAGCGGCACGACTTCCAGGCCTTCGGCGGTGGTGACCGGTTTTTCGGAGAGCAGGCCGAGGTTTTTCAGCACGGTGAACACGTTGATATAGTGTTCGCCGAAGCTCATCCAGAAACGCACATTGGGCACGTCGAGGTTTTTCGACAGCGAGTGCACTTCATCGTGGCCGGTCAGGTACAGGTTCTGCGAACCGACCACAGGCAGGTCGTCGGTGCGTTTGACTTCGAACATGGTGTTGCTGGTCCACTGGCTGTTCTGCCAGCTCCACACCTGTCCGGTGAATTCGCGGAAGTTGATTTCCGGGTCGAAATTGGTGGCGAAATATTTGCCATGGGAGCCGGCATTGACGTCGAGAATGTCGATCGAATCAATGCGGTCGAAATGCTTTTGCTGCGCCAGCGCGGCATACGCGTTGACGACACCCGGGTCGAAGCCCACGCCGAGAATGGCCGTGATGTTCTTCTGTTTGCACTCTTCCAGGTGGTTCCATTCGTAGTTGCCGTACCACGGCGGGGTCTCGCAGACCTTGCCCGGCTCTTCGTGGATGGCGGTGTCGAGGTACGCCACGCCCGTGTCGATGCAGGCACGCAGTACCGACATGTTGAGGAACGCGGAACCGACGTTGATGACGATCTGCGATTCGGTTTCGCGGATCAGTGCCTTGGTCGCTTCCACGTCCAAAGCGTTCAGCGCAAAGGCTTGAATCTGGGCGGGTACCTTGAGGCTACCCTTGGCCTTGACGCTGTCGATGATGGCCTGGCATTTGGAGATGTTGCGCGACGCGATAGCAATACGACCGAGTTCGTCGTTGTGCTGCGCGCACTTGTGGGCCACCACCTTGGCGACACCTCCTGCACCAATGATAAGAACGTTCTTTTTCAATTGCTTTATCTCTCCTTTATCTGTCCGCTTTACGAAAGGCTGGACAGGTAGTCGTCGTAACCAAATTCACGAACCACTTCGACTGTACCGTCGAGTTGTTTCACTACGATGGACGGCATTTTCAGGCCGTTGAACCAGTTTTTCTTGACCATGGTGTAGCCTGCCGTGTCGATGAACGACAGTCGATCGCCGATGGCCAGCGGCTGATCAAATTGATACTCACCGAAGATGTCCCCGGCCAGGCACGATTTGCCGCACACCATGTAGGTGTGTTCGCCATTGCTTGGCGTCAGCTTGGCGTTGAGGCGATAGATCAGCAGGTCCAGCAGGTGGGCTTCGATGGAGCTGTCTACCACGGCGAGGTTCTTGCCGTTGTAGAGGGTGTCGAGCACGGTCACTTCCAGGGAGGCGCTGTTGGTGATCGCGGCTTCGCCGGGCTCCAGGTACACCTGCACGTCGTACTTCTGCGAGAACGCCTTGAGGCGCTGGCAGAAGGCGTCGATGGCATAGCCTTCACCGGTAAAGTGGATGCCGCCGCCGAGGCTGACCCAGTTGACCTTGTGCAGCAGCGCGCCGAAGCGTTCTTCGATGGTGTTGAGCATCTGGTCGAACAGGTTGAAGTCACCGTTCTCGCAGTTGTTGTGGAACATGAAGCCGGAGATCTGCTCGATCACACCTTCGATCTTCACCGGGTCCCACTCGCCCAAACGGCTGAACGGGCGCGCCGGGTCGGCCAGCAGGTAGTCGGAGCTGCTCACCTGCGGGTTGACGCGCAGGCCGCGGGTCTTGCCTTCGCTGCGTTCGGCAAAGCGCTGCAGCTGGCTGATGGAGTTGAAGATGATCTTGTCGCAGTTATCGAGCATCTCTTCGATTTCATCGTCGGCCCAGGCCACGCTGTAGGCGTGGGCTTCACCTTCGAACTTCTGGCGACCCAGCTTCAGCTCGTACAACGACGACGAGGTGGTGCCGTCCATGTATTCCTGCATCAGGTCGAACACCGACCAGGTGGCGAAACACTTGAGGGCCAGCAAAGCCTTGGCGCCGGACTGTTCGCGCACGTAGGCGATCTTCTGCATGTTGACCAGAAGCTTCTGTTTGTCGATGAGGTAGTACGGCGTTTTGATCATTTTCAGAGCCTGCGGCGGTGCCTGCCAAAAAAGGACACGCATTGTGCCCGCACTTGGGACAGATCGAAAGGTTAGTCAGCGGAATTTGCTGGCCCGGTTATAAGCTGGCCTGTGAATATGACAGCCCGTAGGTATGATGAGCCGCTTTGATAACGGACCACAGCTTCGGCGACGAGAGGTGAGAATGGACGCTGCATCTGTGATCGTTCCCACGCTCTGCGTGGGAATGCCGCCTCGGACGCTCTGCGTCCATCGGGCTATGCAAGGTTCAAGTCTTGCGCAGTGGTGACGCGGAGCGTCACGGGATGCATTCCCACGCAGAGCGTGGGAACGATCAAGCTCGACAGCTCCCACACTGACATCAAACCGTCATCTCCCCATCGCCTGACTGCCACATTCCCCCGTTACTGTCCTCGCCAATGAGATCGATCTCAAGCGAGTGACAATGACTGATTTGAAAGACGTAGCGCGGTTGGCCGGCGTATCCCGCGCCACCGCTGCCCGCACCTTTGCCTCCCCGGAGCAGGTGCGTCCGGCCACCCGTGAGCAGGTATTCGCCGCCGCCCGGGAGCTGGGCTTCAGGCCCAACCTGCTGGGCCGCCAACTGCGCCTGCAAACCACCAACCTGATCGGCGTGGTGGTGCCCAACCTGCTTAACCCGGTGTTCGCCGAGCAGTTCCAGGCCATGGAGCGCGCCGCACGGCTGCGTGGCTATAACCTGTTGCTGGCCACCACCGACTACAGCGCCGAGCGCGAAAGCAGTGTGGTGGAAGAGCTGCTGCGCCAGCGTGTCGATGGTTTGGTGCTGACCGTCACCGACGCCGAAAGCAACAGCGTGCTCCACAGCCTGGCCACGGAAGAAACGCCGTTCGTGCTGGCCTACCACCAACCCGACAACCCTAACTACAGCGCCGTCTCGGTGGACAACCGCGCCGGCATGGCCCTCGCAACCCGTTATCTGCTGGAGGCGGGCCATCGCCGGATCGCCATGGTCGCCGGCCCCGCGTTGCAGTCCGACCGCGCCCGCCTGCGTTATGCCGGGTACTGCGATGCCATGGGCGAGTACGGCCTCGATAGCCAGCCAGTGATTGAGATGCCGGCCCATACCCAGGCCGAATTCGCCGCCATCGAACCCTTCCTGCAAGGCCCACAGGCCCCCACAGCGCTGGTGTGTTCCAACGATTTTCTCGCCATCAGCCTGATTGCCGAACTGCGTCGCCACGCCTGGAATGTGCCCGAACAACTTTCGGTGATGGGGTTCGACGGTATTTCCCTGGGCACCCAGATGCACCCGACGCTGTGCAGCGTGGTGCAGCCCATCGCGCTGTTGGCCAGCACCGTGATCGACCAACTGCTGGCGCAAATCGCCGGCAACGCGCCGACTTCCCACTGCCTGCCGTGCCATGTCCGGCCGGGCGAAAGTACCCAACCCCATAAAGGAGACGCTTGATGAGCATGCTCAGTAAAACCCTGGCGGCATTGCTGCTGTGCGGCACGGCCAGCCTGGCCCAGGCCGCGGACACCGCGATTTGCTACAACTGCCCGCCAGACTGGGCGGACTGGGGCACGCAACTCAAGGCCATCGCGGCGACCACCGGCGTGCAGGTGCCGCTGGATAACAAGAACTCCGGCCAGTCCCTGGCGCAGTTGGTGGCCGAGAAAGCCGCGCCGGTGGCCGATGTTGTCTACTACGGCGTGACGTTCGGCTTGCAAGCGCAGAAGGCCGGGGTGGTGGAGGGCTATAAACCCAAAGGCTGGGAGCAGATTCCCACCGGCCTGAAAGACCCGGACGGCCAGTGGTTCGCGACTCACTCCGGCACCCTGGGCATCATGGTCAACGTCGATGCCCTGGGCGGGCTGCCGGTGCCGCAAAGCTGGGCCGACCTGCTCAAGCCTGAGTACAAAGGCATGGTCGGTTACCTCGACCCGTCCAGCGCTTTTGTCGGCTACGTCTCGGCGGTGGCGATCAATCGTGCTCTGGGCGGCGACCTCGATAACTTCGCCCCGGCCATCGACTACTTCCAGAAGCTGGCGAAAAACGCCCCCATCGTGCCCAAGCAAACCGCCTATGCGCGGGTGCTCTCCGGCGAGTTGCCGATCCTGGTGGACTACGACTTCAACGCCTACCGCGCCCGCTACAAGGACAACGCCAACGTCGCCTTCGTGATTCCCAAGGAAGGCAGCATCAGCGTGCCGTACGTGATGAGCCTGGTGGCGAACGCACCGCATCGTGCCAACGGTGAAAAGGTCCTGGACTTCGTCCTGTCTGATGCGGGCCAGGCGCTCTGGGCCAAGGCCTACCTGCGCCCGGTCCGGCCTGTGAAGATGCCGGCGGACGTCGCCGCGCAGTTTCTGCCGGACAGCGACTACGCCCGTGCCGGCGTGGTGGATTACCAAAAAATGGCCGCCGTGCAGGAAGCCTTCGCCGCGCGTTACCTGAGTGAGGTCAAGTAAGTGAAGGCACTCTTGCGGCCAAATCCCGCCTGGGCACTGGCCCCGGCGTTTGCGGTGCTGCTCGCGTTCTGGTTGTTGCCGTTGGCGCACCTGATGGTGCTGGGCGGTGAACGCCGCGACAGCCACGGCAGCGGTTACTGGCAGGTCCTGAGCAGCGCGCAATACCTGGGCAGCCTGGCGCAAACCTGCGTGCTCGCGGTGCTGGTGACGTTGGCGGCGCTGCTGGTGGGCGGCATCGCCGGTGTGTTTCTCGCCCGCCAGCAATTCTTCGGGCGTTCGGCGCTGGTGGCGTTGTTGACGTTTCCCCTGGCGTTCCCCGGTGTGGTGGTGGGCTTCCTGGTGATCCTGCTGGCGGGTCGACAAGGCTTGTTCGCCGCACTCGGGCTTCAGTTGGCCGGTGAACGCTGGATCTTTGCCTATTCATTGGCAGGGTTGTTTGTCGGCTACCTGTACTTCTCGATTCCGCGGGTGATTCTCACGGTGATGGCGGCTTGTGAAAGCCTCGATCGCAGCCTGGAGGAAGCGGCCCATTCACTGGGAGCCGGGCATTGGCGGGTGGTGTGCGACGTGATCGTGCCGGGCCTGGCACCGGCGTTGGCCTCCTGCGGGGCGATCTGTTTTGCCACGTCCATGGGCGCCTTCGGCACGGCGTTCACCCTGGGCACGCGGCTGAACGTGACGCCCGTCGCTATCTATAACGTGTTCACCAACTACGCCAATTTTGCGGTAGCCGCGGCACTCTCGGTGGTGCTCGGCGCGGTGACCTGGGCCGTGTTGTTACTGACGCGGCGTCTGGTGAAAAACGCGGGGACCGTCCTGTGAAGCGCTCATCGCTGTTTGTCATCCAGTTGCTGTTTACCTTGCTGGTCTGCGCCTTCATGTTGGTGCCGGTGTTGATGTCATTGCTGGCGGGGCTGACGCGCAACTTCTTCGTCGGCCTGTCCAGCGGCCTGACGTTCGACTGGTTGATTCAGGTCTGGCAGGCCTATTCGCCGACGGTCTGGCTCTCGCTGCAACTGGCCCTGGCCTGCGCGGTGTGTGTCTGTGTGATCGGTGTGCCGGCGGCGTACGCCTTGGTGCGGATGAACAACCGCTTCAGCCGCGCCTTCGAGGAATTGATGGTGCTGCCGGTGGCCATGCCTGGCCTGGCAAGTGCCCTGGCGTTGTTGCTGACCTACGGCCAGTTCGGCGGGTTTCGCAGCAGCTGGTTGTTCATCCTGGTGGGGCACGTGTTGTTCACCTTGCCGTTCCTGGTGCGCCCGGTGATGGCGGTGATGCAACGCCAGCAGTTGCCGGTGCTGGAAGAGGCTGCTGCGAGCCTGGGAGCCGGTCCCCTGCGACGCTTCTTCAGTGTGGTAGTGCCCAACTGCCGGGCGGGGATCCTCGCCGGGGTGCTGATGGTCGTGACCCTGTCCCTGGGAGAGTTCAACCTGACCTGGATGCTCCATACGCCGATGACCAAGACCTTGCCCGTCGGCCTTGCCGACAGCTACGCCTCGGCCCGCCTGGAAATCGCCAGCGCCTACACCCTTATCTTTTTGCTGATGATCGTGCCGCTGCTGATTGCGTTGCAGGCCATCAGCGCTCGTCTGTCCCGTGGAGAGCGTCGATGACCGCTATCACCATTCGCCTGAAGGGTTGCCGCAAGGCATTCGCCGACGGCACCGTTGCCGTGCAGAACCTCGACCTGACCATCGAGGGCGGCGAAACCCTGGCCATTCTCGGCCCGTCCGGTTGCGGCAAAACCACCACCTTGCGCTTGATCGCCGGCCTTGAGCGTCCCGATGTGGGCCAGGTGTTTTTCGGTGACCACGACGTCACCCGCCTGCCCATCGAGCGCCGTGATGTGGGCATGGTGTTCCAGAATTACGCCTTGTTCCCCAACCTGGATGTGGCCGGCAATATCGTGTACGGCCTGAAAATTCGCGGCGTCGCGCCGGCAGAGCGCAACAAACGCTGTGACGAACTGCTGGAGCTGGTGGGCTTGCAGAACCACGGCAAGCGCAGCATCCATGAACTGTCCGGCGGTCAGCGTCAGCGTGTGGCATTGGCTCGCGCCTTGGCGCCTCGGCCCAAAGTGCTGTTGCTGGATGAACCGTTGGCCGCCCTCGATGCACAGTTGCGTGAGCGCCTGCGCAGTGAGCTGGATCAGCTATTGCGCGGCCTCGGCATCACCTCGGTGTTCGTCACCCACGATCAGGGTGAAGCCATGGCCCTGGGAGATCGCATCCTGGTGATGGAGCAGGGGCGTATCGCGCAACTGGCCAGCCCGCGGGAGATCTACCAGCAGCCGGCCAACGCGTTTGTTGCAGGCTTTGTGGGCAACCTGAATGCCTTTTCGGTGGTTGATCGCACGGCCCATGGCTTGAAAGTGTGCGGCGGCGAACTGCCGTGGCACGAAGCCCATCTGCCAGCCACCGTGTACTGCCGCCCCGAGCACCTGCGGGTGATGGAGAGCGAAGGGCACCTGCACGGGCATTTGCTGGCGCAGTTTTTCCAGGGCGCGCAAAGCCGCCTGCTGGTGGATGTCGGTGGCCCGCAACCGTTGCTGGTGGACAGCAGCGACAACCAGCTTCACACCGTCGGCGCACCGATTGCACTGGCCATCGCCCCACACAAGCTGTTCACCCTGCATGCCTGACTTCAGAGAGCCTATTTTGAACCGTCCGTTTCTTGTTGCGCAGATCAGCGATCTGCACCTTAAAGCCGGCCAGCGTCTGACTTACGGCGTGGTCGACACCCTCGGTGCATTGCGCCGTGCCGTCGACCACCTGAATGCCAGCTACCCGAGGCCCGATATCGTGGTGATCAGCGGCGACCTGGTGGACTTCGGTCGCGCCGATGAATACGCCGTGCTGCACCCCGAACTGGCCCGTTTGCAGATGCCTTGCTACCTGGTGCCGGGCAATCACGACAACCGCCAGCATTTGCTCGCCGCCTTTGGTGATCACCGCTATTTGCCGGCGAGCGCCGATGGCCCGCTGGACTGGGTGGTGGACGACTATCCGGTGCGGCTGATCGGCCTGGATTCGACGATTCCCGATGCCCATGGCGGCCAGCTGCTGGACAGCCAATTGCAGTGGCTTGATGAGAAACTGGCGCTGCAACCGAACGTGCCGACCCTGCTGATCTTGCATCACCCGCCGTTTATCAGCGGCATCGGCCATATGGACCGCGAGCCGTTCATCAACGCCGCTGCGCTGGAAAAGGTCATCGCCCGTCACCCCCAGGTGGAACGCCTGTTGTGCGGGCATTTGCACCGGCCGATGCAGCGCCGTTTCGGCGGCAGTGTGAGCTGCGTATGCCCGGGCACGTCCCATCAAATCGTGCTGGATCTACAGGAGGCTGCTCCAGCGCATTTCAACCTGGAACCGGCGGGTTACCTCTTGCACCGCTGGGATGAACAGCAAGGGTTGATCAGCCACAACGGTGTATTCGGGGACTACCCGGGGCCGTACCCGTTTTATGACGCTCATGGATTGATTGACTGAAGTTTCCCGGAGGTCCATCTCGCCCAACTTAATACCCAAGCACTTCTGAACAGTTGTTAACGCACCGGCCAACCGAAGTTTGGCCGAGTGCTTCCTGCTGCCTTTTTTATGCGCCCGCAACAGTGATTGCGCGCCGGAGTTCGTCCTGATGAAAGCCACACTACATGTATTAAGCGTATTGACCGGCGGCCTGGGCATGGCCCTGAGCCCCTTGGCTTCTGCTGATTTCCTGGGGGACAGCAAAGCCAACTTGAGCATGCGTAACTTCTACTTCAACAACGACAACCGCGACGGCGCCGCTGCACCGTCGAAGACCGAAGAGTGGGGCCAGGCGTTCATCCTCAACTACCAGTCGGGCTTCACCGACGGCACCCTCGGCTTTGGCCTGGACGCCATCGGCATGCTCGGCGTGACCCTCGACAGCAGCGCGGCGAAGCATGTCGGCAGCTCGATGATCCCCACCGATGATGGCAAGGCCGCCGACGATTGGACCCGTGGCGGCGTGACCGCGAAGGCGCGCTTTGCCAAGACCGAACTGCGCTACGGCTACTTGCGCCCGAACCTGCCGATCCTGGTGAGCAACGACGGCCGGCTGTTGCCGCAGTCGTTTGAAGGCGGCCAAGTCACCAGCAACGACATCGACAACCTGACCCTGATTGGCGGCCAGCTTGAGCATACGACGGGCCGCGGTTCCAGCGACGCCAGCGGCCTGGCGGTAGCCGGCGCGACCCAGGAAAGCAACAAGTTTACCTACGGCGGCGCCGACTACAACCTGACCAAGAACCTCTTGGTGCAGTACTACTACGCCAACCTTGAAGACTATTACCAACAGCACTTCGCCGGCCTGGTGCACGTATTGCCCATGGGCGACTACGGCTCGCTGAAAACCGACTTGCGTTACTTCAAGACCACCTCCGACGGCAAGAACGCAAGTGCCGCCGGGCGTGCCGATGGCTACAAGTTTGGCGGCTATACCAAGGGTGGAACCGGGGAGATCGATAACGACACCTGGAGCGCCGCGTTCATCTATTCCCTGGGGCCCCATGCAATCACGGCGGGCTACCAACGCGTGTCCGACGACAGCAACTTCGCCCAACTCAACCAGGGCGGCCTGGTGGGCAAAGGCGAGGCGGGCCCGAGTCTGTACCTGTACACCGACCGAACCATCCAGACCTTCATCCAGGCCGGTGAGCGTACCGCTTTTGCCCAGTACGCCTACGACTTTGCGGCGCTGGGCGTACCCGGCTTGAAGGCCTCGGTGATGTACCTCAAGGGCGACCATATCCTCACCACCAGCGGCAACGACGGCAGCGAGTGGGAGCGGGATATTTCGCTGGATTATGTGGTGCAGAGCGGCACGTTCAAGAACGTCGGGTTCGGCTGGCGCAACGGCATGTCCCGCAGCGACGTGGCACGGGATCAGGACCAGAACCGGGTGTTTGTGAACTACTCGATTCCGTTGATGTAAATCCTGAAGTCAATGCACCAGCCCTTGCGGTGAGGGCTGGTGCGTTCATAGCGACTTTATATGCGTTGCATGCTCATCCTGTATCGGCTCAAAACCGCAGCGCAGATAAAAGGCGGCGCCCTCGTGGGTGTCGGTAGACAGGCGCACAACACGGAACTGCTGCGCAGCGCGTTCCAGCAGTTGGCCCACCAACGCCTTGCCTACATGCCGTTCCCTCGAAGCCCGTGCGACGTACACCCGGCGCAGCCTGCCAACGTCGGGCCCGGCGTAAGGGTCACGGGATAAACCGCCAACGGCGATCAATTGCCCGCTATTGAAAACGCCCAGAAGACATTCGCCTGGCTGGTCGAAACGGTTGGCGCCGCTGTGCCACTCTGCAATCAGGCGCGTTAGAAATCTGAACCCTTCAGCTACCGCCTCTGTTTCCATTACCTGGATTTGTTCGGGCAATACCGAGATGGCGCGTATCGACAAACCGTCCTCTGATTCAGCCACTGCGATTCTCCAGATCCAGCCAAGCGACCTTGGAGTCAACACAGGAATGCTTCTGCTTGCCGGGCAAGAACGGCGTATCGAGTGTGACGATCGCTATCGAAATCCAGTCCGGGTAGACACCATTGGTATCGGACCAGAACAGCGACGAGCCGCAGCGTGAACAAAACTCACGAAACACACCCTCGGACGATTCGTAAGCCTTGAGCGTTTGCAGCGAAGACTCGATGTGCACCGACGATTTCGGAGCACTCGCGTATGTCGCGAATGCGGCGCCATGACTCTTCTGGCATTTTTTGCAGTGGCAATGTGTCACGGCTTTCAGCGGTGTTGATACTCGGTAGCTGACCGCGCCGCACAGGCAGCTACCCTGGTGAAGTCCTTCCATGTTGATTCAATCCCAAGCTCAATGGAGTGACTATACCGCTCTCCCATGAGCCTTGAGCAAGTCCGGTTTTCGGTATCACGTGTTGGTCTTCAACTGGGTCCACAACCGAGTGGCCAACCGCGCAATCGTCGGCGGCAGGTCTTCGACGATGAACAGCTTGTCCATAACGTTTTTCGACGGGTAGATTGCCAGGTCCTGCTCTACCTCGGGAGTCACAAACTCATCCGCCGCGCTGTTGGGGTTGGCGGGGTGTATGCATTGTGTTTGCAGCCATCGGCGGCGTCACACCCAGGCTCTGTGCTGATCATGCAGTGGTTTGGTCAGCAGGCGCGGCATGCTAACGTCACGTCTTGACTCTCTATCGCCAGCCCATCCATGAAAATGCCCGATATCGACGCCATCCAGGCGTTCGTCCTGGTCGCCGAACTCAAGAGCTTTACCCGCGCTGCCGATGCCATCGGCGGCACCCAGGCGGCTATCAGCCTGAAGATAAAACGCCTCGAAGAAAGCCTTGGCCGCAAGCTGCTGGAGCGCACGCCGAGACGGGTCACGTTGTCGGCCCATGGGCAGATGTTTTTGGCCAGCGCGCGCCGTTTGCTGGACAACTACCAGGAGGCGATGAACTGTTTTGGCCCGCAGAAACGCACCTTGCGCGTGGGCGTCAGCCACCACATTGTCGGCGCCGATCTCAGCCTGTGGCTGCGGCGTTTGGCGACCACCGACCCGGACGTGATCGTGGCGTTCAGCCTCGGCACCTCGCGTGACATGTTGATGAACTACGAGCAGGGCAAGCTGGATGTGGCGATGATCCTGCGGCATGACAACCGTCGCCAGGACGGCGAAGTGGTGGGCGTCGAACGCTTTGGCTGGATGGCTTCCCATGACTTCGAATTACGCCAGGGCGGGGCGTTGCCCCTGGCGATCCAGCCGGAACCCTGCGGCATGCGCAGCATGGTGATGGCGGCGCTGGCCGAACAGAACCTCGCCTGGGAAGAGGCGTTCGTGGGCAGCGGGATTCTGGCGATTGGTGCTGCGGTGGTGGCGGGGATTGGCATCGGCGCGATGGTGGGGCGGATGGCGCCTGGTGGCTGCGTCGACGTGGAGCAGCGTTTCGACCTGCCGCCGCTGCCCAGTCGTGAAGTGGTGCTGTATACGGCGCAGCGGGACACTCAGGCGCAGGCGCTGATCCGCACCTTGAGCGCCGATATTCCCGCCGATTGAACTAGAACATCAGGCGCCCGGCCCAGGCCATCAGCAGGGCCAGGCTACTGATGCCGAGGATGGCCACGCCCAACGCGGCGAGGTGAACGAGCAGGGCGGTTACGGGCTGACTTCGATGGGGTTCCATGTGAGGACTTCCTTGGGTGTTCGGGAAGCAAAAGTATGGGTAGCCATCGCGCACCAAAACAGACGCTGCTGGCTATTTCAGTGATAAGCAAAACCGAAGGAACGCCCGAGTATCATGAGTAGAACTTGTGATCATCTGGAATAAAATGAGTTTGTCTCACTATCCGCCGATCCCGACAATAGCTCCCATACACACACATTGGAGCTTTACGTCATGGCTGTTGCCCATTCCCTTGGATTCCCGCGCATTGGTCGCGATCGTGAACTGAAAAAAGCGCAGGAAGCGTTTTGGAAGGGTGAACTCGACGAAGCCGGCCTGCGCGCTGTAGGTCGTGAGTTGCGCAAGACGCACTGGGACCTGCAAAAGAAGGCCGGCATCGAGTTGCTGCCCGCCGGTGACTTCGCCTGGTACGACCAGGTGCTGACTCACTCTCTGATGTTCGGCGTGATCCCTGAGCGTTTCCGCCCGGCCGATGGCAAAGCCACCCTGCACACCCTGTTCGGCATGGCCCGTGGCGTCAGCGACAGCTGCTGCGGCGGCGCCCACGCCCAGGAAATGACCAAGTGGTTCGACACCAACTATCACTACCTGGTGCCTGAGTTCAGCGCCGACCAGCAGTTCCAGCTGGGTTGGGATCAACTGTTCGACGAGGTCAAGGAAGCCCGTGACCTTGGCCACACCGTCAAGCCGGTGGTCATCGGCCCGCTGACTTACCTGTGGCTGGGCAAGGCCAAGGGTGGCGATTTCGACAAGCTCGACCTGCTGGACCGCCTGCTGCCGTTGTACGGCCAGATCTTCCAGCGCCTGGCGGACCTGGGCGTGGAGTGGGTACAGATCGACGAGCCGATCCTGGTGCTGGACCTGCCGCAGGAGTGGAAAAATGCCTTTGAGCGTGCCTACAACCTGATCCAGCGTGACCCGCTGAAGAAGCTGGTGGCCACCTACTTTGGCGGCCTGGAAGAGAACCTCGGCCTGGCTGCCAACCTGCCGGTGGACGGCCTGCACATCGACCTGGTGCGTGCACCGGATCAGTACCCGACGATCCTTGATCGCCTGCCGGCGTATAAGGTGCTGTCCCTGGGCGTGGTCAACGGCCGTAACGTGTGGCGCTGCGACCTGGAAAAGGCCCTGGCCACCTTGCAGCATGCTCATGAGCGTCTGGGTGATCGCCTGTGGGTGGCGCCGTCCTGCTCGTTGCTGCACAGCCCGGTAGACCTGGGCCGTGAAGACAAGCTGGATGCCGAGCTGAAAAGCTGGCTGGCGTTTGCCGTGCAGAAGTGCGAAGAAGTGGCGGTGCTGGCGCAGGCCGTGAACCAACCTGAAGCGCCAAACGTGGTCGCCGCCCTGGCTGAAAGCCGCGCCGTGCAAGCTGCCCGCGCCGCTTCCCCACGTATCCATAAGCCAGCGGTCCAAGCCCGGGTGGCGGCGATTACCGCCAAGGACAGCCAGCGCCGCTCGCTGTTTTCCCAGCGGATCGAAAAACAACGGGCCGGCCTCAACCTGCCGTTGTTCCCGACCACCACCATCGGTTCGTTCCCGCAAACCGCCTCGATCCGCCTGGCCCGCCAGTCGTACAAGGCCGGCAAGTTGAGCGAAGCCGAATACGTCGAAGCCATGCACAGCGAGATCCGTCACGCGGTGGAAGTGCAGGAAAACCTTGGCCTGGACGTACTGGTGCACGGTGAGGCCGAACGCAACGACATGGTCGAATACTTCGCCGAGCAACTCGACGGCTACGTGTTCACCCGTTTTGGCTGGGTACAGAGCTACGGTTCCCGTTGCGTGAAACCGGCGGTGATTTTCGGTGACCTGAGCCGCCCGAAAGCCATGACCGTGGAGTGGATCCGCTACGCCCAAGGCCTGACCAACAAGGTGATGAAGGGCATGCTGACCGGCCCGGTGACCATGCTGATGTGGTCGTTCCCCCGGGAAGATGTAAGCCGCGAAGAACAGGCGCGGCAACTGGCCCTGGCGATTCGTGACGAAGTGGTGGACCTGGAAGCCGCCGGGATCAAGATCGTACAGATCGACGAAGCCGCGTTCCGCGAAGGCTTGCCGTTGCGCCGGGCGCAGTGGAAGGAATACCTGGACTGGGCCACCGAAGTCTTCCGCCTGTGCGCCTCCGGCGTGCGTGATGAAACCCAGATCCACACCCACATGTGCTACAGCGAGTTCAACGATGTGATCGAGTCCATCGCGGCCATGGATGCCGACGTGATCACCATCGAAACTTCGCGCTCGGACATGGAACTGCTGGAGGCGTTCGAAGCCTTCGCCTACCCGAACGACATTGGTCCTGGGGTGTACGACATCCACTCGCCACGGGTACCGGATGCCTCGGAAATGGCCAACCTGCTGCGCAAGGCGGCCAGACGCATCCCGGCGGAGCGCCTGTGGGTCAACCCGGATTGCGGTTTGAAAACCCGTGGCTGGCCGGAGACTGAAGCGGCGCTGATTCACATGGTGACTGCGGCGCGTCAACTGCGAGCCGAACTGGCCTGATCCAAACACCCGGGATCACACGCCGGGTGGAGATCAAAAATGTGGGAGCGGGCTTGCTGTGGCGAGGGAGCTTGCTGTGGCGAGGGAGCTTGCTCCCGCTGGGCTGCGAAGCAGCCCCAAAAAGCCACGGTGTTCTTTCAGGTGGATCTCGATTGCTTTATTGGGGCCGCTTCGCGGCCCAGCGGGAGCAAGCTCCCTCGCCACAGCAAGCTCCCTCGCCATAACAAGCCCAAATGTCCCACGGTCAACCCGCATTCACCTCAATCCGGTCAAAGCCCTTGAGGCGATACAGCATCACCGAGATCGCCCAACTGGCAACGAAGATCCCGATGATCAGGTAGCCCAGCATCCCGAAGCTGTCGTTCAACGCACCGATAAAGCCCCAGAACGATCCCTTCAAATCCAGCTGGTCACCCATCAACCCCAGCGCTTCAATGCTGCCGATCACCACCGCAACCACCACCGACACCAGGGTGATGGTCATGTTGTAGTAGATCTTGCGGATCGGCTTCATGTACGCCCAGCCATACGCCCCCAGCATCAAGTGCCCGTCGAGGGTGTCCACCAAGGACATGCCGGCGCTGAACAGCAGCGGGAACACCATGATCGCCCACGGCGACAGCCCTTGAGAGGCCTGTGTCGCGGAAATCCCCAGCAGGCCGATCTCGGTGGCCGTATCAAACCCCAGGCCGAACAGGAAACCCAACGGGTACATGTGCCAACTGCGGCTGATCAGGCGAAACACCGGGCGGAAAATCCGCGCCATGAACCCCCGGTCCGCCAGCAACAGGTCGAAGTCATCCTCCACATACGCGCCGCCCTGGCGCACATGGCGCCAGGCCTTGTAGATCGCGTGCAGGATCACCAGGTTCATCAAGGCGATAACCAACAGGAACGCGGCCGAGACCGACGTGCCGATCACCCCGCCAATGGCCTTGAACCCTTCAAACCGCTCTTGCATGGTCGACGCCGCAAACGCGACGCCAATGGATGCCAGCACCACCACCGAAGAATGCCCGAGGGAGAAAAAGAAACCGACCGCCACCGGGCGTTTCTTTTCCTGCATCAGCTTGCGGGTTACGTTGTCGATGGCGGCGATATGGTCGGCATCCACCGCATGCCGCAGCCCGAAGCCGTAGGCCAGCAACGCGGTGCCCAGCAGCACCGGATGCTCATGGAACGCCACCAGCGCCCAGATCCAGGCGGCCACGTTAATGCCGATCAACAGCCCGTAGATGCCAAACAGCTTGGCGCGAACCTGGGTGTTGGAGTCACTGAAAGCCTGGGCAAGGCGTAGGATCATCAACGGTACCTTTGTACAGTGGAAACATTCAGACATATTCCGGAACTTTAAAGGTTTTGTTTAAGGCGATGATGAAACCTGTGGGCTTATTGAGGAGAGGACGGTGACGACGATCGAGAATGGAGCGCTGGCGGTTATTGAATTCTGGAAGGAGGCGGGGCCCAAGCTCTGGTTTGCCAAGGATGAAGGGTTTGACCGGCGTTTTCGCGAGGCTTTCTACTCCGCGCATTTGCAGGCGGCCCGCCGCGAACTGGAGAGTTGGATGCGAACGCCGGAAGGCGCGCTGGCGTTGCTGTTGCTGCTGGACCAGTTCCCGCGCAATACCTTCCGGGGCACGGCGCATATGTTCGCCACCGACCCGCTGGCGCGTCTGTATGCGCGGCAGATGGTCGAGGCGGGGATGGACACCTTGATCGAAACCCCGTTGCGGGCGTTTTGCTATTTGCCCTTCGAGCATTCTGAAGACTCCGAGGATCAACAGCGGTCGCTGGCCCTGAACAAGGACCTTGATGCCAATACCTATCGCTGGGCCAAGGAGCATGCCCGCATCATCGAGCGGTTCGGGCGCTTTCCCCATCGTAATGAGGTGTTGGCCAGGGTCACGACAGAAGAGGAGCGGGCGTTCCTGGAGGACGGTGGCTTTTCGGGCTAGGACTCTGGTTCGGCCACTGCGTCTCTGACGCCTGTCTGGCGAAAACGCCGCACACCCTTGAGGTCAATCGCCCAACGCAACGCTTCAGTCGCCGACGGACGTTCGCCTTGGGTAATTGCCGCGTCATCGGTGGTCAGGTTATTGAGGTAGCCCTTGGCGCCGCCGCGTTCGCTCCAGTAGTGGGTGTGGCTGAGCCAGGACTTGGCGAGCCAGCCTTTCCATTTGCCCACGGTGACCGGCAGGTCCAGCACCCCGGGGCCCATCACTGGGCTGACCGGGCCGCCGACGATGTCGCCAAACAGGCCCAGGGGCGCGGGGAAGTAGAGGTTGGTCCAGCGGGTCACGGCGAAGGCCGCGGCATGGTGCAGGTACAGGGGTGAAAATGGGCGACCGCCCACCGTGAACGGAAGCCGGCCGCTGTAGCCGTAGCCCTTTTCGTCGAGCGTCGGTGGGCACGCGGGGGCTTCGCGGCGTTCGATGCGGCGCTTAAAGTCGCTCACGCTGCGGCCCAGCAACAGGCTGGCGTGGGCCATCGGGCTGCCGAGGGTGACCAGGTCGGTGATGCGCCACGGGTTGCCGAGGTTGCGTTGTTCGATAAAGGCTTCGGCCTGCTGCTCGCGAAACCTGAGGAGGCTTTGAAGGCGGCCGTCGAGGGCGTTCCCGGCCTTCGGCAGCGTGTCCTGCACCACCGGCTGCAGTCGCTCGTGGTTGGCGTAGCGGGCGGCGAGTTCCGGGTTGTTGGGGTGCACCTGGTCGTGATGTTCATGCCACAGGTAACCGACGATGTCGTAGGCAATCACGCTGCCCAGGCTGTGGCCGACGACGATGATGCGGTCGTAATCACCCTTGTCGTGCAGGGCGCGCAGCAGGTCAACACCATCGGCGCGGATCTGTTCGCGCACCACCACGTTCTGCGGGTTGGGGCTCAGGTAGCGGGCGGCGTCGCCGAGGTACGACAGCGCCGAGTACTTCAGGGCCAGGCCGATCACCACCAGCAGCACCGGGATCAGGGCAAAGGGGTTGTCGCTGTGGGGAAACCGGCCATACAGCGTCGCCAGGGTGCCGCTGACCAGCAGCACAAGCATGGCCAGCAAGGTCCAACGGGTGGCGCGCCAGATCGGCACGATGGCCGTGGGAATATCCCGGCGCGGGCGCTTGAAAATGTCCCATAGCCAACTGAGCAGGTGGCCGACCTTGGTGCCCTGCATCTTGTGGGCCCAGTAGTACTCATAGAAGTCGGTGGAGTTACGGCCCGCCGACTTCAACACGCGCAAGTCGAAGTTGCGGGAAAACCGGTCGGGTTTGCTCCAGTAGAACGGTGTCGCTTCAGGGGTGTTCGCCGGGATCACGGCTTCCACGAAGCCGCGCAGGGTGTCCATCGGGCGCTGCTCGCCGATTCCGTGGATGACGACTACCGCTTGTTTCATCTGTTGATCGTTCCTTGATCTGTTTTCGGGGCGTTACGGGTGGGGTGCAAGGGGCCATAGTATTGCCATTATCGATGGTATTCCAGCCAGGAATGCCCCCATAAAAACCGCGCATTTTATTTGCACGGCGCGATCTCGTAGTGTGTTGCTCCCACCAAGGAGATGTCGCCGTGAACCATCCCCCGCTGAGCCTGTACGTTGACGCCCACTTCACCAGTCCCTACGCGATGTCGGCGTTCGTGACCCTGCGGGAAAAAGGCCTTGAATTTGAACTGATCCCCCTGAACCTCGACACGGCCGAGAACCAGACCGAAGTGTTCACGCACTTGTCGCTGACCGGGCGCGTGCCGACCCTGGTACAGGGTGAGTTTGCGTTGTCGGAGTCGTCGGCGATTACCGAGTACCTGGAGGACGTGTTCTCGCAGGCACCGGTGTACCCGGCTGAGCCCCGCCAGCGGGCGAGGGCGCGGCAGGTGCAGGCGTGGTTGCGCAGTGACTTGATGCCGATTCGGCAGGAGCGCTCGACCTTGGTGGTGTTCTACGGGCTCAAGGGCGAACCATTGTCGTCGGCAGCGCAAGCGGCGGCCCACAAGCTGATCAACGCGGCACAGGCGCTGTTGGCCGACGGCCGCGACTACCTGTTCGGCGAGTGGTCGATTGCCGACGTGGACCTGGCCGTGATGCTCAACCGGCTGATCCTCAACGGCGACAGCGTGCCCGCCAACCTGGTGGCGTATGCCCAGCACCAATGGCAACGGCCTTCGGTCCAGGAATGGGTCAAGCAGGCACGACCGTCGCTGTAGTCACCTCCTCAATTACTAAGTGAATCCTGATCCATGAATAGACTGTCGAGTGACTCCCGCCTGCCGTTGTATCAGCGTTTTCGGGATCATCTGATTGAGCAGATTGCCAATAATCACTGGCGTGCCGGTGCGGCTATTCCTCCTGAAGCGGTGCTGTCCACCCAGTACCAGTTGTCTACCGGCACCGTGCGTAAAGCGATTGAGGCGTTGGTGGGGGAAGGCATTCTGGAGCGTCAACAAGGCCGGGGCACGTTTGTGCGTCGTCCGAAGTTTCAGTCGTCGTTGTTCCGGTGTTTCCGCTTCCAGGGCCCGGGTGGCGAATGCCAGCTGCCCCAGAGCCGGATCCTGTCGGTCAAGCCGGTGAAGGCGCCGTTGTCGGTGAGCGAGGTGCTGGGGTTGGCGTCGGATGCGCCGGTGATTTGTATTGTGCGGGTGCACGTGCTGGACACGGGGCCAGTGCTGGCAGAGGAAATCTGGCTGCCGCGCGAGCGGTTCCAGGCGCTGCTGGACGTGGACCTGACCCGGCAGGGCTTGCTGTTGTACCCGACCTACGAAGAAGTCTGCGGGCAAGTCGTGGCATCTGCCGAGGAAGCCCTCACCGCCGAGTCCATCGATGACGTGTGGGCCCGCTGGCTGCAGGTGCCGGTGGGCAGCCCGGTGATGGTGATCGAGCGGCTGGCCCGGGATTACGCTGGCCAACCTCTGGAGTTGCGACGCGGCCGTGGCCACGCCGAGCATTTCCGTTACCGCGTGGATATTCGCTGAACCGATAGCGCGGTGCTATTCGGCTTTCAGTAGCACCAGCCAGGCTTGCACCACCCGGCGGTCAAGGTCTTCCCAGTCGGCCATGCCCAGCACCCGGGTGGTGTTCAAACCGCGCAAGTAGCCACGCAGTTGCTGGGCGATGGCGTAGACCAGCTCGGGTTCTGCGGCGTCATCCAGCAGCACTTCCTCATAATCGACCAGGTAATCGGCAACCCGGTCGCGAAATTCCGGCAGCACGGCTTCACGGATGCGATCGAAGGTTTTCTGGTGGGGCTTCATAGGCGTTCCTTATCATTTTGTGTGAGGCGGCCTGCACGACACTATTGCTCTAGATAATAGTCACCATCAAGTATTGCGAGTTCTGTTTTTCTGAAAAAGGAGGACAATTGCCATCATTGAACCTGATGTGCAAGGACCCTGCGATGAGGACTTTTACCGGATTGGCCCTGGTGGCGCTGCTGATGAGCACAATGGTTGGCGCTGCGTCGGCCGGGGGGCTTCAAGCCAGCCACCTGGCGCCAATCGTCGCCAGCCCGATGAGTTTGCAGCATTCGCAAACGGTCGGCGTGCTCTACAGCGACAATACCCTCGACAACCTGCAGTACCTGGCGCGTTACCACACCATGGCAGTCAATGGAGCCAAGGATCAGTTGGACGAGCGGATTCGCCAGGCCTTCGTCGACAGCTCCGACCCGGACCTGGCGATTGACTGGCTGATGGCATCGTTGCGGCACACCTTTGCCTCCGTCACCCGTTACGACAACCTGGATACGCTGTTACAGGCGCACCCGGATGTGGTGGTGATGCTCGACACCTACAACCAGTTGCTGACCCAGCGGAACGACTTGGTCGAGGCGCGATTTGTCGCCAAATTCTATGACCTTGACTTGCAGTACATCGACAAAGCCGAGGGTTCGGCGCAATTGCACTTGCCTTCTGTATGGGTACATGACAAAACGGCGCCCCAGATCGCTGCACAGATTGGGCAGCAGCGCGACGTTCAGTTGAATGCATTAAAGCAGTTCGATGCCTCGCTCAAGGCGTTGGTCGCTGCCGGTTAGCCCACTTCGTTTATTTTTCAGGAATTTCTATGCGCTTGTTGTTAGTGCCAGCGATGGCTTCTGCTTCTTTATTGATGACGGGCTGCGCGTCTGCCCCCAACGCACCGACCCTGACGCTGCAAACCAGCAAGTCTCCCGATGCGTATGTTGAGTGCGTAGTGCCCAAGTTCGAGAAGAACGGCATGACCTCCACGGTCACGCAGAACTCTCGGCATGCGCGGATCGTGGTGACCAGCAAGATCGCTGCGGACAACATCCTGGAGGTCTACAAGGCGCAGGACGGCGGCAAGGTGTTCTTGTATGAGCGCAAACCGTTGGCGTCGGCGTTCAAGCCATCGCGGTTCGAGCATGCGGCGCAGGATTGCCTGTAATCGACTGGCGCCGGTCTGTCGGCTGGCGGGGATCTAATGTGGGAGCTGTCGAGCCCCCACAGTTGATCTTCATTGCATTGAGCGAATGATTCAGCTCGGCTTTGGCTCGCTGCTGAACGTCTCGACAGCCTTCACCAACCCCTTGGCCGCCAGCGCCACCAACTCACCGCCTTTTTGCGGGGTGGCCAGTGCCGGGTCCGAACCCATGCGCCCATCCGGGAAACGCGCGCGGAAGTCGCGAGCTTCGCGGATCGGGCCGGTGTTGGCGATTTGCGGCGAGTAGTCAGCCGACTTGATCGAGTCCGGGTAGGCCCATTGGGTCACGGCGATCTCCGACGGCGTGGCATGGCTGCCATGGCCCACCGGGAACTGTTGGTGCGCCAGCTCGTTCACGCCTTCCAGGTCCCACCAGTTGCACAGTTTCAGCGCATAGCCTGACGGACGCCCGCTGAAGCTGGCTTCGGCGTACAGCTCGGAGAACGCCGCTTCGATCGAGGCGATGTTGCCGCCGTGGCCGTTGAGGAACAGGATTTTCTCGAAGCCATGACCCGCCAACGAACGCACCCAATCACCAATCGCCGCGATAAAGGTCGAAGGGCGCAGGGAAATGGTACCGGGGAAACCCAGGTGGTGTTGCGCCATGCCGATATTGAAGGTCGGGCCGATCAGGATGTCGGCATTTTTTTGCGCTTCATGGGCGATGATTTCCGGGCACATCCAGTCGGTGCCCAGCAGGCCGGTGGGGCCGTGTTGCTCGTTGGAGCCGATGGGAATCACGATGCTGCGGCTGCGTTCCAGAAACTGGCCAATCTCGATCCAGGTGGATTGATGTAAAAGCATCTCAGGTTCTCTCTCTCATCAAGCCCAGGAACACGGTGGAGTTCCTGGTGGCGTGTGCCGCATGGTGCACGGCAACGGCCAGCCCATCAACCGCCTTTGACGGTACCGGCACTCGCCATCTGGCGCGGCTTGCAGTTGAGATACGCCGATGACTTCAGCCAGCGCTGGTCTGGGTACCAGGAAAACATGAACTGGCCGTCCTTGAGTTTATCCACCACCTGGCGCGCCACTTGCGGGCGCACGGCCGGGCAGCCCTGGCTGCGGCCGATGCGGCCCTCGCGCTTGCTCCACAAGGGGCTTACGTAGTCGGCGGCATGAATCACGATGGCGCGGTCCCGCGCACGGTCATTGAAGCCGGGCTCCAGGCCGTCCATGCGCAACGAGTAGCCATGGGCGCCTTCGTAGCTCTCCTGGGTGCGGAACAAGCCGATGCTGGACTGGTAGCTGCCTTCGCGGTTGGAGAACTGGGTGGCGAAGTTTTCCCCGGATTTTTGTCCGTGGGCCACCAAATCCCGCAGCACTAATGTCTTCTTGCGCAGGTCGAAGATCCATAGACGACGAGCGGTCGAAGGTTGGGAATAGTCGATAACGGCCAGCCGGTCGGACTGTTCGATGCCATTGCCCACCGCACACTGCATGGCGCTCAAGGCTCTTTTCAATACGTCGGGGTTGAGTTCTGGAGCGGCGTGGGCGAGGCTGCTATACAGAGTATGAGGTTTACCCGTGTCTGCGAGCGCAACGGTGCTCAGCGAGGCAAAGGTCGAGATGATCAGGCCAAGTCGGCAGCAAAAGGTCCGCATGTATAAAGCATCTCCGCCGTGGATGGGAGTTAAGCGATTGTTCAAAAAACACGCATGTTACTTGAGCATTTGCCTGCTCGTTGCACCGCTGGTCGCGACAGCCGAAGACCTGTTGGTGGTGTCACCGGCCCCGGTGCAACTGGCGCTCTCGCAATTGTCGACGGTTTGCCCAGGCCTGGCCGGGCAGGTCGATGCGCCTTCCCAGGCGCGTTTGCAGGCGTTTTATCAGCAGCAGGGCGATGTGGTGCTGTGGTCCGAGGGGGATCGCCGCGCCGCCTTGCAAGCCCAACTGCAGTTGCTGGCCGACGATGGCCTGGACCCGACTCACTATAGACTGCCCCCGGCGGATGCCACGGGGAACGTGCTGTGCCTCGACATCGGTACCAGCCAGCAGTACCTGCAAGCCCTGCAGGATCTGCATTTCGGCCGCTTGCAGCAGTCGCGCTTCGAGCCCGTCTGGCACTCGCAACCGGCCCCGGACTCCGACACCCAAGTACTGGCCATGGCCGAGGCCGGTATGCAGGACGTCGCCCAGGCTTTCGACCAGGCCCGCCCGAGCGCGCCGCTATACCTTGGCCTGCGCAGCGCCTATGCCGCCTTGCGCCAGCAACCGTTGCAGCATTGGGAAGCCGTGGCCAGCGGCCCGTTGTTGCGCCCCGGGATGGACGATTCGCGGGTGCCGCAACTGGCACGGCGCATGGTCAATGGCGGCTATCTGAGCGGCACCTCCGCCGGGACACAGTACCGTGGCGAACTGGTCAACGCGGTGAAGACCTTCCAGCAAAGCCATTCCCTGCAAGCCGACGGTGTGATCGGCCCGGGCACCGTCACCGAGCTGAACATCAGCCCGGCGATTCGCCGCGAACAACTGCGCATCAACCTGGAGCGGTTTCGCTGGTTGTCCCGAGACCTGGAGCCTGACGGCGTGTTGGTGAACGTGGCAGCGGCGCAACTGAGTTTCTACCAAGGCGGTGTGCCGGTGTGGCAAACCCGCCTGCAAGTCGGCCGCGCCGACCGCCAGACACCGCTGCTGAAATCGCGCATCACCCGGCTGACCCTGAACCCCACCTGGACCATCCCGCCCACCATCATGCGCGAGGACAAGCTGCCGGCGATCCGCCTGAACCCCGAATACTTGCGCCAACAGAACCTGCAAGTGCTCGACAGCCAGGGCAACCCGCTGGCGCCGGAACAGGTCGACTGGTCGCACCCGGGCAACATCCTGCTGCGCCAGGGCGCAGGCCCGCGCAACCCGCTGGGCCGAATCGTGCTGCGCTTTCCCAACCCGTACTCGGTGTACCTGCACGACACGCCGAGCCAGCCGCTGTTTTCCAAGGGACCGCGGGCTTTCAGTTCGGGGTGTGTGAGGGTTGAGCAGCCGTTGCAATTGCGGGACTTGCTGGTTAGCCCGGCGGAGAAGATCCGCACCGAAGAGCTGCTGGCGACGGAAACCACCCACGAGTTCCGGCTCGCCACGCCGGTACCGGTGCTGCTGGGGTACTGGACGGTGCAGGTCGATGGCAAGGGCGCGTTGCTGTACGCGCCGGATATTTACGGGCGGGATCCGGTGTTGATGAAGGCGATGGGCGTCACGCTATAAACCAGCCAGCAAGGGCGCCCACAGCGACCACCAGCCACGGCGGCAGCTTCCAGAACATCAGCGCCACAAGAGCAACAAGCGCCAGGGCGAAATCCGCCGGCCGAAAAATCGCGTTGGTCCAAACCGGCTGGTAGAGCGCCGCCAACAACAGGCCGACCACGGCGGCGTTCACCCCGGCCAGGGCGCCTTGGGCACGCACGCTGCGGCGCATGCTGTCCCAGAACGGCAAGGCCCCCATGATCAACAGAAACGAGGGCGCGAAGATCGCCAGCAAGGCAATCACGCCGGTGGTCCAGCCCTGGCCCATCGACGCGCCGAGGAACGCCGCGAAGGTAAACAACGGGCCCGGAACGGCCTGGGTGGCGCCGTAGCCGGCCAGAAAAACCTCATGGCTGACCCAGCCGCTGGGCACCACCTGCGCTTGCAGCAGCGGCAGCACCACGTGCCCGCCGCCGAAGACCAGTGAGCCCACCCGATAGAATGCATCCACCAGCGCCAGGGTCGGGTTCGGCAGCCAGTGGGCGGCCAGCGGCAGGCCAAGCAGAAGCAACACAAACAGCGAGAGCCAGAGCATACCGGCGCGGCGGCTGACGGTTATTGGGAGTGCTTCATGCTCGACGCCGGCCCTGGGCGTGAACAACCGCAATCCGGTAAGCGCTGCGATGGCAATCACCCCAACCTGTCCCCAGGCGAACGGTACGAGCAGGGCGACGCAGGCGGCAATCATCATGATTGTCGCGCGTGGCACATCGTTGCACAGGTGCCGCGCCATGCCCCAAACGGCTTGGGCAACCACCGCCACCGCGACGACCTTAAGCCCATGCAAGGCCCCCGAGGAGAGCACGGCGGCATATTCCGAGAGGCCCACTGCAAACAGGATCAGGGCGGTGGCCGAAGGCAGGGTAAACCCCGCCCAGGCGGCCAGCGCTCCGGCATATCCCGCCCGGGACAGGCCCAGCGCAATGCCGACCTGGCTGCTGGCCGGCCCAGGCAGGAACTGACAGAGCGCGACCAACTCGGCGTAGCTGCGCTCGCTCAGCCAGCGGCGTCGCGCCACAAACTCATCGCGAAAGTAGCCCAGATGCGCGACGGGCCCGCCGAAAGAAATCAGCCCAAGGCGCAGGAAAATCAGGAACACCGAGCCTGCGCTATCGGCGTGACGGGCATCCGTGTTGGCCATGCAGTTGCCTTGTTCGTTGGAAAGGACGGGGCATCCTAATCAATCACCGTGACTTCAAGAAGACAGCGTGCGGTATTCCACGGTCAGGTGGGACACTTCATGCACCGGCGCCAGGCGCTCGCGGATGATGTCGGCGTTTACCTCGGCATTGCCCAGCACACTCACAATCGCGGCGCGTGCTTCTGGCCCTACCTGCCATACGTGCAGGTCGGTAATGCTGACGTCGCCGGTGGCACCGAGGATCTCGCGGATTTCCTCGGCCACGTGCTCATCGGTGCGGTCCAGCAGCACGCCTGAAGTGTCGCGCATCAAGGTCCAGGCCCAGCGTGCGATCACCAGTGCACCGACAACCCCCATCAGCGGGTCAAGCCACACCCAACCCAGGTAACGCCCGGCCAGCAGCGCGGCGATGGCCAGGATGGAGGTCAGCGCGTCGGCCAGCACATGAACGTAAGCCGAGCGCAGGTTGTTGTCGTGACCATGGCTGTGGCCGTGATCATGCTCGTGGTCATGATGATGACTATGACCGTGGCTGCCGGAGAGGAGCAGGGCGCTGACGACATTGACCGCCAGGCCTGCGATGGCGATCAGCGTCGCGCTGCCGAAGTCGACCTGGGTCGGCTCCATCAGGCGGATCAGCGACTCGACGCCAATGCCGATCGCCACCAGGCCCAACACCAGCGCCGAAGCAAACCCGCCCAGGTCGCCGACTTTGCCGGTGCCAAAGCTGTAGCGAGTGCTGGCGGCATGGCGCCGAGCATAGGCGTAGGCCGCTGCCGCGATGCCGAGCGCGCCGGCATGGGTAGCCATGTGGAAACCGTCGGCAAGCAGGGCCATGGAGCCGGTGATGTAGCCGGCGGTAATTTCCCCGACCATCATGACAACGGTGAGTGCGACGACCCATAAGGTGCGCTTGGCGTTCTCATCGTGTGAGGCGCCGAGAAACACATGCGGGTGGGTGTGGGTGTGGGTGGCGCTCATGTCAACGAACTCTTCATTTGCTGTAGCGGCGGATGGCTTCGAGTAATTCGTCGACGCCCTTGGCGCGTTCTTCTGCGCTCAAATCGGGATGAGCCACATGTTCACGGGCGTGGTCTTCGATGATTTCATCCATCAACCCATTGATTGCGCCTCGTGTGGCGGCCACCAGGTGCAGGGTTTTGGCGCAGTCGTCGTCAGACTCCAGCGCCCGTTCCACGGCCTGGATCTGCCCGGCGATGCGTTTGACACGCTTGAGCAGGTCATCCTTGCCTGATTTGATGTGAGCCATACCATACCCCCCCTACCTATATTTGAAGCGGATAGTTACAGGTGCGGGTGATTCGCGCAAGGGGCGGCGGAGAAGGAGTCAGCACAGGTCGGCAAGTCGGCGGGTAATCAGCGCCAGGGCTTCATTGGCAGGCAGTTGTGCGGTGTCGACGGTAAAGGGCGCGTCGTGCCATGGCTCATATTCATGGGCCAGGACAGACTGCCAGGTGGGCGGTGTGAGCCCCGGAATGTCGCTGGTGCGTGATTCCACCCGGCGTTGGTGTTCCTGCGAGTCGGAGCAAATCACCTGGATATTCACCAGCGGCGTATCGGCGCTTAGCGCGGTGTCGCTCCACGCCTGACGACTTTCAGCCACCGGGTTAACGCAATCTACGACAACCCTGTGGCCCAGCAGAAGGTTGCTCAACGCCAGCGCATTGGCCACCTGATAGCCGCTGCTGCCCACGCCCTGTGCCAGAACCCCCGCATCCCGGATGGCCTGCTCGATGGCGTCGATGCGCAGATACACGGCGCCGGATTGGCCGGCAAGGGCCTTGGCAATCGTGGTCTTACCGCTGCCGGGCAGGCCGCTGAACACAATAAGCATCGTCGATCCTTCGAGTGGGTGAGCCGGCTCAGTCTACCGGGCGACTCACTTCAAATAACAGGCGCTGATCCAGTCCGAAGGCTTGGGCGCGAGCTGTTCGGCCACCGGCAGATACCGCGCGTCCAACTGCGCGGCCAGCCAGTACAGGGTATTGCTGCTCTTGGGGTTCCACTCGCCGCTGTAGCCCGGTTCGCCGATGCGGGCGCGGTCCCTGTCGAACTGCACATGGGTGTTCACGAACTCTTCATGGCTGCGCTGGCCTTTGGCATACGGCGCGAGCCAGTCCAGTGCTTCGCTCAGCGAGCCGCCGTGGGGCGCGGTGAAGTCCAGCCAGTTGCCGCCAATGCCGTAGGGCTTGGCCGCCAGCGCCGCCTGAACCAGCGGCTCCAGGTCGTAGACCACGTAGTGCAGGGCGTCACGGTCCTGGAAGTCGGTCACCGAGCCGTCAGGCAGCACGTTGTCGGTGATCTGTTGCTGGAACAGTTTGAAGGCCTCTTCCAGCATCTCGCGGTCGCCCAATGCCGCCGCGGCTACCGTGACCAGCTTAACGCGGTGGCTCTGCCAGTTATTGGTGTTGGTGGCCTTCTTGGCGCCATGGAACTGCTTGATGCGTTCGATATAACCGTTGCCCAGGTTGATCAGCAGCGCGCGAGTGGCGTCGCGGGTCTGGGGGCGAAGGTCGCCGGCGGTGAGCGCGTAGGCGTTCATCAGCATGTCGAGGTTGGTTTCGTCGATCGGGTTGAAATCCGGCTGATAGGTGCTGGCCCACGCGCTCAGGTAGTCATCCACCTGCTTGAGATAGCGCGTGTCGCGGCTCAGGCGCCAGGCCAGGGCAGCCTGGCGCATCACTGGCCAATCCTTCTCGGCGGCGATGCTTTGCTCGCGGATGCCCTGGTTCGGCAGCGTGCCTTCGGTGTGCAGATGGGGCAGGGCGTCGGGTTGGTCACCGAGGTGGCGCTGGGCGGCGGCCAGGAGCGATTTGGAGGTCGGGTTCGAGGTGGCGGGCTGGCAGGCACTCAGGACCTGGGGCGCGGCAAGGGCGGCTTGGGCGAACGAGGCGAGCAGCGCGGCCAGTGCCACGGTTTTCAGAGAGCGTTGTAGCATGCTGTTCCTCAGGGATGGATTGACCCGGGCGGGGGCAAAGTCACGCTACCATGCCCGTGATGGGGATTTGATGAAATACCCGCCAGCCCTCTATCCTAGCCTGCCAAGCCCGGTCGAGAACAGGACGCCCCATGACCTTGCAGTTCGTGAAGATGCACGCCCACGGTGATGACTTCATCGTGATCGACCGGCGCGGCCGGGATGACCCGATCACCGCGCACATCGCCCGCCGTCTGGGGGACCGTCATCGCGGCATCGGCTTCAATCAATTGGCCGTGGTGCTCGATTGCGCTGACGCCGCTGCCCGCATCACATTCTGGAACCCCAACGGCACCCCGCTCGATACCTGCGGCAGCGCTACCCGTGGGGTTGCGGACATGCTGATGCGCGAAGCCGGCACCGCCACCCTCGTGCTGCGAACCAACCGGGGGCTGCTGACCTGCGCGCGCGAATCGGGGCAGCGGGTGTCGGTGGACATGGGGCGGCCGTCATTGGGCTGGGAAGACATCCCGCTGGCGCAAGCGATGGGCACCGAACGCTTGCCGCTGGAGGGCGACCCGGCAGCGTGCAGCATGGGTAACCCGCATTGCACGTTCTTTGTCGACGACCTTGCGGCGGTCGATATCGCGACGCTTGGGCCGTCGCTGGAAAACCACCCATTGTTTCCCAACAAGACCAACGTGCATTTCGTGCAAGTGCTGGACCGCAGCCATATCCGCCTGCGGATCTGGGAGCGGGGCGGCGGCATCCCGCAGGGCTCGGGCTCGTGCTGTTGTGGTGCGGTGGTCAACGGGATTCGTCGTGGGCTATTGGACGACACCGTCGACGTGCAATGCGATGGCGGTACGGTGACGGTGCATTGGGATGGGCACGGCGGCGTGGTGTTGACGGGGGCTGTCCAAACCGTTGTTCACGGCACGGTGGCTGCCGCGCTCATGGGTGGCGCAATGGAAAGTGCACACTGAAGGTGGTGCCCCGGTCCGGGCTTGAGCTCACCGAAACACCTCCATCATGGGCCTTGGCGATTTCCCGCACGATAAACAGCCCCAGGCCAACGCTACGCACCTCACTGTCCTGCTCCGTGCCTCGGGTCATGGGTTCAAACAATCCGGCCATCAACGCTTCGGGAATGGCCGCGCCCTGGTTATGTACCGAGAGCCGGCTCTCTTGCGCGTCCTGGTGCGAGGTGATGGTAATCGGCTGTTGCAGGTCGCCGTACGCCACGCTGTTGGCCACCAGGTTGCCGATGATTTGTTGGATGCGGTCGGCATCCAGGAACGTGCGGGCGCTGCCCGTGGCGTGATGTTCGAGGGTCGCCTTGGGGAACGCCACCCGCAACTCGTCGAGACTGTCACGGGTGACGGTGTGCAGGTCGAGTGCTGTGGGGTTGATGCCGATGCCCTGGCCGACTCTGGCCTGGGTGAAGTCCAGCAAGTCGGCGATCATCCGCTGCGCCCGCTCGGTGGACTGGCCGATATGCCCCAGCAGTTGGCGCTCCTTGGCGCTGCGCTCGCCACGGGCGAGGAACTCCGAGGCCATCTTGATCGCGGTAAGCGGGTTCTTCAGGTCATGGCTGACAATCGCGACCATCTGTTCGGCAAACAGCGCCCGGCGCTGGGCGATTTCATAGGCGCTGCTCAGTTCGGCCTGGGCCTGCTGCAGCGCGACTTCAGTGGCGGTCTTTTCCTGCAACAAGGCTTCAGCCATTTTGCGGGCATTGAGCAATTCACGCTCGTACTTGTCGCGGTCGGTGGTGCCGAAGAGGGCCAGTTCGTTATAGGCAATGCCGGCATGTTCATACCTGACGCCGTTGAGCAATACCGTGACGGTGCGCCGGTCACGGTGCAGCAGGTCGAGTTTTACTTCAGCGATGGAGCCCTGCATTTTCATCAGTGGCCCCAAGTGCGTCTGATGGAAGATCCGCCCGCCCATCGTCAGCAAGTCCTGAAATCGCCGTTCCTTCAACTCATCGACGCTGAAGCCGGTCCAGTCGCTGAAGCACTGGTTGGCCTGCACGATGGTGCCGTCTTCCCGGGTCACCACCAAGGCGCAGGGCGCGCCGTCGAACAAACGTTGAGAGTCCGGCAACGACAGGTTATCGGCTGGCATCGGCACCTACCCATGGCAACAGGAAACTGTCCATGGCCACTGAGCAGGCCCCGGGTGCACTCATGTGCGGGCAATGCCCCACGTTATCGACCAGGCAATAGATGCTGGCGGGCAACGCCGCATGCAGGTATTCACCCACGCAGACCGGTGCGATCAAGTCGTCGGTGGATTGCAGAATCAGGGTCGGGGTCATCAGGCCCGCGATGTCCTGGCGGTTGTCCGACAGGAAGGTCACCCGTGCGAAGCGCTTGGCGATGTCGGGCTCGGTGCGGCAGAAGCTGTTGGTCAGTTCTTCGCCGAGGGCCGGTTGCCCGGGCGCGCCCATGATCACCGGGGCCATGGTGCTGGACCAGCCGAGGTAATTGCTGTCGAGGGTATCGAGCAACGAATGGATATCCTCAAGGGTGAACCCGCCCGTATAGGCACCGGAATCGATGTAGCAGGGCGAAGGACCGATCATCACATGGGCGGCTACTCGCCCTGGGGACTGCCGATCGGCCAGTGCACCGATCATGGCGCTGACGGAGTGCCCCACCAGCACCACCGGGCCCACGGCGTATTCATCAACAATCTCGCCCAAGTCGTGGGCGTAGCCGGTCAGTGAGCTGTATTTTTCGCTGTCGTACGCGCTCAGGTCAGACCGGCCAGCCCCCACCAGGTCATACAACACCACGCGGAAGCGCCCGGTGAAGTGAGGAAACAGGTAATTCCACATGGTTTGATCACACCCGAAACCATGGGAGAAAACCAGGGTCGAGGGACCGCTGCCAAACACCTTGACGTTGTTGCGCTGCTGAAGGTCCATGGCATTCTCGTGTAGGGCCTGTGTGGGGGTGGCGTAAGTCTAGATAGTCGGTGGCGTCGGGTCACCTGTTTATAGCGTCGATAGGGTAAAGTCGGCCGATTCAGGATGAAACTTCAGGTAACAAAACATGATGGTGTTCCTACGGCAATGTGTCTTGGGCTTGCTACTGATCGTTTCCGGCTCGCAGGTGTGGGCCGATACCGTTCCCCCGGCGCCGGTCACGGTTGCGCTGGACCAGCGCGTGATCGACCTGACCCGCACCCTCGACGCCGCCACTCAGTCCCGTATGACCGCGCAACTCGCCGGCCTGGAACAACGCAAAGGCGCCCAGGTCGCGGTGATGCTGCTGCCGAGCACCCAGGGCGTTGGCATCGAGGACTTCGCCAACCAACTGTTCCGTGCCTGGAAACTGGGGCGCAAGGACGTCAACGACGGCATCCTGCTGCTGGTGGCGAAAGACGATCGCAAGGTGCGGATCGAAGTCGGTTACGGCCTGGAAGGCGTGGTCACCGACCTGCTGGCCCACCGCATCATCGAAGAACACATCACCCCGGCCTTTCGCCAGGGCGATTACGCCGGCGGCGTGCAACAGGCGGTGGACGACCTGACGCTATTGGTGGACGGCGGCAACTTGCCCGAGGTGGCCAAGGCCGGGTTTCCGCCTGAAGCGTATGCGGTGCTCCTGGCGTTCATGTTTGGCGGGGTAGTCGGGGTATTGATGGGCGCCGAAAAACTCCCTTGGCGCCGAGCCCTGATGGCGGTAGTCGTTGTCACTGTGGCGCTGGTGGCGGTTGCAGGCGGCAAGGACTGGCCGGTCTATTTGCTGTTGCTGCCCCTGTGCATGTTGATTGGCGGCGCCACGTTTGGCGCGTTGTGGCAGGCGAGGGCGGCGTTTTATGCCGTGCTGGGGTTGTTGATCTATATCGCCGGGGTGCTGCTGACCGATCACTTTGTTAGCGACCTGTCGCTGATCCACTGGCTGGCTTATCCCATGGCCGGGCTGCTGATCCTGGGCCTGTACTTCGGCCTGTTCCTGGTGATGAAAAGCCTGTGGAAAGAGAGCCAGGGCGGCTTTATCGCGCGGCTGGTGGCGGTGCTGGTGGTGTACGGGGTCGCTGGGGCATTGATTGATAAGGGCGCCACGGGATGGCTGCTGGCGTTTCCATTCGCTTCGTTCGCGGCGCTGTTCATCTTTGCCCACGGTATCAGCGGCGGGGCGGGGTCGGGGTCTGGTGGGGGCTCCAGCTCCTCCGGTTCGAGTTCCAGTTCCAGCAGCAGCTCTTCGGGTGGTGGCGGTTCCAGCGGTGGGGGTGGGGCGTCGGGGAGTTGGTAAGGCTCCCCCGGAAGCTAGGCGGGCTTGTAGGCAATCCAACCCTTGAAACTGAAGCCCGCGTAGAACTGGTGTGCCGTTGTGTTAAAACGTTGCCCTTCCTGATGATGAGAGCGCCCATCGAATGCTCCCCGACATACTTATCCGCGATGCGCTCCCTGAAGACGCGTTATGCATTGGCGTGCTGGGCATGCAGGTTTTTCTCGATACCTACGCCACAGAAGGCATTCGCGATTCAATCGCTGCCGAGGCGTTGCAAGCGTTTTCGCCCCACGCGATCTCTGGACTGATCGCCCAGCCGGGCACGGGGATTATCGTCGCTGAATCCAATGGGCATCTGGTGGGGTTTGCCCAGGTGGCGATGGACACCGGCCATGCGCTGATCTCAACCCCGAAAGCGGCGGAGTTGCAGCGACTCTACATCCAGGAACGGTTTACCGGGCTCGGACTCGGCTACCGTTTGCTGCAAGCGGCTGAACAGCGTGCAGGGCAGGGTGGCGCGTCTTTGTTGTGGGCGACGGTGTGGGTCGGCAACGAGCGGGCGCTGGGTTTTTATCCGCGCCGTGGTTATGAACTGCTGGGAGCGCCGACTTACACGTTTCAGAATGAGAGCCATGAAAATCGGCTGTTTGGTAAAAGACTTCAGTCTTAACGCGTGAGCAATTGCACTTAAGAAAATCGAAATGATGTCGATATGATGTCATCGCTCACAAGGACCGTTTATCCGATGAAAGTGTTAAAGCTCGCCGTTGCCTGTGTATTCCCGCTGCTCGGCGCCTGTTCCGACTACCACTACAAGAACTACCAAGGCGATTGGGCCCCGGAAAAAATGCAACCGGTCGACCTCTCCGACAACCACCCGAATGCAGCGCTGGTGTACTTCGAAACGTTCCGGGTACGTGAACTGGGCGTGCCGTTTCACCGCTTGGTGTTGGCCACGGAAGTAGACGGCGTTGCGCTCCCGGGCGCCGGTCGACGTTCGATCCTTGATGTGTCCGGTGAACAGGCGCTCAAGTTGGCTCCGGGCAAGCATTCATTGCGCTGGTGCAACGTGTCGATGAACGCCTTGGGCACCGGCGGCGCCTTCTGCAACAAAGGCGCCGATGATGTGGTGTTTGCCGGGGGCCAGCGGTATGTCGTGACCTTCCGCATGACCGCCAGCACCAAGGGCTACCCGGGTGCCTACAGCGTGGAGTACCGCACGTACTCGACGATCAAGAACCTGGACACTCAGGAAGTCATTTTCCCGTTGGAAGGACAGGGTGATGGCTGAGCGCCTCGCACTGGAGAAGTTGGCTTATCTGGAGTTCCTGCGCCTTCTTGAGGCGAGTCATTTTGAATCGCAGCGCACCGGCCAAGCGTTCTACAACCACTTCAACTTGCACCGGCTTTCGGATCAACAAGCGCTAGCTGGGTTGTATGCGGCGGATGGGCGTCAGGCGATAAAGCTGATTGAGCGTATGTTCGACATCGAGTGAAGTAAGTTCCTCAGAGCATTTTGCTCAGGAACACCCGGCTGCTGCCTTCCGGGTCGCAAGGGATTTCACCAAACCGCACCCAGCCATTCTTCTCGTAAAACTCCGGGGCCTGGAAACTGAGGGTGTACAGCATCGCCGAGAGGCAGCCACGGTGACGGGCTTCGTCTTCGAATGCTTTCAGCAGCGTTGTGCCCAGGCCTGAGCCACGCAGGGCCTCGGGCAGATGAAACAGGTCGAGAAAGGCCATGCCGAGGCTGGTTTTGCCGGTGATGCCGCCGAGGGTTTCACCGGTGTCGGGATGCTTGATCAGCACCGTCAACGGACGTCGGTCATTGGACCCGGTGACGTGCTCGTTGAAGGCGGCGAGGCCGCTGCCCAGGAGCTGCTCGGCCTTGGCGTCTGGCTGGTCGCCGACCTCAATCAGATGCGGCTTCACAGATCCATCACCATCTCATGCCACGCCATCCCGCCATGGTCCGACGCCGACGGCTGCACATAGCGATAGCCCATGCGCTTATACAGCTCCACGTGGCGGTCCTTGCACATCAGGTGAATGGTCTTCTTGCCCATCGCCTGCATGCGCTGGATAAACGTCTTCATCAACTGCGTCGAATAACCCTTGCCCTGATGAGCCGGGTCAACCACCACCGACATGATCACCACATTCGGCGCATCGGCTGAATGCCCGACCAACTCCTTGAAGGCCTCATCCGACATCACCACTTCATCGGCGCAACCGCAGTTGATGAAACCGACCACAACACCATCCGCCTCCAGAATCAGAAAGCCTTGGGGGTACAGCGCGATGCGCGTGGCGATCTTTTCCAGGGTGGCGGCTTCGTCGCCTTCGTAGGCCGAGATTTCGATCTCGTAGCAACGGTTGGCGTCGGCGGGTTTGGCGTTACGGAAGGTGAGGGCGGGCATTGGGTTACCAGAGTGGAAATTGAACGACAGCCCCCATGATAAAGAAAGAACACCCCGACAGCACCGCCGAACACAAAACCCACCCACACCCCGATCCCCTGTGGGAGCCGTCGAGCTTTAGCGAGGCCGCGATGGCGGCCTTCCTGACACCACCAAGACTCGCCAAGCCCTATAACTAGAAAACCCGCAAATGCGGGTTTTCTCATAACTGAGCCGGGCTCTATTAAACCCCACCCACCAACTTCCCCCCCTCCAACCGGCGCTTATACGCACTGTCCCGACTCGCCAACCAGAAATACAGCGGCGATGTCACCACCAACCCCACCAACCAGGACAAATCCGCCCCGTTGATGTGTGCCGAAATCGGCCCGACATACAGCGGCGTATTCATAAACGGAATCTGCACCACAATCCCCACCGCATAGGCCACCAGCGCCTGAGGGTTGTACCGCCCGTAAATCCCGCCATCCACCCGAAAGATCGAGCCGATGTCGTACTTGCCCTTATGGATTGCATAGAAGTCGATCAGGTTGATCGCCGTCCACGGCACCAGTACCACCAGCAGCACCAGCACCATGTCCACGAAGTGCCCGATAAAATCCTTCGACGCAAACACCGCCGCAATCGAACACGCCGCCAGCACCAGCACCGAGATCACGGCGCGCGCCTTGGCGGTCGGGATCCAGCGGTAGGCAAAGGTCTGTACCAGGGTGATCAACGACAGCACCGCGCCGTACAGGTTAAGCGCGTTGTGGCTGATCACGCTGAGCAGGAACAGCAACAGCATCAGCGGGCCAATGGAGCCGGTCGCCAGTTTGACCGCGTCCATGGTGTCCATGCCCACCGGCGTGGCCAGTACCGCAACCGCACCGAAGATGAACGACAGGCTGGAACCGAGCACGGTGCCCAGATAGGTGGTCCAGAAGGTCGACGCCACCGGCACATCCGCCGGCAGGTAGCGGGAGTAGTCAGACACATACGGTGCAAACGCGATCTGCCACAGCGCAGCCAGCGAGACGGTGGCCAGCCAGCCGGAGATGTTGAAGTTGCCGCGCGTCAGGAAGTCGGCCGTCTGCACATGGGTGAAGATGTAGCCGAAACCCAGCACGATGCCCGCGCCCAGCACCCAGGTGCCGATGCGGTTGAGCACGTGGATGAAGCGGTAGCCGATGATGCCGATGATGCCCGAGCCGATGGCGCCGATGACGATGCCCACTGGCACCGGGATCGCATCTACCACGCCGTGCAGGGATTTGCCCGCCAGTACGATGTTGGAGGCGAAGAAGCCGATGTACATCACCCCGGCGATCACCACCACCAGCAGCGCCCCGAGGGAGCCGAACTGGGCGCGGCTCTGGATCATTTGCGGGATGCCCATTTGCGGGCCCTGGGCCGAGTGCAATGCCATCAGCACGCCGCCGACGAGGTGGCCGACGAGGATGGCGATGATGCCCCACACCAGGTTCAGGCCGAACAGTTGCACGGCCAGCGCGCCGGTGACGATGGGCAACGGCGCGATGTTGCCGCCGAACCACAGGGTGAACAGGTCTCTTACCTTTCCGTGGCGATCTTCCGGGGGCACGTATCCAATCGTGTGTTTTTCGATAAGCGGGGCGGAGGATGTTGCAGTGGTAACCATGACGAGCTCCAAGGCAAGGTGAGTACGTTGACGTACTTCGCTGGGCGGCGCGTGTGCGTCGCTTTTGTTGTTGGAGTGATCATGTGCAATGGTCACGGGTAGGTAAATTAGTAAGTTTGTTGCTATAGACCTTAAAAATAATATCTCGCGGTGTTTTTCGCTCCGGTATGTTGCATGGACTTGAATCGTCAAAAAAAGCGGTTTTTTCTTGCACTTGTTTGGGGCGAATTCCCACGTTTCTGGAGGTCCCGATGGCTGCCTATAACCTGCGCCAGCTCAAATATTTTGTAACCACCGCCGAGTGTGGCAGCGTGGCAGAGGCCTCGCGCAAGCTCTATATCGCGCAACCCTCGGTGTCGACCGCCATCAAGCAGTTGGAAGACAGCTTTGGCGTGCAGCTGTTTATCCGCCATCACGCCCAAGGGGTGTCGCTGACGCCGAGCGGTGCAAGGTTTTACCGCAAGGCCCTGGAGCTGCTGCGGGTCGCCCATGAATTTGAGCAGAACGCCCTGGCAGACAACGACGTGGTGGCCGGGCAGATCGATATCGGGTGCTTCGAGACGGTGGCGCCGCTGTATTTGCCGCGTTTGATTGCGGGCTTCAAGCAACGCTGGCCGGGGGTTGAAATCCGCCTGCGGGACGGTGAGCAGCAGGAGCTGGTGCAGGCGCTGACTGCCGGCAGTATCGACGTGGCGATGCTGTTTGAGCATGACCTGGGCAGCGCCATCGAGACCACACCGTTGATGCCGCCGCAGCAGCCCTATGCGTTGTTGCCGGCGGATCACCGGTTTGCACAACAGGCCAAGGTGTCGCTGGCGGATTTAGTGCTGGAGCCGATGATTCTGCTGGATGTGCTGCCGAGCCGGACGTACTTCGTGAGCATCTTTGAGGAACGTGGGCTGACGCCGAATATTGTCTTCAGTTCGCCGTCGATCGAGATGGTGCGCGGGATGGTGGGGCGCGGGTTTGGCTTTTCGATTCTGGTGACCAAGCCGTTTTCGCCGTACTCCTATGACGGGCAGAAACTGGTGTGTGTGCCGTTGGCGGAGACGGTGACGGGGTCGGGGCTGTCGGCGGTGTGGTTGCGGCGGGCGCCGTTGACCAAGCCGGTGCAGTTGTTTGTGGAGTATTGCCGGGAAGAGCTGGCTCAGTTATTGAGTTAGACACAGAACTAAAATGTGGGAGCGGGCTTGCTCGCGAAAGCGATGGATCAGTCAATACATCGGGTGACTGCCACACCGCTTTCGCGAGCAAGCCCGCTCCCACATTTGGCCCGCGTTTCAGGCGCGAATCGAGTCGAGCATGCGCAACAACATGGCATCGCAACCTTTCAGTTGCGCAACGCTCACAAACTCATCCGGCTTATGCCCCTGGTCCATGCTCCCAGGCCCGCACACCACCGTCGGAATGCCCGCCGCATCAAACAACCCACCCTCGGTCCCGAACGCCACGGTGCCAAATTCCCGCGAGCCGCAAAACGCCGCAATCAGCTCCGCCGCCTGGCTGCGCTGATCGGTGGCCAACCCTGGATACGCCGACAACTCACTGAAGCGAATCGCACTCTGCCGGCTCACCGCCTGCATGCGCGGCAACACCTGCTGCATCGCATAGGTTTGCAGCTCCTCGGCCACTTCCCCCGGGTCCATCGACGGCAGGGCGCGCACTTCAAAGTCGAAGCGGCAATCCGCCGGGACGATATTCAGCGCCTTGCCCCCGGAAATCACCCCGGTTTGCACGGTGCTGAACGGCGGGTCAAAGCGCTCGTCCTGATGCACCTTGAGGCGCTGGCCAATCCGCCCCAGCTCACCAATCAACTCCGCCGCATACTCGATCGCATTCACACCCTGAGGCGCATACGCCGAATGGCACGCCTCGCCATGCACTTCGCAGCGCATGGCGAGCTTGCCTTTATGGCCCAGTACCGGCGTCAACTCGGTAGGTTCGCCGATAATGCACAGCAGCGGTTTCACCGACCATTGCTCCAGCACCTTGAGCAGCGAACGCACCCCAAGGCAGCCGACCTCCTCGTCATAGGACAACGCGATATGCACCGGCATCCGCAGGTCTGCGTTCACCAGCGACGGCACCAGCGCCAGCACGCAGGCGATGTAGCCCTTCATGTCCGCCGTGCCCCGGCCAAACAGGTTGCCGTCGCGCTCGGTCAACTCAAACGGCGGCAACGTCCACGGCTGGCCATCCACCGGCACCACGTCGGTGTGCCCCGACAGCACAATCCCGGGCAACTGCGCCGGGCCAATGGTTGCGAACAGATTGGCCTTACTGCGCGCATCGTTGTAGATCAATTCGCAGGACACGCCGAACCCTGCCAGATAATCGCGCACGAACTCGATCAGCTTCAGGTTGGATTCGCGGCTGGTGGTATCAAACCCCACCAGTGTCTGCAGCAATTCGCGGCTGGTGCTCATCGGTCGTCTCCAGCCACGCCGTAGCCCGGTGAGCGGTCCGGGGCCAGCGCGCGGTCGATGTAGTCCTGCACCTGCGGGCGGTAGGCGTCCCACAATTTTTGCAGTTCGCCAATCGGATTCTCATCTGCCCAATCCACCCGCAGGTTGATGATCGGCCAGGTCAGTTCACCCACCACTACCACGGCTGCCGAATGCACCGGGCCGGCTTCGCCACCGGCGGCGATGGCTGCGTGCATCGCGGCCAGCAGGCGATCGGTGAGTTGGCCTTCGCCCTGTTCAAATGCGGTGACCATGGCCTGGATCACCGAGCGGTCGGCGAGCATATTGCCGGCCGCGACGCACTGTTCACCCGACACCGCGTTATGGGTGCCGAGGGTTTCGCTGCCGCTGAAATGCACGGTGCGCCCCAGGTGATCAATCGCCGTCAGTTGCCGGTATTGGCTGTAGCCGTTGCGGGTGAGCGCCTTGTCCACCGCGTCGGCAGGGGCCAGGCCTTGCTCCAGCAGGTCGAGTACATCCGGGCCGAGGGCCGGCAGGGTGATGTTCTGGGTCGAGACCGCACCCACACCGGGCCGCAACCATGGGCAGCGGGCACCCACGGCGATGCTCGATGAGCTGATGGCAATGCCCATCTGGCCGGTTTCCACGCAGCGGGCGACGATTGAAAAGGTCATGGGCGACTCCTTATTCGGGGATGACGGCGATCACATCAATTTCCATCAACCACTGCGGCTGACCCAGGGCCGAAACCACCAGCCCGGTGGAGATCGGGAACACGCCCTTGAGCCACTTGCCGACTTCCTGGTACACCGGCTCGCGGTAGCGCGGGTCGATCAGGTAGGTGGTGGTCTTGACGATGTGGCTCAGGTCGCTGCCGGCTTCTTCCAGCAGTTGCTTGACGTTACGCATGGCCTGCTCGGCCTGGGCGCGCGGGTCGCCGAGGCCCACCAGCTTGCCGTCGAAATCGGTGCCCACCTGGCCCCGTACATACACCGTGTTGCCGGCGCGTACGGCCTGGCACAGGTCGTTGTCCAGGCTCTGGTTGGGGTAGGTTTCCTTGGTGTTGAACATGCGGATGCGAGTGTGAGTAGGCATCAAAAAACTCCAGAAAAAAGTGATCAGGCGCTGACAGGTGAGGTGTGAACAACCGGTGCGGGTTCGCGGTATTCAAGGTATTGACGCTGGATGGCGATATGGTCGGCCACGTACTTGGCGTCATGCCACACGCCCCAGATAAACGACGAGCCCCGGCGCGACTGCCATGGCAAACCGAGGAAGTAGATGCCCGACTCGCTGGCCACGCCGCGCTGGTGCTGCGGCTTGCCGGCGGCGTCAAATGCATCGACCTTCAGCCAGCTGTAATCCACGGCAAAACCGGTGGCCCAGATGATTGACGTGATGCCGGCCTTGGCCAGGTCCAGTTCCAGAATCGGCTGCTTGATGCACGCGGCATCGGGAAACACGCGGCGTGCTTCGGGCTCTGGCGGCAGGTCCAGGCCGTTGCGTTCGATGTAGGCATCCGCCGCATCCAGCAGGGCCAGGTAGTTCTCGTCACCGCGGGCGAGGTTTTCCACCAGGTTGGGTTGGAAGCGGGCGACGCTGCCGTCGAAGGATTGGGTCAGGCCGACCAGGGTCATGCCTTGCTGGGCCAGCTCGCGGAAGTCGATGGTCTTGCCGCCGTGGGCGCCGCTGACCGCGATGGTCACATGCTCGCGGCCGGGTTTCATCGCGGCCTGGTCCCACTCGCCCAGCACCCCCAGCCACCAGCAGAAATCGCGGTTGCGATAGGCGCGCGGTGGGCGGTCGTGGGCACCGACCGACAGATACACCTGGCGCCCGGAGCGTTGCAGTTCATCGGCGATCTGCACCCCGGATGAACCTGCCCCGACCACCAGCACCGCGCCAGCCGACAATTGTGCAGGGTTGCGGTAGTCGGCGGAGTGGATCTGGTGCAGCGCGGTGCCTTGCGGCGCAATCGCCGGAATCACCGGCTTCTGGAACGGCCCGGTGGCCGCCACCACACGGTTGGCTTCGATCACGCCTTCGCTGGTGTGGATGGTAAAGCCTGGACGACCGACATTGCGCACCACGGAGGTCACGTCCACGCCGGTGCGAATCGGTGCATTGAACTTGCGTGCATAGGCTTCGAAGTAGTCCGCCACGCGCTCTTTCGGCGCAAAGCCATCGGGGGCGACGTTATCGAAGGCCAGGCCCGGAAAACGGTCATGCCAGGCCGGGCCATTGGCGACCAGCGAATCCCAACGGCCGGTGCGCCAGCGCTCGGCGATACGGCTGCGCTCCAGCACCAGGTGCGGCACGCCTTGTTTGCTCAGGTGCTCGCTCATGGCGACGCCAGCCTGACCGGCTCCCACCACCAGCGTGTCTATTTTTGTTATTGCTTGAGTCATGTGTCTGTCCTTGCGTAATGCAGTTGGATTCAGCTTGGGCATGGCTTCAAGGCTAGGGGGAGGGCGGTTTTTAATAAAATATTATTAAGCTGGGAAGTGAGCATAAATATCGGATGCAGGCTCACCCTATCGGGTGATTTCGGCGACGGGGCAGGTGTGTGACCATCCTGGCAGTTCTTTCAGCGAGTGTTTGAAGTGGAAAACGACCGGCTTTCTTCTGCGCAATGGTTCGAACAGATGGCCCGGGTGACCGACAGCATCGGGCAATCGGGGTTCGCCGCGATCCTGTTCGAGGCCCTCGGCTGTATCTATCCGATTCAGGCCACCACGCTGTATTTCTACCCGCGTGGCGGCATGCCCAGTGCGTTGTTCGAGCTGGAAGGGCCGTGGTTGCCACAAGGCAATGTGCGCCAGTACCTGTCGGGGTTTTATTTGCTCGACCCGTTTTACGGGGCCTGCGTGGAAGGCGTCAGCTCCGGGTGTTACGACCTGGCCGACGTCGCCCCCGATCACTTCGAACTCAGCGAATACTTCCAGTCGTTTTACCGGCACTCGCACCTGGAAGATGAGCTGAACTACATCCTGCAGTCGAGCAACGGCTCGAGCCTGGCGGTGTCACTGGCCTTTACGCAAAAGCTCGACGCCGCCATCACCCAGCAATTCAAGCGCATCGCCCCATGGGTGCTGGCCGTGCTGGGCAAGCATTTCGTAGGCCTGGATGCCCACGGTGCGCGTTTCGAGAACCTGCTGGAGCAGCGCATTCACTCGGCGTTGAACAACTTCGGCTCGTCGATATTGACCGAGCGCGAATGCCGGATCGCCCAACTGATCCTGCGGGGGCATTCCACCCGCTCGTTGGCCGAGCGCCTCGAGGTCTCGGAAGACACTATCAAGTCCCACCGCAAACACATCTACACCAAGCTCGATATCGGCGCGCAATCGGAACTGTTTGCCTTGTTTATCGATTCGTTGGCCGAAGCCCAGGGCGTCCTGAGCAAAGACCCCCTCGAAAGTTACATGAGCAAGCACCGCTGAGCGGCGTTGCTCGCCCTTGCGTCACTACTAATAAGAGAGAAATACCATGAACGTACCCGCCCAACTGAACCGCCTGACCGAGGACTACCAGAAGTCGGATGCGGCTCACCACATCCATGCCTTTGTCGATCAAAAAGCGCTGAACGCCGAAGGCCCGCGGGTGATGGTGCGAGGTGAGGGCCTCTACCTGTGGGACAGCGAAGGCAAGCGTTACCTGGACGGCATGTCGGGCCTGTGGTGCACCCAGCTGGGTTACGGTCGCAGGGATTTGACCGCTGCCGCTGCTACGCAGATGGACCAGTTGGCGTACTACAACATGTTCTTCCACACCACCCACCCGGCGGTGATTGAGCTGTCGGAGTTGCTCTTCAGCCTGTTGCCGGGCCACTACAGCCACGTGATCTACACCAACTCCGGCTCCGAGGCCAACGAAGTGCTGATCCGTACCGTGCGCCGTTACTGGCAGGTGGTCGGCCAGCCGCAGAAAAAAATCATGATCGGTCGCTGGAACGGCTATCACGGTTCCACCCTGGCCGCGTCTGCCCTGGGCGGCATGAAGTTCATGCACGAGATGGGCGGCCTGATTCCCGACGTTGCGCACATTGACGAACCTTATTGGTACGCCCATGGCGGCGAGCTGACGCCGGCCGAGTTCGGCCGCCGCTGCGCCTTGCAGTTGGAAGAAAAAATCCTCGAACTGGGGGCCGAAAACGTCGCCGGGTTTATCGCCGAGCCGTTCCAGGGCGCGGGTGGCATGATCTTCCCGCCTGAAAGCTACTGGCCCGAGATCCAGCGCATTTGCCGTCAATACGATGTGCTGCTGTGTGCCGATGAGGTGATTGGTGGCTTTGGCCGTACCGGCGAGTGGTTCGCCCATCAGCACTTCGGTTTTGAGCCGGACACCCTGTCCATCGCCAAAGGCTTGACCTCCGGTTACCTACCGATGGGCGGCCTGGTGCTAAGCAAGCGCATGGCCGATGCGCTGGTGGAGCACGGCGGCGTGTTCGCCCACGGCCTGACCTATTCCGGGCACCCGGTGGCAGCTGCGGTGGCGCTGGCCAACCTCAAGGCGCTACGGGATGAAGGCATCGTGCGCCAGGTGAAGGACGACACCGGGCCGTACCTGCAAAAAATCTTGCGCGAGGTGTTCGGCAATCACCCGATGATCGGCGAGATCCAGGGCACGGGCCTGCTTGCGGCCTTGCAGTTCGCCGAAGACAAGACCACGCGCAAACGCTTCGACAATGAAAACGACCTGGCCTGGCAATGCCGCACCTTTGGTTTCGAAGAGGGCGTGATCATTCGCTCGACCCTGGGCCGCATGATCATGGCACCGGCACTGGTGGCCACGCGCGCTGAACTGGACGAGCTGGTTGAAAAGACCCGCATCGCCGTCGATCGCACCGCACGGATCGCGGGAAAACTCTGAAGTGACCTGCGCGCCGCCCCAAGTTGGGGTGGCGCGCAACCTCCATCAGGCAACGCTTGAACGGCATCGATACCCTTGAATGCCGCGACGCCCTGCATCCCCATTTCCAGGAGTCACCCATGAATACAATAACGAACGTGACCGCGACGCCCCCTCATCAACCCCCACCCAAAACCGCTTCGTCCCGCCGCTTTCGGCAGCCGCTGGGTCTTATCGGACTGGTGCTGTTCGGCCTGGCGTACATGGTGCCGCTGGCGGTGTTTACCACCTATGGCCTGGTGACCCAAATGACCAAGGGCCACTTGCCGACCGCCTACATGCTGACCCTCGCCGCCATGCTGCTGACGGCCTACAGCTATGGGCGCATGGTCCAGGCGCATCCCTATTCGGGCTCGGTCTACTCCTACACCCGTAAGGCGTTTGGCGCCTACTTCGGCTTCATCGCCGGGTGGACCCTGTTGCTGGACTACATCTTCCTGCCATTGCTCAGCTATTTACTGATCGGCATCTACATGTCCGAGTACTTCCCCGGGGTGCCCACCGCCGTGTGGGTGCTTGGCTCGATTGCCCTGGTGACGGCGCTTAACCTGGTGGGCATCGAGTCCATCACCCGGGTCAACTGGATACTCATCGTCGCCCAACTGGTGTTCATCGTGGTGTTCGTGGCGTTATCGGTGCACACCCTCAGCGGGCAGTCCGCGCCGGTGTCGCTGTTGGCACCATTCCACCATGAAGGCTTCAGCGCGCCGTTGATCATGGCGGGCGCCGCGGTGTTGTGCCTGTCCTTTCTCGGCTTTGATGCGGTGTCGACCATGGCGGAGGAAACCCCCAACCCACGCCGCACCATCCCGTTGGCGATCATGGTGGTGTCGCTGTTCGGCGGTCTGCTGTTTCTGCTGGTTTCGTATTTCGCGCAAATGGTGTTCCCGGAATGGAACAGCTTCGTCGACCCGGATTCCGCCTCGGTGGATGTGATGCGCCGGGTGGGCGGCGAACTGCTGGTGACCGCCTTTACCGCAACCTATGTCGCCGGTTGCTTCGCCTCGGCGATGGTCTCCCAGGCCAGCGTGTCGCGGGTGTTGTTCGCCATGGGGCGTGACGGCGCGCTGCCGCGCGTGCTCGGCAAGCTGGTGACGAAAAAGCGCGTGCCCGCCACGGCCATCGTGCTGGTCAGCCTGTTCTCGCTGATCGCGTTGTTCATCACGCTGGATACCGTCGCCAACATGATCAGCTTCGGTGCGCTGTTTGCGTTCTCGGCGGTGAATCTGGCGGTGATCAAGCATTACCTGGTCGACCAGAAGTTACGCGGCAGGAAGAACTACCTGCTGTACGCCGTCGTGCCGGCGCTGGGGTTCCTCAGCACGATCTGGCTATGGAGCAGCCTTTCCAGCCTGTCGTTCACCATCGGCCTGTGCTGGATGGGGCTGGGGCTTCTGTGCCTGCTGGGCATCACGCGGGGGCTGCGGGTGAAGATGCCGGAACTGCAGATCGCCGAGTGACCCCCTCGTTTATCCATCGCCATTTATTGGGAGTACAACGTGTTCGACCTTAACTACTGGCAACAGCGTGTTGCCCACCAGACCTTCATCAACACCGCCCTGATCGGTGGCCGCTCAGTGAGTTCGGAATCCGGGGCGACCTTCGATGCCATCAACCCGGCCACCCAGCAGTTGTTGTCGCGGGTTGCAGCCTGCGGTGACGCAGAAGTCGACCTGGCCGTGCGCAGCGCACGCCAGGCCTTCGACACTGGCCCTTGGCGGCGGATGCCGCCGGTGGAGCGCAAGAAAATTTTGATCAGGCTCTCCGAGTTGCTGATGACCCACCGCGAGGAACTGGCGCTGCTCGATTCGCTGAACATGGGCAAGCCGGTGATGGACGCCTACAACGTTGACGTACCCGGCGCCGCCAATGTGTTTGCCTGGTACGGCGAGGCCCTCGACAAGCTCTACGATCAAGTGGCTCCTACGGCGCATAACGCGTTGGCAACCATCACGCGCGAAGCATTGGGGGTAATAGCGGCGGTGGTGCCGTGGAACTTCCCGCTGGATATGGCCGCCTGGAAACTCGCACCGGCGCTGGCGGCCGGTAACAGCGTGGTCTTGAAGCCCGCCGAGCAGTCGCCGTTTTCTGCCCTGCGCCTGGCCCAGCTTGCCCTGGAAGCGGGTGTCCCGGAAGGCGTGTTGAATGTGGTGCCCGGCCTCGGCGAAAGTGCCGGCAAGGCCCTGGGGCTCCACCCCGACGTGGATTGCCTGGTGTTCACCGGCTCCACTCAGGTCGGCAAGTATTTTATGCAGTATTCCGCCCAGTCCAACCTGAAACAAGTGTGGCTGGAGTGTGGCGGCAAGAGCCCGAACCTGGTGTTTGAGGACTGCCAGGACCTGGACCTTGCTGCGGAGAAGGCCGCCTTCGGCATCTTTTTCAACCAGGGCGAAGTGTGCTCGGCCAACTCCCGTCTCTACGTGCAACGCTCCATCCATGACGAATTCGTTGAGCGCCTGATCGCCAAGTCGCGGGCCTGGATGCCGGGTGATCCGCTGGACCCTGGCAGTGCAGCTGGTGCAATCGTCGACAGTCAGCAAACCGCGCGCATCATGCACGCCATCAGCCAGGCCCAAGAGGAGGGCGCCAGGCTGTTGTGTGGTGGCGAGCAGTTGAGCATCAATGGCTCCTCCAACTTTATCCAGCCAACCATATTTGCCGGTGTGACCAGAGACATGGCCCTCTCTCGTGATGAAGTATTCGGCCCGGTGCTTGCGGTGAGCGCCTTCGACACGGAAGAGCAGGTGATACAGCAGGCCAATGACAGTGTCTACGGCCTGGCGGCGTCGGTATGGAGTGATGACCTTAACCGCGCGCACCGCGTGGCCCGAGCCCTGAATGCCGGGACGGTTTCGGTCAACACCATCGACGCCCTGGATGTGGCGGTGCCGTTCGGTGGGGGCAAGCAATCCGGGTTCGGGCGTGATCTTTCGCTGCACGCTTTTGACAAGTACACGCAGCTGAAAACCACCTGGTTCCAGTTGCGTTAACTCAAGGCTGTCAGCCGGTCGTGTATTTATGCGTGCGCGACCGGCACAAGTGCAGGCAAACTCAACGCGAACTCAGAGGGTTTTGAACACCATGGTCACTCTTCGCGTAATGAGCGCTGCCGACTACGACGCCGTGCTTGAACTGATGCAGAACACGCCTGGCATCTCCCTGCGCGACGCCGACTCCCGCGAGGCCACCGAACGTTACCTGGCGCGCAATCCCGGCATGAGTTTTGTGGCCGAGATCGACGGTGTGCTGGGTGGATGCGTGATGTGTGGGCACGATGGCCGGCGCGGTTATTTGCAGCATGTGCTGGTGCTGCCTGAGTATCGGCGCCAGGGAATTGCGAACGCGCTGGTAGAGCGCTGCCTCACCAGCCTTGCGCAATTGGGCATCCGCAAATGCCACCTGGATGTGTTCAAGACCAATGACAGTGCTGCCCGCTATTGGCAGGCCCAGGGCTGGCAGTTGAGGACCGATATTGACCGCTATTCGTTTACCCGACCGGGTGACGAGAACGCCTGACGTCCATGGAGGGACAAATGCTCGAGATACGACGCGCCACGCTGGAAGATGCTCAGATAGCTTTCGACATTCGCCTGTTGGCCATACGCAGCCAATGCATTGGGGCCTATACGTCTGAGCAAATGATGGTGTGGACCCGGGGCGCCGCTGAGGACGGCTATGACGCGTTGATGGACAAGCCTTTTTACCTGGGCTACGTGGACGGTGACCCTGTGGCCACAGGGATGTTGGATTTGGCGAACAACGAAATCGGTGCACTGTTTGTGCTGCCAGGGTTTACCGGACGCGGGATTGGCAAGCAGGTGCTGGCTTATCTGGAGGCATTGGCGCGGGAGTTGGGGATTGAAGAAGTGATCCTGGACGCGACGTTGAATGCGGCGGATTTTTATCGGCGGTGTGGGTATGTGGGGACCGAGCAGGCCATCTATCATTCGCCGTCGGGGTTGCAGTTGGCCTGTATTCCTATGCGCAAACACCTGCGCCGTTCGCGCTGCCACGGAAAAAAAACGGTGGTGAGCGCGCTTGCTGTGGCGAGGGAGCTTGCTCCCGCTGGGTCGCGAAGCGACCCCAATAAAGCCAGCGCAATCTGACTGAAAGAACTCGCTGACCTTCTTGGGGCTGCTGCGCAGCCCAGCGGGAGCAAGCTCCCTCGCCACAGGTCATGTGTCGTCTTGGGTATTGAACTCCGTACGCAAACACCTGATCACCTCGCTCACCGAAGCGCCTTGAACCACCGGCGGCGTAGGGCTCTCACCAAACTCCCGCCAGATAAAAAGCGTCAGCTCCGCACCGTCGGTAGCGTTCTGCTGCGTCCCGAAATTCTGCAACACCCGATAGCGCTCATCCTGCCAGAACAGCGCTTCAACCCATCCATAAACCGGTATGAAATGAAAGTGCAGCGGGAAGCCCGGCATATGCCCGAACCGGCTGATGTAAAGCCACTTGGGTTTCAGTTGCGCTTCCATCACTCGCTGGATGTTGGCCAGCAACCCGCCCAGCTCCGCGAGCGCCGCATCGGGCATGTCAGCCAGGGAGTGTATAGGCGCCTTGGCACCCAGCATCAGGTAGCCCGGCAGCGTGGACGACAGGTGATGATTGAGCAGCCAATGCTCGGTCTCATGCACAACAAAGGATGGATCGATCTTCATCGACGGGCTTCCATGCGAAGAGGGTTGGCAGGATACCAAGAGTTGTTGCCCTGTATCCCGCAAATGCAGCGGATCTGTCTCTATCGCGGCATTCACCTTATCGGTACGGTTCATTCACACGTATTCAATGCCGAGAAAACCATGGACCTGACCGCACTCCCCTTTGGCACCACCGACTGGTCGACCCTCGAACCGGTGATGCACCCCGGCGAAACCGGCAGTGCGTATTGGCGCACCTGCCAGTTCGGCTCAACCCGCGTGCGCATGGTCGAATACAGCGCCGGTTATCTCGCCGACCACTGGTGTTGGCGTGGGCATATCCTGCTGTGCCTGGAAGGTGAGCTGCACACCGAACTGGAGGATGGCCGGCAGTTCACGCTGACTGCCGGGATGAGTTATCAGGTGGGCAATGACATGGAAGGGCATCGCTCCTCCACCGCCATTGGGGCGAAGTTGTTTGTCGTTGATTGACTCGTTAAGTACGAAGTACCCAACGATTACGGGCGGCTTTCGTTGGCGGCACGATGCACAAAAAATGAGGCGATAAAGATGAAGACCGCCGCCAGGAACAATCCCATTCCGAAGCGCAGGCCACCTTTAACGATTGTATCGAGCAGCTCTAATGCGCTATTCGACGCGTCGATTTTGTGTTTGGCCATATTGCATCCGGCTTTATGCGCAGTCAGCAGTTCGCAGTCGATTTCCGCGAGAGTGCGACCAGTAACGGCTTCGATGTTGAACTTGTCGGCGTAGGCACTCAGTTCTTTTTCGTAAAGAGTCGGTCCGGTTTGTGATATTCCGACCAAGGCAATACCAAAGGCCAATATGGAAGCCTTAAATAGCGCTGAGTAGACCTCCTTGCTGAAGACCCTTTCCAGAACGCCTTCTGCTACGGGGGCGGGACGCGACGTAGGGGCCGCTGGGATTGGAGCAGGCATTTGAGGAGTAACAGGTGCGAGAGAGGGCGCGTGTTGTAGATATCGTTCTATTACGTTTATCAGTTCCTCGTGGATCGCCGCCCGGCTGCGTACTCGTACGGTGTCGAAAATCGAAAAAAAGATGGCTGCACCAACGACGAAGAACGCGAGTCCGGCGGACCAGAAACCATCAGGCCAATGGAACACGTCATTGAGTTTGGTCAGACTCAAGGCCGTCATCAGGGTAACCAGCGCCAGCAGAAAGTTGCCACGCTCGGTTAGCTTCGCGTTGGTGTTTTTCAGGACGAGTTGATAGGCCTTCAACTCGGCTTGCGTTTTCGGCTGCTGGGTTAGTGTATCGGCCAGAACCTGGAAGCCTTTCTCCAGTAGGCGGGCTTCCTGACGAGTCAGTTCGTCCCAGTATTTCTCAGCGTTACCCAGTCGCAGGCCTATGTGGCGGAAAGTAAAATAGGTGGCGACCATATGGGCTTTGCGTTCGCTGACGTAGGCGTTTTTCAGTTTGTGCAGCACATCCATGTTTTATCTCACGGTCAAAAAGGCCCGTTAGCGTACAAGGAGTGGTGGCTCAATGACAGTATTTCGGATTTGCCTGGAGTATCTCTTTCCGTTGAGTCGTTCGACGCGCCGACGATGCAGGTCAACCCTTGCGATAAACCCCCGCCAACTCCCGCGCCAAGCCAATGAAATTCTGCAACGGCGCCGACGGATTGAACGCGCGCCGCACCAGGGTGATCGGCGCCAATAATCGTGGCCGCGCATCGCTGATACGGCAATACACCACGCTCTCGCGGTGCACATCGCGCATCGACGCGGGCACCACCGAGATGCCCTCACCGGCGGCCACCAGGCTGACGTTGGTCAGCATGCGCTCCACTTCAAAGGCAATCTTCGGCTCGAAGCCGGCGTTCTGGCAGGCCTTGATCAGGTTGGCGTACATCCCCGGCGCGCCCGGGCGGCGGACCAGGATGAAGCGTTCGTCCTTGAGGTCGGCCATGGTGATTTTTGGCTCGGCACTCTTGAGCAGAGGGTGGCCGACGGGCAAGGTCAGCAGCATTTCTTCGTTGAGCAGGCGGTGGAAGGTCAGGCTCTGGTGGTCGCCCACCGGGGCGCGGAGGATGCCGATATCGATGCGTTTTTCGATGGTGTCTTCAGTGACTTCCCGAGCGCTGCCTTCGTTGATCGAGAGTTCCACGCCCGGGTAGTGCTCGCGGTAGGCGCGAATGATCCGCGGGATCAGCGGATGGGCAGCCGCGGAGCTGGTGAAGGCGATGATCAGTGTGCCCTCGATGCCCTGGGCGGCGCGGGCGGCCTTGAGGGAGCCTTGCTCGACGCGGGCGAGGATGGCCCGCGCTTCATCGAGAAATACCAGCCCGCCGGCAGTCAGGTCGACGCCCTTGGGGTGGCGCTTGAACAGGTCGAACCCCAGCTCTTGTTCCAGGGCGCGAATCTGTTGGCTGAGGGGCGGTTGTTGCATGTTCAGGCGGGCGGCGGCGCGGGTGAAATGTCGCTCTTCGGCCACCATGATGAAATAACGTAAATGGCGAAGTTCCATGGTGGTATATCCCGTGACAAGACTTTATTATTTGTGGCCAGCATGCGCCTTGGCGACCAATATGCCGAAAGTGGCTTGATCCGACAATAACAATAAATAAAAAGACCCTGGAGCATTGATGCCATCCCGATTTTCCAATAACGCCACATTGCCTATTTTGATTGCCATTGCACTTGGTATGGTGTTGGGACTGTTTTATCCAGGCGTGGCGGTTGAAATGAAACTGCTCAGCGACGCTTTTATAAAAGTGGTCGGATTACTCATGCCGTTTCTGTTGTTTGTGTTGGTGTCGACCGGTGTGGCGGGGATCAAGCGCGAGCCCCACCATCGGCATGTAGTGGGGCGGATCGTGGTGTATTTCCAGCTGATGTCCCTTGCCGCATTGGTGTTGGGAATGTCGACGGGGTGGTTGTTCAGCCTGGACCCTACGCCAGTGGCCAACCTGGATTTTGACCACCTGACGCCGCCTGTTGCGCCGGAAACGCTCTTGCATGAGCTGTCCATGACCTCGATTTCATCCAGTCTTTACAGGGTGTTTACCCAGAGTCTGGTGCTTCAGGTGATGCTGGTGGCGGTACTGTGCGGGCTGGTGCTGGGGCGTGGCGGCAAGGTTGGCAACCGCTGTCTCGGCTGGTTGGAAGCAGCAGTCGCCGGGCTGTTCTGGCTGCTGCGTGTCATCTTGAAATTTGCACCACTGGCGGCCTTTGGTGCGATGGCATTTGTGGTGGGGAAGTACGGTGTAAGTTCTGTCTTGCCATTGTTTAAGTTTATTGTGGTTATTTACCTGGCGTGCGCGGTTTTCGTGATCTTAGTGTTTGCGACGATTGCGCGCCTGGTCGGCGTTAAATTGACTCGGTTAATTATTTATTTAAAAGAAGAGTTGTTGTTGGTGACGTTTACCGGCTCATCAGTGGCAGCACTTCCCGGCTGTGTCAGCAAACTTGAAGCGCTGGGCTGTGATCGCCAGTTAGTACGGTTGGTGCTGACCACCGGCTATACGTTCAACTTGGCCGGCACCAATATTTACCTGACCACCGCCATCATGTTTCTGGCGCATTTGGCTGGGGTGGAAATTGCCGTTCCCGAATTGTTGGCGGTGCTGGTGATCTGCCTGTTTACCTCGCTGGGGTCTACCAGTGTGGCGGGCTCGGCGCTGTTCACCCTGATTGCCACCTTGAACATCCTGCAACTGGTGCCGCTGGAAGGGGTGGGGTTGCTGTTGGGGGTGGAGCGGCTGATGAAGTGTCGGTCGTTGACCAATGTGTTGGGCAATTGTGTGGCGTGCCTGGCGATATGCGGGTGGCAGAAGTCGATTGATCGCGAGGTGTTGAAGCGCGGATTGAGTCACTGAGCCGAACACCATCTCCAGACCCAAACTCGGTCAAATGTGGGAGCGGGCTTGCTCGCGAAAGCGGTGGGTCAGCCAATAAATCTGCTAACTGATACACCGCCTTCGCGAGCAAGCCCGCTCCCACATTTAGATTGCATTTCAGCCCTTGGCGTTGAGCAGCTTGTCGAAGGCCTTGTCCAGATTGCCTTCAGCACCTTTCAGCTTCTCACGACGTTCCTTCAACCAGCTCTGGTCCGCATCGAGGTTCTTGCGCGCCTCCACCAGCATCCGCTTGACCTCTTCCGGCTGCGGTCCACCCGTGCCTTTGCGGGTCTTGACCATCGTGGTCGGCGACAGCGCCGCGCGAAAGCCAGCCTCATCCAGCGGCAAGGTATTCGGCGTCCATTTGTATTTGTCCGCCGCCTGGGTGTACAGCTTCTGCGCGTCGGCATACGGGAAGATCTTTGGTGTGGTGCCGTTGCTGCGGGCCTCGGTGACGATCAGCGACGCGAAGCTGTGACCAATGCGGAACGGCACCTTGAACTGGCGCTCCAGGGTGTCGGCCAGCTCCATCGAAGTGGTCCACTCCGACTCCAGCTCATCCAGCGCACGCTGCGGGTTGATTTGCAGCGCATCCAGCACCGCGTCCATGCTCTTGAACATCTCATCGGTGGACTGGAACAGCCCCAGTGAATCAAACGCGAACTTGTAGTCGGTCATGCCGGTGGTGACGTTGTGTGCGCGCAAGGTCACGGTCTGCGCCAGTCCGACCACGTCCGAGGCCGATTCCCGGGTGCGCATCAACAACCCCGGGTTGCGCTTTTGTGGCATCGCGCTGCTGGTGTAGGTGGACTCTTCGTCCAGCAGCAGCCAGGGGCGGATCTGATGGTATTGGGTATGGATATCGCCAATCATCGCACCGATACGGATCGCCGAAGACGCCGCGAGGTTGGCCGCTTCGATCGGGATGTCATAGGTCGACACCTGGCTCGAATCCAGGGAGTTTTCCCGCACGCCGTCAAAGCCCAGCAGTTCAGCCAGGCGTTCACGATTCAGCGGGTAAGCAGAGTTCGCCAGCACGGCGGTGCCCATCGGGCTCAGGTTGAGGCGGGTGTAGAGTTCACGAATGCGCTGGCCGTCGCGATCAAACGCGGCTTCGTACGCCAGCAGGTAGTGCGCGTAGCTGATGGGCATGGCCTGCACGCCATTGGTGTAGGCGGGCACCAGGGTGTCGACGTTCTTGTCGGCGATGTTCAACAGGCGCTGGCGGGTGGCGTTCAGTGCGTCGCTGTAGGCCAGCACCTGTGAGCGCAACTTGGCCAGGCGGTAGGTGGCGAGCATGTCCTGGCGGCTGCGGCCGGAGTGGATCAGGGAGGCTTCAGGACCGATCTTGTCGGTCATGATTTTTTCCAGTTGCAGCACATCGTCCGGACGTTTGCCGCCGGGCTGGTCGGCCTGGTCGATGGCGAAGCGCACACCGCAGGCGATCTTGTGGCCCATGTCCGGCTTGACGATGCCTTCTTCGGTGAGCATCACGATCGACGCTTTGTTGATGCGGTTCAGCCAGGCGAACTGGGTTTGGGTCGAATCGCCCTTGGCCTTGTGGGCGGATTGCGAAGAGCCCGGCGTGGCCCCGACTTTGGCCGCCTGGGCCGCGCATTCTTCGGTGGTGTTGCAAGGCAGCGCACCGGTGTCGGCGGCGTAGGCGCCGTAACTGCTGAACAGGGCAAAGGCGACGGCCAGGTGGATCAGGCTATTTTTGTTATTCATGTGCAACGCTCCGGGAAAAATCACAGCAAGGGCAGGGTGTAGCTGACGATAAAACGGTTCTGGTCGATATCGCTGCCGCTGCCATTGCTGCGATACGTGCCATTGCGCCATTTCACTTCAAGGTTCTTCAGGGCGCCGCTCTGGAACACGTAGCCGATATCGGTGTTGCGCTCCCACTCGGTGCCTTCCAGGTTACGGGTGCGCACGAAGTTGTCGCCTTTGAGGTAGCGGGTCATGAAGGTCAGGCCGGGGATGCCGAGGGCGGCGAAGTCATAGTCGTAGCGGGCCTGCCAGGATTTTTCCTCGGGGTTGGCGAAGTCCGGCGAGATCATCACGTAGTTGACGAGGTAGGAATCGGTACCGTCCAGGTGGGGAAAGCCGGTGGTACCTTTCATGCGCTGGTAAGCAGTGCCGAACGAGTGGCCGTGGACGCTATAGGTGAACTTGGCGCCGAAGGCCTGGTTGTCGATGTTGCTGTTGCCTTCCTTGCTGGAGTCGGCGTAACGCAGGTCGGTCTTGAACGACTGGGCGTCACCCAATGGTAGGGTGTGGACCAGGTTGAAGATGTGTTGCTTGTAGTTGTTTTCGAGGTTGGCGTAGTGATAGCCGGTGACGAAGGTTTTGGTCCAGGCGTAGCTGGCACTGGCGAAGTCGAATTTATCGCTGGGCACGGCGCCCTTGATGCCTTTGCCGTCGACTTCGATGTCTGCATGGCCGCTGTCGTTACGCAGGGTGTTGCGGGTCAGGCGCCCGGCGTCGAAGGTCAGGCCGGCGATGTCCTGGCTGGTCAGTTGGGTGCCGCGAAAAGTCTGGGGCAGCAGCCGGCCGTCGTTGGGCAGCACGGTCGGCAGCTTGGGGATCAGCGTGCCGAATTTCAGTACGCTTTTGGAGATCCGCGCCTTGGCGGTGGCGCCCATTCGGCTGTAGCTGTCCGGAGCCCCATCCTCGCCGACGGGAAGCAGGCCGGTGTTTTGGCGGTCTGGGCTTGAGTCGAGTTTCAGGCCTTGCAAGCCGATGGCATCGATCCCAAACCCCACCAAACCTTCGGTATAGCCCGACTGGTAATTGAGGATCAGCCCTTGGGCCCACTCATCGCGCTTGGACTGGCTCGCGTTGGGCTGGCGGTAATCGCTGTTGAAGTAGAAGTTGCGAAATTCGAGGTCGGCCTTGCTGTCTTCAAAAAAGTCAGCTTCGGCAAAGGTTGGGAAGGCGAGGGTCAAACCGAGGGTGGCCGAAGTCAGGCCCAGGGTAATGGGGGATTTGTTCATTGTTATTCCCGTTGTCTGCTACTTATTTTTAGAATTATCTGGCTGGACGGCGACAGGGAGACGCGTCCGGCTTGCGCAGGCTAACGAGTTGTTTTGCAGATTGAAAATATATAGAAAGTGTTGAGGTGAGACGAAAAAAGTATGAAGGGGACGCCCGATTTTTCAGACACTGAAGGGCCAATGTGGGAGCGGGCTTGCTCGCGAAAGCGGTGGATCAGTCAATACATCCGGTGACTCTCACACCGCATTCGCGAGCAAGCCCGCTCCCACACAAGCCCGCTCCCACATTTTGATCTGCGCCTTAGTGCATCTTGCTGTGATCCATGGTTTCCATCGAGTTCAACGCGCGGGCTTGGGCCTTGACTTCAATCGACTGCTTTTCGCCCTTGGCATTTTCCACGGTGACGGTCAGCGGCACCTGGTCGCCTTCCTTGATCTGGGCGGTGAGGTCGATCAGCATCACGTGATAGCCATCCGGGTCGAGCTTGACGGCCTTGCCGGCAGGCAACGGCACCGAGTCCACGGGGCCCATGCGCATCACGTCGTCCTTCATGGTCATCTCATGGATCTGCACGGTCTTGGCGACCGGCGACGCCACGCTGAGCAGTTTGCTGTCGCTGTCGGCCGTCACGGTCATGAACGCACCGCTGGACGGCTGGCCCGGTACCGAGGCGCGTACCCACGCGTCGGTGACCACGGCCTGTGCGCTGGCGTGTGCGGCAAGGCCCAGCAGGGAAAGACCGAGGGCGACGCGTTTGAGGTGTTGAACGGCAGTCATTAGCAGACCTCCATGACGGTGAGCAGGTCTTCTGCGCACTCTTTGGCGTTAAGCGAGGCAGACAGGCCCAGGCGCAGGGTGCCTCGGGTGTCGAACACAAAGCTGGTGGCGGTGTGGGAGAGGGTGTAGCTGTCGCCGGCGGGGATCTTTTCATAAAAGATCCCGAATTCCTTGGCGGCCACGGCGATTTCTTCCGGGGTGCCGTACAGCGCTTCGAAGCTCGGGTCGAAGGCCTTGACGTAGGCGTCGAGAATCTTGGGTGTGTCGCGTTCGGGATCCAGGGTGATAAACACCACCTGCATGATCTTGCCGTCGCGGCCCATCAGTTTTTTCGCCTGGGCCATGCGCGCCAGGGTGGTCGGGCACACGGCAGGGCACTGGGTGAAGCCGAAGAACACCACCGGCATCAAGCCGCGGAAGGAACTCAAGGTGACGGTTTCGCCGTCTGTGTTCTTGAGCTTGAAGGTACGGCCCATGATCTTGTCGCTCAGATCCTTGCCGTACTTGAAGTTCAGTTTCGGGCTGTTGTCACAGCCGGCCAGCAGGCCCAGTCCCAGCAATCCCATGCCGGAGAGGACTTTGCGGCGGGTGAATAACGTACTCATCAACTGTGCATCCTGTGAAGCGCCTGGGTACCACGAAGCGTTAAATCAGGCGAGGAGAGCGTGGCATTCTAACAACCTGGGCCTGCAGGCGTAATCTGCGACGTTCTGTCACAGGCAGGGCCAGATACAGGAGCTGTGGTAAAGTCGCCGCCATGAAACTGACCCGCCCGGACCGCTCACTTGTTGCCTGGACCCTGTATTTTTGCGTCCTGTTCAATGTGTTCGTCTGCGGTTTGGGTCATGGGCAGATGATGGGCCTGGAGCTCAATGGCCTGGGCGGGCAGTTCTGTTCAAGCCTGGGCACCAAGGCGCCGTCCTCGGATGCCGGCCTGGGTAATCCGACGGCCAGCAGCTGGTCGAACTTCTTCGCCTGCCCGGTGTGCTCCGCCGTGACCCTGGGCATCGTCTTCCTGTTTTGCCTGGCCTGGCTGTTGGGCCTTGGGCAAAAGCCGCGCCCGGCTCATGAGCAGCGTAACAAGGCGCCTCCGCGGTATTCCTGGCCCTCGGCCAACCCTCGCGCTTCCCCTGCATTCTGACGTGTGCCTTGGGCCTCCTGTTACCAGGAGGCGTTCTATCGTCACTAGTGTGAGTGCGTTTCATGAGCTCTATCCTGCCTTCCGGCGCTGCCCGCCTGGTCAGCAAGGCGTCGCGCCGTCCGTCGCGAGGCGACGTGTTGTTGCCATCTGTCGAATACCCGAGTAACGCCCGCTGTTTCGTCCACCTGGATGCACGGTTGCTGCCGTATTGGCACACCTTGTTCGACATCTGCCCTGGTTTGCTCAAGCTCGACCCGCCGGAGGGCTTGAACCTGTTTCGCAGTTTCATGACCTGGGCCTACCGCAACCGTCCCTCCCTGAACTGGACTTACCATGTGAGCGTGTGCCGTTGGTTGCTCGGCTCGGTGTATCGCACGCAGATCGATGAAGAACCCATCGAAGCGTTCATGACAGCGGCGGCGGCCCGTTGGGTCAGCGATGACACCAGCCAGGCCCGGGGCTTGGTTCTGGCCTGGCAAGGTTCACCCCTGCAAGTGGTGGATTGGAAGCAGGGCAGCGGCGTACCGCTGCAGAAACTGCCGCCGCTGCCCGGGGATTTCGCCTGGTGCGCGCTGGATAGCCAGGGGCGGTTCAGCGGGTGGTTGCCGGTGCCTTGAGGTTTTGCTTGATCCACTGGGCAACAACGTTTACCGGATCTAAAAGTTTGCCTTGTGTAAGTTAAAGCGCTCACCGTATTATCCAAGCATGTTCTTGGTTATATGCCGAGAGCCTGATTTGCCCTTCAGCAGACAAGGAGGTTTGGATGAGCGTCGAGGCATGGCTGCCGGATGGTTCCGCCGGGTTATTCCTGGGCACTCAGGCTTTGGGCTTGAGTGTCTGGCTGACCCTCGCCGTGGTCAACAACGGGCAGGCTTTTCGCAGCTCGGTCGGTGCGGTGGGTGCGACCATGGCCATGGCGCCACTGCACCAGGCTCCGACCATCGATATACCTCTGTTGAGGCGCGCTGTGCGTTCCCCGCGCCTGCATCAATTGGCCCTGCTGATTGTGTTGGCGCTGCAAGTGATCGCGGCAGTGGCGGCATGGACCGGCAGCTACCAGTTGGTCCTCGGTGATGGCCTCTCGGCCGCCCGGCCATGGCTCAATCTCGCCCTCAGCGGCTTCTCGGCTTTCGTGTTTGCGATGCTGCTGGGAGGCTTGTGGTTCGGTTACTGGATTCGCCAGGAGGGCTTGCAGCTGACGCACTTGGTGCTGGCGATCTGGGCGCTGTTGGCGTTCGCACTGTTCAACCTGCAATGGGCCTGACTTCGGCCTGGGGCTTAGGCTGCGATGGACTGCGCAGCAATTGTGAGTCCTGAACCGTTGGTGTATCCGGGACACTGCGGCGCTGGAATTGCGGTTGCTGCGCAGCCCATCGCAGCCTCTTTCTTACGGGCGGCGAGGCTGGATGCTGTAGGCGCAACGTCGATCCCCGGAAATCAAATGCTCGCGCCGTTCAACCACATTCTCATCGCCGAGCGCCGCCTGGAAAATCTGCAGCTCCGAGCGGCAGAAACCCTGGCATTTGCGGGCGGCCACGCAGATCGGGCAGTGGTTTTCCACCAGTAGCCAGCCATCGTTCAGCGGCTCCATCTGCGCCATGTACCCGGCGCGCTCGCGAATCTGCACCAGGATCTCGACTTTCTCCCGCAAGCTGGATGCGACGGAGCAAGCCTGGATGTATTCATGCTTGGCGGTCGCCTCCATGCTGGCGATGACTTTTTCCACGCCTTCGCTGCCAAAAATCCCTTCGATGGACTCGATCAGGTGCAACGTCAGCACGCTGTGGGAATCGGGGAATTTGCTTTGGGCGGTTTCGGTCAGAGTCCACTTCAACGATGGCCGGCCGGCACCCGAGATGGGGGCTGATACGCCGACGATCAACTCCGCGACCTGCAACTTCTGGATTTGCTGGCGGGCGGCTTCGGAGGTGATGTCCAGCAGCGCAGCCAGGTCCGTGGTTTTCAGTGGGCCACGGGTCTTGAGCAGGAACAGGATGCGGTCCCCGGTGGATGCCTGGCTGTCGTCGGTGGGTGTGGCGTTCATAGATCGGGAATAACCGTGGAAGTGACCGGCTCATTTGACCACAGCACGCATGTTGAGGCACCCCTTGATGCGCCTGAAGGTACGGTTCCAGTTGATTTGTATCGAAAGCATTCTGCTGGCCCATCACGCATTTTTCCCTCGCTACTATCGGCCGCCTGCCCAACCCACGAGGGAAAAGGAATGAGTGAGACCCCCGATAGCCTGATCACACCACCCGAGGGATACAGCGATTGGCTGTCCGATCTCAAGAGTCGAATCCACTCCGCCCAGCAGCGCGCCACCCTGGCGGTAAACCGCGAGCTGGTGTTGCTGTATTGGCAAATCGGCCAGGATATTTTGACCCGGCAAGCACGGCAGGGCTGGGGGACCAAGGTGATTGAGCGGCTGGCGCAGGATTTGCGTTCAGCGTTTCCGGAGATGAAGGGTTTTTCGCCGCGCAACCTGAAGTACATGCGTGCATTTGCCGAGGCGTGGCCGGATTCCGAATTTGTGCAACAGGCTGCTGCACAATTGCCTTGGGGCCATAACCTGGTGTTGCTGGACAGGCTGCCCGGCCCCGAAACCCGTCGCTGGTACATTGCACAGGCCATCGAGCACAACTGGTCGCGTAACGTCCTGGTGATGCAAATCGAAGGTCGCCTGCTGGAGCGCAGCGGCAATGCGGTCAGCAACTTCGAGGGACTGCTGCCCAAAGCCCAATCCGACCTGGCTCGCGAATCACTTAAGGATCCTTACCGCTTCGACTTCCTCGGCCTGTCCCTTGACGCGCAGGAACGTGAAATCGAAAACGCCCTGGTCAAACATGTCACCGATTTTCTGCTGGAACTGGGCGCCGGTTTTGCCTTCGTGGGGCGGCAAGTATTGCTGGATGTGGGAGGTGAGGAGTTTTTCGTCGACCTGCTGTTTTATCACCTCAAGCTGAGGTGCTATGTGGTGATCGAACTCAAGGCCGGCAAATTCAAACCCGACCATCTGGGGCAGTTGGGCTTTTACCTCGCGGCGGTAGACGCCCAGCTCAAGCACCCGCAGGACAGCCCCACCATCGGCCTGCTGCTGTGCAAGAGCAAAAACGAAGTAGTGGCCGAATACGCCCTGCGTGATAGCTCGCGTCCTATCGGTCTTGCCGAGTATCAACTGGTGGAGTCACTGCCCGCAGAGCTGCAAACCAGCCTGCCAAGCATCGAACAGATTGAGCGTGAGCTGGCATGCGACCGGCCCCCGATGGCAAGCAGTTCGTAACGCTGTGCCGGCAGACTGGACATTGGCAATCGCGTCGGCACAATAAGCGCCTTGAAAGGAACTCACCCAAGGAAAGTCATGGCCCGACGTATTCATTCTGCCTATCCAATGTTGTTGCTCGCTGGCGTGCTGATGGGCGCAGGGATGCCTGCCAGTGGCGCGTCCTTCGATTGTAAAAAGGCCTCCACCGCGGTGGAAAAGACCATTTGCGCCAGCCCTGAATTAAGCGAACTCGACACTACGCTGGGCGTGTACTACAGCCAGGCAATGGCCAAACTGGCACCCGACCAGCGCGACGAACTGCGCCGTGGCCAGCGCACCTGGCTGCAGACTCGCAACGCGTGTGCCGGTACCCCAGAACAACTGCCCGGCTGCCTTCAATCCCAACTGAGCCACCGAGTGGTCGAGGTGGGAACCATCATCCACAAAGACACCGCTGCCCTTGACGCAATCATTGCCAGTATTCCATACCATCCGGCCCAGGCAGCAGAAGGGCTCAGGCGCTACCCGATGAACGAACTGGCCGCCGCCTGGCTGGTTTACTTGCAGCGTTTTGAGCCCGGCAGTGGCGTCACGGAGAATGAGGCCGAGGAGAATCGCAGGCAGGTCATCGTTGCACTCAAGGAAGACAGTTTTCCCTGGTCGATCTGGCAGGACCTGCAAAACGATCCCGCCGTCAGCCGTGACCGGGTGACATTGACCTTGCTGCGCATGATGATTGAGCGCCAACAGTATCAGCTGTTCGCCGACCAGCGCCCCTATGTGCACTGCTTTGTCTTCAGCCGGCAGGGCGAGGTCGCGTATGAGTCGTTCGGGTCGTTGTACGGTTCCACCCGCGACAGTTTTGCGCCGATCTGTGCCCCCCAAGGTGATCTGTTTGCACAGCCGGCATGGAAGCGGTTGGACGACAGTTTGTCCGAGCCTTTGTCCACGGCCTCGCAGAACGAGGGCACGATCCGCTTCGCCAGCTATGCCGACTGGAGCGCTCTTTCGCTCAAGGCCACTGCGTCGCCTCGGCTGTTTCTCCAGCCAGGCGCCGCAGGGAAGGGCCAGGATCCTGAATTAACCCTGCGCAACTGGGGCGCTGATAAACAATGGCCCACCAAGCAACGCCAGCAGGCGCTGGCTGCCATTGAGCCAGCGCGCCAAGCGACGAGCGACTGGTTGCAGCGCGAGCGGGGCTTCTCTGTTGTTGATGCCCGGCAAGCGTCCCGGGAAATCGTTCGGCAGTGGTTGAACGTGCGCCTGGACTTTATCGGTGGCCCAAGCGAGCTCTAGTTGCTCAACTTCCCGCTGCAGGAGCGGTTTTCTTGCCGCTCTTGCGGGCGGGATGCTGGGTCGAGGTGCCTTTGTTGCGGGTGCTTTTCACGCTCTTTGACGGCGCGGGTGCTTTGGTTTCAGCGCCCTTGTTGCCGCTGCTATCGGCCCCTGAAGGACTGCTGGGATAGGTGCCGGGCGGCAGCGCCGAGCCGGGTGGGCTGTTGCCGCTCAAGGCGGGTGCCTCGGGGGCGGTGTTGTCGCCGAAGGCTGCGTAGGCGGGGGCATACAGTACGAGCGTCAAGCTGGCGGCGAGTACGATCCTTTGGGAAATGCTGGTCTTCATGACTCAATCCCTCTTGGCGATTGGGACCGAAGCCCGGACCACATCCAGGCTTCGGCGACGCCTCAATCAAGACTTCTTGGAGCCTGGGGCGTGGCCATGAGCCCCGCCTTTTTTGCCGGCTTCAGAAGCCTTTGCGCGGTCATTGGCGACATTGCCGCCTGAACCCTGGCCGCCGCTTTTACGCGTGGTTTCTTGCTGGTCCTTGTGACCAGCGCCTGGGGTGGTTTTTCCACTGTTAGCCATTTTCAAAACCCTCAATGATGAGCGAATCAATGGTGTTGCCTAATTGGGAATCCGCCAGCCAAATCAAAGTTTGAAAAAGTTTCCAGTCATGCGACGAATGGCCCTGTTCAACCGCCGCTGACTTTCCAGTGCTTGATGTCGTCGGCAAACACGATCTGTTCCACCTCATGGGCAATCCCGTAGGCCAGTGACTCGTGGGCGGCGATGACTTTTTCCTCGGCCGACAGGCACTTGAAAATATCCAGGTGGGTGTCGGCGTTGGCGGTTTCCAGTTCGTAAATTTTCACGTAGCGCGCCAGGTCGTTGTCCAGGCTTGAGAGGTATTCCCGCAGACGCTGATGATCGACGGAGCTCTGGTTGAAGTACCAGTTCATCGGGTGGATCAAAAAGCGGGAATGGGGCGTGGTGATCCGGCGACCGGCCGCCAGGAACATGATGATGCCCATGGACTCGATATTGCCTGCATTGATTGCACACAGCGGCACCGGCAGGGACTTGAGGAAGGTGTAGAGGGTAAAGCCGAAATTGGTGCTGCCACCGGTGGTCGACAGGTTCAACAGCAACGAACTGGCGCCTTGCTCGATGGCGTCCAGGCAGCAATCCCGAAAGCGCTCGGTGGTGCCCTGATCGATCTGGCAGTGAAAGTGGATGATGTGCTCGGTCATCCTGGGCCTCCGTGGGTAAGAGGTGACGTGCCGTTGAGTCTAGAAGGTTACGGCGCATGTGCCGCAACCGTTGGGCGAGAGCCATCCACTGCAATTTTAATGAACCCTCGGTCGCGTTGCTTGACCTAACCCATACGACCTCAGGAGGATGAATCATGCAAATCGAATATGTCTGGATTGGCTTGGCAGTGATTCTGGTGCTGCTGGAACTGTGGGCGATCAACAGTGTGCTGCGCAGTGGCAGTGGCTGGGAAACCAAGGGTTTATGGTTGGTGGTACTGATCTTCATGCCGCTGTTGGGGCTGATCCTCTGGGCGCTGTTTGGGCCCAAGGGTGTGAACCGCGCGACACACACCGTTGAGCACGGCAAAAGCTAAGACAGAATCGAAAAAGAACAGGCGCCCAAGGGCGCCTGTTTGCGTTGGGTGGCGTCAAGCCGCCAGGGTTTTGGCAATCGCCTCGTTGAACGCAGGCAAATCATCAGGCGTGCGCGAGGTGATCAACGTCCAGCCATTGGCCGGGCATTCTTTCACCTGCGCATCCACCCAGTTGGCTGCGCCGGCATTGACCAGGTCGGTACGCACGCTTTTGTAGGAGGTGAGGGTCTTGCCTTCGATCACGCCGGCATCGATCAGGGCCCAAGGGCCGTGGCAGATGGCGGCTACGGTTTTACCTGCCTTGACGAAATCATTGATCAGCCGCAAGGCATCGGCATCCTGACGCAGGGTGTCAGCGTTGACGGTGCCGCCGGGGATGACCAGTGCATCAAAATCACTGCCGTGCAGATCCGAAAGCTTGGCATCGGACTCCACTGTCCTGTCTTTCTCGGTGTCCTGGAGAAAGGTCTGGGTGCTGCCACCTTTGCTCGAGCCGTGGGTTACCGTGGCGCCAAAACCGCGCAGGGCTTCCAGCGGCTTGAGCAATTCGTCGCGCTCGATGCCAGTGTTGGAGGTGATGATCAGAATCTTTTTGCCGTGCAGTTGCGAACTCATGGTCGAGTGTCTCCTGAGTGGGTAGATGATTAGTTGGCGTGCTGGGACTGCAGTTCCTTGGCCATCTTCAAATGGGTTTCGAGCGTCGGCAGCGTCTTCTCGGCGAAAGCCTTGAGTTCGGCGTTGTCAGAGGACGCGGCTTAAGCACGTGCTTCATGACGCTTCTTCTGAAGAATGGCGCGATGCCGTTACCTGACTGTTGAGCGGGTGCCTGAGCAAAAGGTTTAAATTAATTTGCGCTTATTTCTCCCGACCGCAGCCCAGGCAATTTCCTTGAACTATCAAAAAATCATGGGCTCTGCTGCATAACGGCTCCGAGGCTGGAGCCTGACCGTTGAATAGCAGGAGAACCTCCATGGGCCGATCCATCAGCGCCGGTGAGCTGGGTATCGAACTCAGGCCTGGTGATGACATCGCACTGTTCAAGTGGTTTATCGCCAGCTTCTTGATGGGCAAGCGCATTCAGGCGCAGATCGCGGCCCAGGCCTATCAGGTGATAGTGGTGAAGCATGGCCGGGACACGCCGCGCAAACTGCAACACTGCACCTCCCGTGAGTTGGTGGCCATGCTCGGCGAGGCGCATTACGTGCGTTACGACGAAAGCACGGCGCAACGCTTGCTAGACCTCAGTAGCAAATTGAATGCGGAGTACGCAGGCAAAATCAGTCACATCCACGATGCCAGTGCCGACCGCGGGGAGTTTGAAAAACGCTTGAACGCGTTCGAAGGCGTCGGGCCGAAGACGGTGGAGATCTTCATGAGGGATGCAGCGTCGGTGCTGTTCTGATGCCGATTTTTCTGGGGTGTGCCGGTTGGAGCCTGCCTCGTGAGCAATGGCCTCGCTTTCCCCGCCAGGGCACCCATCTGCAACGTTATGCCGCATGCTTGAATGCAGTTGAAATCAACAGCTCCTTTTATCGTCCCCATCGTCCGCAAACCTATGAGCGATGGGCGCAATCGGTGCCGCCGGGCTTTGGTTTTTCGGTCAAGGTGCCTCGGTTGATAACCCATGAGTTGCGTCTGCATGACTGCGATAAGGCGCTGGATGAATTCCTCTCACAGTGCCTGCAGTTGGGTGATCGCCTGGGCTGCCTGCTGGTGCAATTACCACCTTCATTGAACTATGAGGCAGCCATCGCTGCCGGTTTCTTCACGGCCTTGCGCCAACGCTTCGCCGGCAATGTGGTGCTGGAGCCCCGGCATGCCAGTTGGGTGCAGGCCGAAGGCATGTTGCAGGAGTATCAAATAGGCCGGGTGGCCGCCGATCCGCCGGTGATTGCTGAAGGTGACGTACCGAGAGGTTGGCAGGGCGTGCGTTATTGGCGCCTGCACGGTTCGCCGCGTATCTATCACAGCGCCTACGAAATGGATCGATTACGCGCCCTGTGCGAGGCGATGCAAAGATCGTCAACCGAGGGCGTTCCCACCTGGTGCATTTTTGACAACACCGCCAGTGGCCATGCGGTCGCGGATGCCCTCAGCCTTCAAGCCTTGCTTGGTGGAAGGCATGAATGTGGTCAATGATTTGCGCTGACGCCTCGGTGATTGCGGTACGGGTATTGCCCGCGATGTGTGGCGTCAGTATTGCGTTGGTGATACCCGTCAAAGGCGATTCGAACTGATGTTTTTCCCTGGCAAAGGTATCGATGGCGACCCCCTTGATATGGCCGGGAAAGCGCGTCATGAACGTCGCCAACTGGCCCTCGTCGACAATGCCGCCACGGGCTGTATTGATCAGGATCGACCCCGGCTTCATCCGCGTGAATGCAGTGCTGTCGAACAAGCCCTTGGTCTGCGGGGTGAGCGGCGTGTGAATGGACACGACATCGGCCTCATCCAGCAATTCGCCGAGTGTGGCGCGCCATTGCAGGCCCAGGTTCGCGGCGGCCTGCCGGGTGAATCGCTCCGAGCCGGTGGCGATCACGTGCATGCCCAAGGCCCGGGCCTTATGGGCAAGCACCTGGGCGATCCTGCCGGTGCCCACCAGCCCCAGCGTCAACTCGGCGATTTGCAAAGCAGGGGCGAGCAGGCCTTTCGACCACTGGCCTTGATGGGTTTGGGTGTTGTAGAGGTTAAGGTCCCGAGACAGGAGCAGGGTTTGCGCCAGCACATATTCCGCCACGGCCGTTGCGTTGGAGCCCGGGGTATTGAGCACGGCCACGCCATGCTCGGCGGCGGCCTGCAAGTCGATATGGTTAAGCCCGACGCCGGCCTGGGCGATCGCCTGCAACGGGCTGCTTAGACCAGGTGAGGCCGCGGCGTTGATCAGTGCAGCGCCCAGGGGAATGTTCAAGCGGGTCTTGAGGACGCTGTAGCCACCGGCGTTGACCACGGCGCTGATCAGCGAAGGTGTGTCGTGGCAGTTGATATCCAGGAACTGAATGCGCCCGGCGTACTGTTTTTTGATGCTTTGCTGGTCGGCGAAATAGTGCAGGTTGAGGGTGATTTCCAACCCGTATGCCAAGCACCGTTCGATCTCATCATGGAGCAGGGGAGGGTTGGGGGCATCCAGGATCAGTACGGGAAACGCCATGGGAATATTCCTCTGCACAGGCGACCGGGCCTGGCCTGTTATGGGGCGGTTGTCAGGCATCCACTTGCATCACCTCCAGCCCCAGGCATTCATAAGCCTCGACGCTGCCCGGTGGCACATGCCACTCGGTAATCAGGGTATGAATGCGGCTGCACGGTGCCACCACAAATGGCTCCACGGCGCCCAGTTTGTCGGCCAGGGTGACGGCCACCACGTGGGAGGCGCTGTCGAGCATAGCTTGTTTTACCGCCACCTCCTCAAAGTGCAGCGAGCTGATGCCGACCTGCGGATGCAGGGCGCACACGCCCGTGAACAGCAGGTCGGCCTTGATGCCCTGGATCAGCCGCAATGCTTCATGCCCGCTGGCGGCCATGGTCACCGGGTTGAGTTGGCCACCGGCGAGGATCACCGTCACATTGGGGTGCTCGGACAACGCGATGGCAATCATCGGTGAGTGGGTGACGGCGGTCAGCTTGATGGAGTGCGGCAAAGACTGAGCGATTTGCAGGGTGGTGGTACCGGAGTCGAACAGCACGATCTGGCCGTCTTCCACGCGATCAGCGGCGAGTTGCGCCAGGTGGCGTTTGGTCGCGGTGGTTTCGCCGAACCGGGTGAAGAAGTCCTTGCCGGTGTCCTTTGGTCGCGGCAGGGCGCCGCCATGCACGCGTTGCAGCAAACCGGCGGAGGCGAGTTCGCCGAGGTCGCGGCGAATGGTGTCCTGGGAAACGGCGAAATGTTCCACCAGTTCCGAGGCGGTGACCTTGCCGTCGCGTTCCAGCAGCAACAGGATTTTTTGTTTGCGCAGGGAGGGCAGGTCGACGGCGGTATGGGTGTTATGCATGTTTATGCTCGTTAATGCGTGTTTGTGCGAGATTAATCAGCATTCGACGGAAACGCAATGGGTGGCTGTACACCTCAGCCGTCCTGTCGAATGTGCTGAAAATCATGACCAAACCACGCAGGTTCATGAGCGTGCTCGGTCGCCAGGGCCGGGGTTTCGGCCAGCGAGGTGATGCAGGCGTTTTAGCTGCCGTGAAGCGCTCCAACGGAGCATTACTGAGCAAAAAAATCGTAAAAAAATAAAAAGAGTTGTCCACGAAAACCGTGGGTATCTCTGTGGATAACTTCCCTTGAGCCCGGCGGGTATGGCGATTTAACCGGCGGTTAATATTTGATCAGTCGCTGTTTGTGGCCAGTATGGGCAGGCTTTGCGCCTTGACAGGCACCGGCGAAACCGGTGCCGAAATGCAGATTTACGAGTCGTTCGGGCGCCCGGTAGAGGGACCGGCCACTTGGGTTGGGCGCTTCGATTGCATCAGGCTATCCAGGGCCTGGCGATAGTTGCGCCCAGCCAGCCGCATGCTGTCGTTATGAGTAGCGCCGGGCACCAGCAACAGGTGCTTGGGCTCTTGCGCGGCATCAAACAATTGCTGACTGAAACGCGGTGGCACAAAGGCATCGGCGAGTCCGTGGACCACCAGTAGCGGCATGTGGATATCGGCGATCTTGTCGATGGAATCGAACTTCTGTGACAGCAGCCAGCGCACCGGCAATGAAGTATTGGCCACCGCCGTGGCTACATCTGCCAGGGAGGTGAAGGTGGATTCGATTACCAGCCCGCGCACCGGGGGCGGCACATGGTTATCCGCGGCCTGCTTGCCCAGCTCTGCCGCCAGGTCGATGGCCACAGCGCCACCCAGGGAGTGCCCGTATATGAGGCGTTTGGCGGGGTCGGGTTGCAGTACCTGGAAGCGTTCCCAGGCAATGCGCGCGTCTTCGTACACGCTGGTTTCCGAAGGCAGGTCACCCCGGCTCTGGCCGAAGCCGCGATAGTCGATGGCCAGTACCGAGAAGCCCAGGGCCCGCAGTTGTTCGATGCGAAACAGTTGGCCGGTGAGGTTCCAGCGTACGCCGTGCAAATAGAGAATCGCCGGGGCGTCCTTCTGCGCCGCCGGCCACCACCAGCCGTGAATATTTTGCCCGGACTTGAAACTTGCGGGTTTCAGGTCGAACTCCTGCACATCACGCGGCAACCCGCTGTACCAACTGGCTGTGCCCGGCTCGACGCGAAACAGCAGTTCGCGCTCCTTGTGTTGCAGCACCGCGCACCCCACGGGCAGGCCGATGATCAAGGCCGCCATGCACAGCAGGGGAAACCAGCGCAAGCCGAGGCGGGACAGGAAACGTGAAGACATGAAGGTTCCAGGACAGAGGCAAAGCACGGGTTTTAACAGATGCCTTGGCTGTGCAGGAAATATTTAGACAGCCGTCATCGGGCATTGCTTGCAAAGTATTACAGGGCTCCTTCCAGTACTGAGAAGAAGTGTCCGGGTAATGGCGAGGGATTGTCGGTGCTCCAATTGAGGTAGAGCCCGATGGTGGAAGGCGAGACGGAGAGGGGAACAAACACCACGTTGTCACCGGTGATCGAACGGGCAATCGACTCTGGTACCAGTGCCACCCCAAACCCACACGCCACCAGGCCAATCAGGGTGTGCAATTGATCGGCTTCCTGGACCACACGCGGATAGAAGCCTGCGGCCTCGCACAAGGCGATCAACTGGTGGTGATAGCCGCTGCCCAATACCTGTGGGGTGAACACAAAGTCGGCATCGGCGAAATCCTTCAGCTCGATAGCGGCGTTGCCGGCATCGGGATGGTCCACGGGCAGCGCCATCAGAATCGGTTCATCCAGTAGTAGCCGGGACTCGATGTGATCTGCCAGACCCGGCAGACGGCGCAAAAAGGCGATATCGGCCTCACCCGTTATCAGAGCTTTCGCCTGGCTGGCGGAGGGCATTTCCTTGATCACCAGCTGCACCTTGGGAAACGCCTGGCGAAACTGCTTGAGGGCATCCAGCAGCCAGGGATAACCGGCAATCGACACCGAGGTGATGGTGAGGGTGCCGGCGACTCCCTGGGACACCTGCCGGGCGTGTTCGACGCCTTGCTGCAATTGCCCGAGGACGGTGTAGGCCGTCTGAAGAAACGCTGCTCCGGCCGGCAGCAGCCGCACACCGCGTCGGTCACGCTCCAGCAGGGCAAACCCCAACTTCTGTTCCAGGCGATTGATCGCCTGGCTCAACGCGGGCTGCGCCATATGCAGGCGCAGCGCAGCCTTGTGAAAGTGCAGCTCCTCGGCAACGGCAACGAACTGGCGCAGCAGGCGGGTTTCGATCATCAGGGCTGTTCCTTCAGGTAGATGGAGCCTGTGGGGCTTGATACGTCCGGGGTATCAACATCGCTGTTTTTCAGTATTAAACAGGGTGGCCTCGGGTTGTTAGGGTGGAGTGCCTATCAGGAGAACGCAACGATGGACTTTACAGGTAAAACCGCAATCGTGACCGGTGCCGCCCGAGGCTTGGGCTTCAGCTATGCGCGTGAGTTGGCGCGCCTCGGCGCGCAGGTAGTGATCAGTGATATCGGCGCGGACACCCTCGGTGATGGTGCGGACCCACAGGTGGTCCAGGCGGCTGCGCTGGCGCTTCAACGTGAAGGTCTGCAGGTGGTTAGCCACGTGGGTGACCTGTCCGGTGAAGCTGGCTGCCAAGACCTGATCGGATGCGCCATCACCCATTTCGGGCAGCTCGATATCCTGATCCACAATGCCGGCTGGGTCGGCTATCAACCGATCGAGGCCGCCGACGCGGCGTTTATCCGACGGGCAATGGACATCAATGTCTACGCACCGATCTGGCTGTGCAAACACGCCTGGCGGCATCTCCAGCAATCCATCGCACCGCGCATCGTGCTGACCACCTCTGACCGTGCGATGTACACGCACTATGCCCAGCCGGGACTCGTGGCCTACAGCGCCGGCAAGATGGCGCAATTGGGGATCATGAATGCATTGAGTGGGGAAGGGGCCGAGGATGGAATCCTGGTCAATGCCATCTCGCCGGTAGCCAAGACCCGCATGTGGGGCGTGAGCGGCGAGCCGCACAACCTCAAGCCGGAGTGGGTAACCCCCGGGGTGATCTTCCTGGCTTCTGCGTTGTGCCTGGACAGCGGCTATATTCTGCGGGCCAGTAACGGCCAGTTCACCGCCACGCGTTTCGCTGAGAATCCGCATGTCGAGTATCCGGTTGACCTGGCGCGGGTCCAAGCCTCGGACGCTACGCAAGTCGCCGCATCATGGGAGGCCATCAAGGAGAGTTGACGGTCACGCAAGATAAAGCGTCAGCCCCTGGGCCTCATAGGGTTGCAGCAGTGCCTGCGGCGTACTGGCCAATGCGACGATCGCGCTGACATGGGCCAGCTCCACCACTTGGTAGGGCGATGCGGTGTTGAGCTTTTCCGAGGTGGCCAGCACGATGGTTTCAGCGGCGGCGTGGCACAGCGCGCGCTTGACCACCGCCTCTTCATAATCGCCGGTAGACAGGCCGGCACTCGGGTGCACACTGCACACTCCCATGAAATAGAGGTCGGCGTTTACCCGGCCGATGGCCTCCAGCGTGGCCGCGCCAACCCCCACCAGTGAATGGCGAAACAGCCGGCCGCCGAGCATGATCACTTCAATCTGCGGATGATCCACCAAGGCCATGGCAATCGACGGGCTGTGGGTGACCACGGTGGCGCTGAGGTCCGCCGGCAATTGATGGACCAGTTGCAGGCACGTGGTACCGCCATCGATAAACACCACCTGGCCGGGCTGCACAAGTTGTGCTGCCGCGCGGCCAATGGCGATTTTTTCCTCGGGCACCAGGTGTTCCCGTACCGAAAAATCCGCCATCGCGGGCGAAGCCGGCAAGGCGCCGCCATGCACCCGCAGCAGCAAACCTTCCTTGGCCATTTCCCGCAGGTCGCGGCGTATCGTGTCCTCGGAAACCTCCAATGCCTGGCTCAACTCCTTGGCAATCAGCCGGCCGTCGCGGTGCAGCGTGTCCAGCAGGTGTTGTTTGCGTTGTTGGGTCAGCATCGGTAGCTTCCTGCACGTTTTTTCTTGACTGTGCACGATTTTGCACGACATGCTGAATAACACAAGACAAAAAGGCCCCGCCATGGAAAACAGCCCTGTTCGTATCCACGCCGAAGAACTGCTCTCGGATAACTGGTACGTGCTGAAAAAATACAGCTTCGACCTGCGTCGCCGCGACGGCAGCTGGCAGTCCCAGACCCGCGAGGTCTATGACAGGGGCAATGGCGCGACCATCCTGCTGTACAACCGCGAGCGGCGCACGGTGTTGCTGATTCGCCAGTTCCGCATGCCCACCTTCGTCAATGGTTACCACGGCTACCTGATCGAATCCGCCGCCGGCTTGCTGGACAACGCCAGCCCCGAGGAACGCATTCGCCTGGAAGCGGAAGAGGAGACGGGCTACCGTGTGGGGCATGTAGAAAAGATCTATTCGGCCTTCATGAGCCCGGGTTCGGTGACGGAGCGCATTCACTTTTTCATCGGCGAATATCAGCCCGGTGATCGGGTCAGTGATGGCGGCGGGCTGGAAGATGAGGGCGAGGATATCGAAGTGCTGGAGCTGAGATTTGAGGCGGCTCTGGCCATGGTAGAGAGTGCCGAGATTGTCGACGGCAAGACCATCATGCTGTTGCAGTACCTGGAATTGCGGATGTTGAAAGAGGGCTGGTGATGTCGCGACGGTTATCGCTTGCGCTGGCGATTTTGCTTGCGGGATGCAGTGGTGTGAATGCTGAGCAAACCCCCATTGGCGACGGTGGCGTTCCCGCGTTCTACACCTGGACCGACAAGCTGCCTGCCTCACCCGGGCAGATGCTGCGCAGTGAGCCGTCGACCGACCAGCAAAGCCTAGCCGATGCGGGGCAGAACATCCGTATTTTGTACACCTCTACCGACGGTCTCGATACCCACAAGCGGATTGTCGTTTCCGGTGCGCTGTTCCTGCCCAAAGGTACACCGCCGCCGGGTGGCTGGCCGTTGATGGCGTGGGCTCACGGCACGGTGGGCAGCGCCGATATCTGCGCGCCATCGTTCGCCGGACGCAGCCCGCGGGATACGCGGTATCTCAATTATTGGCTGGCCCAGGGCTATGCCATTGTCGCCACCGATTATCAAGGGCTCGGGACGCCTGGCCTGCATCCGTATGGGCTGACCAGTCCGCTGGCCTATGGGGTGCTCGACAGCATTCGTGCGGTGATGGCGGGTGATTTCGAACTCTCCAAGCGGGTGGTGGTGTTCGGCCAGTCACAGGGCGGCCGTGCTGCGTTTGCCACGGCGGTCTATGCGAAAGACTATGCGCCCGAGTTGGATATTGTGGGGGTGGTGGCGACCGGTACACCTTACGCGGCTGCCCATAAAACGGGTGACAGTGCCGAGGTGGAAAAGGCTCGCAGTTCGGTGGTGCCGACCTTTGCCTACAACCTGCTGCGGCTGAGTACGGCCACTTTGTTTGATCCTGCATTCGTGCCTGCCGACTACTTGAGTGAGCGTGCGATGCCGGCGTTTGAGAGCAGTCAGCGTGATTGCTTGCATGCCATTGAGCAGCGGGTGATGGCGGATGGGCTCAGCTTCAATGACAGCTTCAAGCGTTCGCCGAAAGCGGCACTCGACAGGGTTTATCGTGAGTCGGCGTATCCGACGTTGAAGACGGATATTCCGGTGTTCATCGGTACAGGGGGGCAGGATCGGGATGTGTTTGTGCCGGGGCAAAAGGCGCTTGTCAGGGATGCGTGCAAGGCGGGGGATCGGATCGAATGGCATTTTTATCCTGAGCTTGATCATTCTGCGACGGTCAATGGCTCGCTCGTGGACTCGACGCCGTTTGTGCGTAGGGCGTTTGCGGGGGAGTTGATTGGTGGGAATTGTGGGGGGTAGTTTTTTTGAGTGTATATCCGTTATTTAGGTAACGACCGCCTATGGTTCCGCTCTTACAGCGGCTCACTTTGGAAAAGCCGGAATGCCGGCCCAGCCCAAAGTAAGTAAAGGGCTCTGCCCCGCCTGTCGGCACCTCGCTTAGGCTCGGTGTTCCCTCACTCCGGCACCGCGAAGCGGGCCGCTCCGCAATACCTGCGTTCGGCCTCGGGCTTATTGGGGCAGTCAGATCAAGATCAAAAGCAAGAGCACAGCGGCCTCCCGGCCGGCTTGAGTGTTAAAAGCAAAAGCAAAGACCAGAACGAAAACAGATCTGCTTTATGTGGGAGCGGGCTTGCTCGCGAAAAACCTGAGACCGCCGCGTTCATCCAGAATGCCCGCGTCATCGTTAACGACCTTCGCGAGCAAGCCCGCTCCCACATTTTTTGGACCGTGCCCGCTTTAGATTTTGATTTGGCTTTTGCTCTTCAACACTCAAGCCGGCCGGTAGGCCGCTGTGCTCTTGATCTGCTTTTGATCTTGATCTTAGGCGCCCCGTTAAACCACGCTGGCCGAACGCAGGCTTTGGAGCGTGGGTAACCCGGCAGGACGCCGGGTTAGCCGCGCTGGGCCAAGGATGGCCCATCG
>NZ_AMXG01000005.1:0-25143 GCF_000313235.1 Pseudomonas sp. PAMC 26793
CGTGGAAATATCGCAAGGCGCGTAGTTGCATGGGGTTGCTCCTTTTTTTGGGGTGGTTTGGGGGGGGTACGCAATTACTGCGCCATGCATGTGTACATATCCGTTTCTTCGGTCACGGCGGCTTATGGTTCCGCTCTTACAGCGGCTCACTTTGGAAAAGCCGGAATGCCGGCCCGGCCCAAAGTAAGCAAAGGGCTCTGCCCCGCCTGTCGGGCCTCGCTGTGGCTCGGCGTTCCCTCACTCCGCCACCGCTCCGCGGGCCGCCGCGACGGGCCATCCTTGGCCCGGCGCGGGCTAAACCGGCGTCCTGCCGGTTTACCCGCTCCGCAATACCTGCGTTCGGCCTCGGGCTTATTGGGGCAGTCAGATCAAGATCAAAAGCAAGAGCACAGCGGCCTACCGGCCGGCTTGAGTGTTGAAAAGCAAAAGCAAAGACCAAAGCGAAAGCAGATCTGCTTTTCTGTGGGAGCGGGCTTGCTCGCGAAAAACCTGAGAGCGCCGCGTTCATTCAGGATGCCAGCGTCATCGTTAACGACCTTCGCGAGCAAGCCCGCTCCCACATTTTTTGGACCGTGCCCGCTGTAGATTTTGATTTGGCTTTTGCTCTTCAACACTCAAGCCGGCCGGTAGGCCGCTGTGCTCTTGATCTGCTTTTGATCTTGATCTTAGGCGCCCCGTTAAACCACGCTGGCCGAACGCAGGCTTTGGAGCGTGGGTAACCCGGCAGGACGCCGGGTTAGCCGCGCTGGGCCAAGGATGGCCCATCGCGGCGGCCCACGGTCCAAAGCCGGAGTGAGGGCACACCGAGCCTAGGCGAGGTGCCGAGTGGTGGGGCAAGAGCGTTTTGCTTACTTTTGCGCTGTTCAAAAGTGAGCCGCCGTAAGGGCGGAACCAATAGCGGCCGTTACCTAAATAACGGATATACACCCATCAGCCGAGCCCCAACCGCCCATGCCACTGGGCAATCGACTCCTCCGGATACTCATCAAACTCCAGATCCCCCGGCCGAACACTCACCTCAACCCAAGACGCCTTCGACCCCAACATCAAATGCGTATGCTCCGGCGGCACCGGCAACGGCGTATCAATCGCCGAAGCAAACGGATGAATCAACTCCGGCCACTCCGGACTGAACAACCACAACCCCGACCCACACTGCGAGCAAAAATGCCGCTCAGCCGTACTCGCATGCGCCCGACTATCCCCCGGCCCCTTCATCCGCGCGTGATAAATCGAAATCAACTTACGCCCCCGCACCCTCAGGCTCTTGGCATCCCCCCCAAGATTGATCGCATACCCACCACCCCCTTGGGTCTTGCGACAAATCGAGCAATAACACCGCTGATAGGGGTAGGGATGAGCACTCTCAAGACTGAACGTAACCGCGCCGCAATGGCAGGAACCTTCAAGCTGCATGACCTGATCTCCTTCGCAAAAGGTGAACGTTAGCTTAGGCGTCCGGCAGCCGAGGCGGTTCCATCTCGGGCATCAAGGTCGCGATCAACGCACGAATGGTGCCGGGCAACGCCTCCAGCTCCCGCACCAGAATACTGCGCTCGCGCACCGCCCAAACCTCATCCAGCTTCACCGTCACCAACTGCATGGTCCGGCTGTGCCGCACCGCCGCCGACTCAGGAATGATGCCGATCCCGACGCCAGCCTCAACCATCCGGCAGATCGCCTCGAAACTCGACATCTGGATCCGCAACGACAGATGCTTGCCCAACCGCTCCACATGCTCACGCAGGAAACTCAGCAACGTGCTGCCGTCATGCAACCCGATATGTTGGTAGGCCAGGGTTTGCTCCAGCGTCACCGAAGGCAGGCTCGCCAGAGGATGCCCCGCGGGCACCGTCAGCACCAGGTGGTCGGTGCTGAAATGCAGCACCTGCAACCCCGACGCTTCCACCGGCCCGGCGATGATGCCCATGTCGCTGGTACCGTCGAGTACGCCTCGCACAATGTCCCGTGACAGCCGCTCCTGAAGGTCCACGGTCACGCCGGGACGCTGGGACAGGAATCCGGCCAGCACTTCGGGAAGAAACTCGGTCACGGCGGTGGTGTTGGCAAAAATGCGGATATGCCCGGCCGAGTCGATGCCGTATTGGGTGAACTCGCTTTTCAGGTAATCCACCTGACGCATGATCAACCGTGCATGGTGCAACAGCCGTTCGCCCGCCGGGGTGATCTCCACGCCACGGCTGTCGCGGTACAGCAGGCGTGTGTCGAGCTGGCCTTCCAGGGCCTTGATCCGCGCACTGGCGGCGGCCGGCGAGAGGAACGCGCGCTTGGCGCCCTGGGTCAGGCTGGGGGATTCGGCGATATGGATAAACAGGCGTAAGTCAGCCAGATCAAAGTGCATGGAAGGCTCCGGGGCAGCGACGAAGAACCCATGTGGGTGCTTGAGATCTTTTTAAGGGCGATGGCGTTCAGCATAGCCGAACGCTGCTTTATTGAAATGCAAATTCTCAGAACGGCCAGGGCCCAGCATGATCCGGCTCAGATTCCCTGCCCGAGGACATGCACCTGATGAGCGCCACAGACTGGATCGGCCGTAGCGAAACAGCCCACGACCACTTGAGCCACAACCTGCTCAAACGCATCGCCGCCACCTTCGGCGAAGCGGTACCGGCAGATGGCGAGGCGGTTCCGCCCTTGTGGCAATGGTGCTTTTTCCAGGACCCGCTGCCCGAATCCGCCCTGGGCGGTGACGGCCACCCGGCCCGTGGCGGGTTCCTGCCGCCGGCGGATAACCGCAACCGCATGTGGGCCGGTGGACGCATCGAGTTCTTCCATGGGTTGCGTGCCGGTGAGGCCGCCACCCGTGTCTCGACCATCACCCAAGTGGAAGAAAAAACCGGCCGCACCGGCTCGCTGCTGTTCGTCACCGTGCGCCATGACTACTCCCAGGACGGCCGCCTGGCCATCCGCGAGGAACAGGACATCGTCTATCGCGAACCCACGCCGCCCAAGCAGGGCAGTGGTGACGTATTACCCAAAGGTGACTGGCGCGAAGCGGTCGACCCGACGCCAACCCTGCTGTTCCGCTACAGCGCCGTGACCTTCAACGGCCACCGCATCCACTACGACTATCCCTATGTCACCGGCACCGAAGGTTATTCGGGGCTGGTGGTGCACGGTCCGCTGATCGCCACCTTGAGCCTGCGCGCGTTTTGTCGGGCGAACCCTGGGGCCACATTGCGCCGTTTTTCCTATCGCGGTGTGCGGCCGTTGATTGCCCCGCAATCCTTTGAAGTCGGCGGGCGCATCACTGCGTCGGGCGTGGCGGAACTGTGGGCGGGCAACGTTGACGGCCTGGCCCAGCGCGCCGAACTGCATTTCGAATAAACCTCCAAGAACAACAGGCGGAGAGCCGTTAATGAACCCGAATGACAACGAAGAACTGAATGCCATCCGCGAAGGCGTCCGCGCACTGTGCGCCGAATTCGACGCGGCCTACTGGCGCAAGGTCGATGAAAAAAAGGGCTTTCCGCAAGCCTTCGTCAAGGCCCTGACCGACGCCGGCTGGCTGTCGGCAATGATCCCGGAAGCCTACGGCGGCTCCGGCCTAGGGCTGGCGGAAGCCTCGGTGATTCTTGAGGAAGTGAACCGCTGTGGCGGCAACTCCGGCACCGTCCACGGCCAGATGTACAACATGTTCACCCTGTTGCGCCATGGCAGCGAAGCGCAGAAAAGCTTCTACCTGCCCAAGCTCGCCAGCGGCGAACTGCGTCTGCAGTCGATGGCCGTGACCGAGCCCACCACCGGCACTGACACCACCAAAATCAAGACCACCGCCGTCAAGCGTGGCGACAAGTACGTGATCAACGGCCAGAAAGTCTGGATCTCGCGGGTGCAGCATTCCGACCTGATGATCCTGCTGGCCCGCACCACGCCGTTGGCGGAGGTGAAGAAAAAATCCGAAGGCATGTCGATCTTCCTGGTGGACCTGCGGGAAGCCATCGGCAACGGTCTGACCGTGCAGCCGATTGCCAACATGGTCAATCACGAAACCAACGAGCTGTTCTTCGACAACCTGGAGTTGCCGTTGGACAGCCTGATTGGCGAGGAGGGCAAGGGCTTCCGCTATATCCTCGACGGCCTCAACGCCGAACGCACCCTGATTGCCGCCGAGTGTATCGGCGACGGCCGCTGGTTTATCGAGAAAGCCAGCGCCTACGCCCGTGACCGCGTGGTGTTTGGCCGGCCCATCGGGCAGAACCAGGGCGTGCAGTTCCCGATTGCCGAAGCCCATATCGAGATCGAAGCGGCCGACTTGATGCGCTGGCGTGCCTGTGAGGAATACGACAGCGGCGCCAACGCCGGGGCCAGCGCGAACATGGCCAAGTACCTGGCGGCCAAGGCGTCCTGGGAAGCCGCCAACGCCTGCTTGCAAACCCACGGCGGCTTCGGGTTTGCCTGTGAATACGACGTGGAGCGCAAGTTTCGCGAGACCCGCCTGTACCAGGTTGCGCCGATCTCCACCAACCTGATCCTGTCGTACGTGGCCGAGCATTTGCTCGAACTGCCACGCAGCTTCTGAGGGCCCGACCATGAGCCATACCCAAGCGCTGTGCCGGTTCCTCGCCGAGTTGAGTTACGAGCAGTTGCCGGACGACGTACTCGCCCGCACCGAAGACCTGTTCCTCGATTGGCTCGCTTCGGCGCTGGCCAGCCAAGGCGCGCATCCGATTCCGCTGTTCGAGCGGTATGTCGGCAGGATGGGCCCGGCCAATGGCCCGGCGCAGATCATCGTTAACGGGGGCAGCAGCAGTGCGTATTTTGCCGCACTGGTGAACGGTGCGTCGTCGCACCTGGTGGAGCAGGACGACCTGCACAACAGCTCCGTCTTGCACCCGGCGACCGTGGTATTTCCTGCTGCATTTGCCGCAGCGCAAGACCTCGGCAAGTCCGGTCGCGAACTGCTGTTGGCTTCGGTGGCCGGTTACGAAGCCGGGATTCGCATTGGCGAATTCATGGGCCGTTCCCACTACCGGATCTTCCACACCACGGCCACCGTCGGCACCCTCGCGGCGGCTGTCGCGGTGGGTAAATTGCTCGACTTCAATGAAGAGCAATTCATCAATCTGCTGGGCAGTGCAGGCACTCAGGCGGCCGGTCTTTGGGAGTTCCTGCGGGATGCCGCCGACTCCAAGCAACTGCACACCGCCAAGGCGGCCGCCGATGGTTTGTTGGCCGCGTATTTGACGGCGGACGGGCTGACAGGTGCGCGCAATATTCTGGAAGGTGATCAGGGGATGGCGGCGGGCATGTCCACCGACGCAGACCCCAGCAAACTGTCGGATCGCCTCGGCAGTCGCTGGGCGTTGCTGGAAACCTCGTTCAAGTTTCACGCCTCGTGTCGCCACACCCATCCGGCCGCCGATGCGCTGCTGGATTTGATGCAGCGCGAGGGCATCAGCCATGAGCACATCACCCGCGTGGAAACCCGCGTTCATCAAGGCGCCATCGACGTATTGGGCCGGGTAACGCTGCCGCAGACCGTGCACCAGGCCAAGTTTTCCATGGGCACCGTGCTGGGGTTGATTGCCGTGCATGGCAAGGCCGGGCTGACCGAGTTTCACGAGCTGGCGCTGAGCGACGGGGACGTGGCGGCGTTTCGCGACAAGGTCTCCATGACCCTCGACGCCGAAGTCGACGGTGCCTATCCGCAGCGCTGGCTGGGCCGGGTCATCGTGACCACCGCCGATGGCCGCACCTTGCACGGCGCCATCGACGAACCCAAGGGCGACCCGGGCAACACCCTGAACCGCGCCGAGCTGGCCGACAAGTTCCAGCGCCTGACTCAATTCAGCGGCGCCCGCACGCCCGCGCAAACCACCGGGCTGATCGAAAAAGTCTGGGATCTGCGCAACGCCACGTCCCTGGCTCACTGGCTTTAAGGAATCGTCATGACTGCTAATCAACGACCGTTGGACGGCATCACTGTCGTCAGCCTGGAACACGCGATTGCCGCACCGTTCTGCACCCGCCAGTTGGCCGACCTGGGCGCCCGTGTAATCAAGATCGAACGCCCTGGCGCCGGTGACTTTGCCCGAGGCTACGACGAGCGCGTGCGCGGCCTGGCGTCGCATTTCGTGTGGACCAACCGCTCCAAGGAAAGCCTGACCCTGGACCTCAAGCACGACGATGCCGGGGACATCCTGGAAACCCTGCTGGCCGACGCCGACGTGCTGGTGCAGAACCTGGCACCGGGCGCTGCGGCGCGCATGGGCCTGTCATTTGAGGCACTGCATGAGCGCTTCCCGCGGCTGATCGTCTGCGACATCTCCGGCTATGGCGAAGGCGGGCCTTACGAGAAAAAGAAAGCCTACGACCTGCTGATCCAGAGTGAAGGCGGCTTTCTCTCGGTCACCGGCGGCCCGGGTGAGGACCAGATGGCCAAGGCCGGTTGCTCCATCGCCGATATTTCCGCTGGGATGTACGCCTACAGCGGCATCCTCTCGGCGCTGCTGCTGCGGGGCAAGACCGGCCAGGGCAGTCGCATCGACGTCAGCATGCTGGAAAGCCTGGTGGAGTGGATGGGCTACCCGATGTACTACGCCTTCGACGGCGCGCCCCAGCCACCGCGTGCGGGGGCGGCGCATTCGACGATCTACCCCTACGGGCCGTTTCCCACCGGCGACGGCGGCACGGTGATGCTCGGGTTGCAGAACGAGCGGGAATGGGCGGCGTTTTGCGACAAGGTGCTGCTCACGCCGGAGTTGGCCACCGACGAGCGTTTCTCGGCCAACTTCAAACGCTCGGCAAACCGCGACGTGCTGCGTCAGATCATCGTCGACAGTTTTGCGCAGATGAGCGCCGAGGGCGTGATCCAGCGCCTGGAAGACGCGCAAATCGCCAGCGCCCGGGTCAACGATATGCAAGGCGTGTGGGACCACCCGCAACTGAAGGCCCGCGACAGTTGGCGCGAAGTCGACAGCCCGGCGGGCAAATTACCGTCGCTGCTGCCGCCGGCGCGCAATGCTGCGTTTACCCCACGAATGCACGCGGTGCCGGGGCTGGGCCAGCACAGCCAGGGGATTCTCGACCAGTTGGGTTACTCCGCTGAAGCCATCGACAGCCTGCGTGCACGCGGCGTTATCTGATAAGGAATTGAGCGATGCCAACTTCTCTTGTGCGCTCTGCGCTGTTCGTACCGGGCAGCCGGCCGGAACGTTTTGCCAAGGCCTTGGCCAGTGGCGCCGATGCGGTGATTGTGGATTTTGAAGACGCGGTGGAAGAGCCGCTCAAGCGCCAGGCTCGGGACAACCTCGGGGTGTTTTTGCAGGCGACACCGGATGCGCGGGTGTGGGTGCGGATCAATGCGCCGGAGCATGCCGAGCATTTTGCCGATGTAGCGTTCTGTCAGGCCCATGCCGGGGTGGCGGGGGTGTTGCTGCCCAAGGTTGAAAGCGCGGCCCAGGTGGCGGTGGTGGCGGCAACGGGCAAAGCCATCTGGCCGATCATCGAGAGTGCGCGGGGCTTGCTGGCGGTGGCGGAAATCGCCCATGCGCCGTTGGTGGAGCGCTTGTCATTCGGCGGCCTGGACCTGGCGCTGGACTTGAACCTGAGCAGCGGCTCCCCGGCCGCGCAATTTGCCCTGGACCAGGCCCGCCTGGCCTTGATCGTGCATTCCCGCGCCGCCGGGCTGGTGGCGCCACTGGATGGCGTGCACCCGGCCATCGACGACCCCGAAGGCCTGCGCCGCGCAATTCGGCATGCCTATGAAATGGGCTTTGCCGGCGCGCTGTGTATCCATCCCAAGCAAGTGGCGGTGATTCACCAGGCGTTGGCTCCCAGCGCCGAAGACCTGGCTTGGGCCAAACGGGTGGTGGAAGCCGGTGCCCATGGGGCCGGGGCCTATCAACTGGATGGGCAAATGGTGGATGCACCGGTGTTGCTGCGGGCCCAACGATTATTAGCCGCGCAACCGTAGAAATGTGGGAGCGGGCTTGCTCGCGAAAGCGGCGGGTCAGCCAGTGCATCCGGTGACTGGCACACCGCTTTCGCGAGCAAGCCCGCTCCCACATTGGTTCTCTACTGCTTGCAAGGTCGGCGTTCGTCCACGCCGAACGCAGGTATCTAAAATTCGAAATTCTCTATACGCGTGACATCAGGCACCTTGCCCTATAACACAACAATAAGAAGGTGATTTTCCATGCTCAAGCTTTCTCGGGCGCTGTTCTGCGCCGCCACCTTGTTTGCCGCGGGCCTGGCCCAGGCGGCCGACCCCATTGTGATCAAGTTCGCCCACGTCGTCGCTGAAAACACCCCGAAAGGCCAGGGCGCGTTGCTGTTCAAGAAGCTTGCTGAAGAACGCCTGCCTGGCCGGGTGAAGGTCGAGGTGTACCCGAACTCCTCGCTGTTCGGCGATGGCAAGGAAATGGAAGCGCTGCTGTTGGGGGACGTGCAGATGCTGGCGCCGTCACTGGCGAAGTTTGAGCAATACACCAAGCAAGTACAGATCTACGACCTGCCGTTCCTGTTCAACGACCTGGCGGCAGTCGACCGCTTCCAGGCTGCTCAGGGCAAGGCGTTGCTGACCTCCATGCAAGACAAGAACATCCTCGGCCTGGCCTATTGGCACAACGGCCTCAAGCAGTTGTCGGCGAACAAGGCATTGCGTGAGCCCAAGGATGCCCGTGGCCTGAAGTTCCGCGTGCAGGCCTCCAGCGTGCTGGAAGAGCAGTTCAAGGCGATCCGCGCCAACCCGCGCAAGATGAGTTTCGCCGAGGTGTACCAGGGCTTGCAGACCGGCACCGTCAACGGCACCGAGAACACCTGGTCGAACTATGAAAGCCAGAAGGTCAACGAAGTGCAGAAGTACTTCACCGAGTCCAACCATGGCCTGATCGACTACATGGTGATCACCAACGCCAAGTTCTGGAACGGCCTGCCGCCGGATGTGCGCACCACCCTTGACCAGATCATGGTTGAAGTCACCGTCGAGGTGAACAAGCAGGCCGAAGCGCTGAACCAGTCGGCCAAGCAGAAGATCATCGACGCCAAGACCAGCGAAATCATCGAACTGACGCCCGAGCAACGCCAGCTCTGGCGCGAAGCCATGCGCCCGGTGTGGCAGAAGTTCGAAGGTGAAATCGGTGCCGACCTGATCAAGGCGGCCGACGCGTCGAACCAGTAATTTGGAGGGTGCCGAGATCAAAATGTGGGAGCGGGCTTGCTCGCGAATGCAGTCTTTCAGCTGATGCATTCGGTGACTGACACACCGCCTTCGCGAGCAAGCCCGCTCCCACATTTTGATCCGGTTCCCACCTCCAAGCCTTGCACATACCTATCTCCGCTTCGCGAGGTTTTGCCATGCAAACGCTAAGGCGCGTCTGGGAGCACCTGGAGGAAGGCTTTATCGCCATCCTGCTGGCCGCCATGACCCTGGTGACTTTTGTCTACGTCATGCTCAACAACATCTACACCCTGTTCTTTGCCCTCGCTGATAAGTGGGCGTGGAGCAACGGTTTCTTCAATGCCCTGGGTGACCACACCATGGGCTGGGCCCAGGACATGACCTGGAGCGTGGCGCTGACCAAGGCCATGTTCGGCTGGCTGATTTTCTTCGGCATCTCCTACGGTGTGCGCACCGCCGGCCACTTGGGCGTGGACGCCTTGGTCAAGCTGACGCCGCGCCGGGTGCAGCGCCTGCTGGGCATGTTCGCCTGCCTGTGCTGCCTGGCCTACGCCGGGTTGTTCATGGTTGCCAGCTACAAGTGGTTGAGTGCGGTGATGACCGCCCACATCGGCGCGGAAGACCTCGACCAGTTCGGCATCGATGTCGGCGACATTATTGTGATTGTGCCCATCGGCTTTGCCCTGGTGTTCATCCGCTACCTGGAAATCTTCTACCGCATCTTCACCCACCGCCAAACCGGGCTGGGCCTGGCCGACGAAGCCGGTGAAGCCAGCAAGTTGGCCGGCAGCCATGAGGAGCGTCACTGATGGCCGTTCTGTGTCTGTTTTTGCTGCTGTTTGTGTTCATGTTCCTCGGTGTGCCCATCGCGATCTCCCTGGGGTTGTCGGGCGCGGTGTCGATCCTGATGTTCAGCCCGGACTCGGTGAGTTCCCTGGCCATCAAGCTGTTTGAAACCTCGGACGCCTACACCTTCCTGGCGATTCCGTTCTTCCTGTTGTCGGGTGCGTTCATGACCACCGGCGGCGTGGCGCAACGGCTGATCGACTTTGCCAACGCCTGCGTCGGGCATATCCGTGGCGGGCTGGCGATTGCGGCGGTGTTGGCGTGCATGCTGTTCGCCGCGCTGTCGGGCTCCTCGCCGGCGACGGTGGCTGCGGTGGGTTCGATTGCCGTGGCGGGCATGGTGCGCTCGGGCTATCCGAAAGAATTCGGCGCCGGGATCATCTGCAACGCCGGTACCCTGGGCATCCTGATTCCGCCGTCGATTGTGATGGTGGTGTACTCGGCGGCGACTGAAACCTCAGTGGGCAAGCTGTTTATGGCCGGGGTGATTCCGGGCCTGCTGCTGGGCTTGATGTTGATGGTCGCGATCTACATCGTCGCGCGCATCAAGAAGCTGCCGGCCCAGCCACGGGCGACCTTTCGCGAGTGGCTGACCTGCGCCCGCCGCGCGTTCTGGGGCTTGTTGCTATTGGTGATCATCCTTGGCGGCATCTACAGCGGCATGTTCACCCCGACCGAAGCGGCGGCGGTGGCGGCGGTGTACTCGGCGTTTGTCGCGCTGTTTGTCTACAAGGACATGAAGATCAAGGATTGCCCCAAGGTGCTGCTGGAGTCCGGGCGCCTGGCGATCATGCTGATGTTTATCATCGCCAACGCCATGCTCTTCGCCCACGTGCTGACCACGGAGCAAATCCCCCAGGAAATCACCGCGTGGGTGATCTCCGAAGGCCTGACGCCGATTGGTTTCCTGATCATGGTCAACGTGGTGTTGCTGGTGGCGGGCAGCTTTATGGAGCCGTCGGCGATTGTGCTGATCCTGGCGCCGATCTTCTTCCCGATCGCGATGAAGCTGGGGATCGACCCGATTCACCTGGGGATTGTGATGGTGGTCAACATGGAGATTGGCCTGGTGCATCCGCCGGTGGGGCTGAACCTGTTTGTGACCTCGGCGGTGACCGGGCTGACCCTGGGGCAGACCATTCGCGCGGCGTTGCCGTGGCTGATGATCCTGCTGGTGTTCCTGATCATGGTGACCTACCTGCCGTTCATCTCCCTGGCCTTGCCGCACTGGCTGGGGATGTAAACCCACTTTAAATCACACCACAAAACAATGTGGGAGCGGGCTTGCCCGCGATGAGGGCGTGTCAGCCAGCACAGGTGCCCACTGATACACCGCCATCGCGGGCAAGCCCGGCTCCCACATTTGATTTATGCAGGGATTTATTTATCCATCGCACTCAAGATTGCATGGGCCACTTTCACCCGTTCGGCATTCGGGTAGTTTTTGTTCGCCAGGATCACCACCCCCAGGCCTTTGCTTGGCACGTACGCCACGTAGGCGCCAAAGCCACCGGTGGCGCCAGTCTTGTTCACCAGCGTGTCGGCATGGGGCGCTTGCGGTTGTGTCAGCCAGCTGACCTTGTGGGGCTGGAAGGCCATTTGCGCCGAGTTGCCTTCAGTCAATGCATCCAGCGTGATCGGGTAGGGGTACATCTCCCAGCCGAGGCCCTGGGTCATGCCATCCACCGTGTAGTACCCGGTATGGGTCGCGGCAATCGCCTGTTGCAGGGGCTTTTCCAGCTTCGCCGGGTGCATGTTCACTTCAACGTACTGAATCAGGTCCGAGGTGCTGGTCTTGATGCCGTAGGCTTCGGCGTCCAGGGCGCCAGGGCCGACGCGCACTGGTTTGCCGGCCTTGTCGTAACCTTGGGCGTACAGGTTCATTTGCGCCTTGGGCACGGTGATAAAGGTGTGCTTGAGGCCGAGTTTCGGCAGCAGGGTCTGCTCCATCAAACGGTTAAACGGCTGGCCCAGGCTTTGCGCTGCCAGGTGGCCGAACAGGCCGATACTCGGGTTGGAGTAGAGGCGTTGGGTGCCGGGGGCGAAATCCGGTTTCCAGTGCTGGTAATAGCTGATCATCTTGCCGGTGTTATCGGACTCTTCGGGGAATTGCAGCGGCAAGCCACCCGCAGTGTAGGTGCCGAGGTTGAGCAGGCTGATGTGGTCAAACTTGTCGCCGCGCAATGCCGGCAGGTATTGGCTGGCCGGGTCTGACAGTTTCAGCTTGCCGTTGGCCAGGGCATAGCCGGCGAGGGTGGCGGTGAAGGTCTTGCTTACCGAGCCGATTTCAAACAGGGTGTTTTCGGTGACCGGCTGCTGGCTGTCCTTGTTGGCGACGCCGTAGTTAAAGTATTGCGCCTTGCCGTTCTGTACGATCGCCACCGACAGGCCGGCGATGTCCTGTTGCTGCATCAGGGGCTGGACAGTACTGTCCACGACCTGGCGTATGTCGGTAGCCGCCATGCAGTTGCCGGCGCCGAGCAATAAGGCGAATATCGTGGTCTTGCGCACGGTTGGGAAAATGGATGTGTACATGATGACGTGACTTCCATGAAGGTGATCGGGTGAATACCGTTGCCTGCGCAGGCGCCGCAAATTTAGGCAGTTTGTGATCCGGCGGCAAACGATGATATCTCGCAACAGCCATTAGAAAAATTAGGGTCAAGCCATGCTCCGTTCCCATTTGCCTCTCAACGCACTGCGGGCCTTCGAGGCTTCCGCACGGCATTTGAGTTTTACCCGGGCGGCGATTGAGTTGTGCGTCACCCAGGCGGCGGTCAGTCACCAGGTCAAAAGCCTGGAGGCGCAGCTCAATGTCACGCTGTTCAAGCGCCTGCCTCGGGGCCTGATGCTCACCAGCGAAGGCGAGACCTTGCTGCCGGTACTGCGGGAATCCTTCGACCGCATCGCTCACACCTTAGGCCAGTTTGAAGGCGGGCATTACCGCGAAGTCTTGACGGTAGGCGCGGTGGGCACCTTTGCGGTGGGCTGGCTGTTGCCCCGGCTTGCGGATTTCCAGGCGCGCTACCCGTTTATCGACCTGCGCCTGTCCACCAACAACAACCGCGTCGATGTGGCAGCAGAAGGGCTGGATTACGCGATTCGCTTTGGTGCGGGTGCATGGCACGGCACCGAGGCGTGCCAATTGCTGGAGGCGCCGCTGACGGTGCTGTGCGTGCCGCAACTCGCCCGGCAATTGCAGACCCCGGCGGACCTGTTGAAGCACACGTTGTTGCGCTCCTACCGCGCGGATGAGTGGACGCAATGGTTCCAGGCCGCCGGGTTGCCCGCTGACACGCTGGTGCCGCGCAGTATCGTTTTCGACTCGTCCCTGGCGATGATGGAGGCAGCGCTGCAAGGGGCGGGGGTGGCGCTGGCCCCGGCGATGATGTTCAGCCGGCAGTTGGCAACGGATGTGATCCGGCAGCCGTTCGAGGTGGGCATCACCACCGGCAGTTATTGGCTGACGCGCTTGCAGTCGCGAGCCGAGACACCGGCGATGCTGGCGTTCAAGGCGTGGTTGCGTGAAGTGGCGAGCAGCCGGCGTTAGTCAGGACAGGTCGTGCAGGGATTTACCGTTGGGTGCACCCACCCACAGTTCGGAAAACTCCACCTCCAGCCCACCGCGCTCTGGCGTGCAGCAGTAAGGCCCGACCTGATACGACTGCGCCACCGGGAACGGCGCCAGGCGCACCAACGGCCAGCTCGCGCCATCCACTGATACCTGCACGCGCAACACACCCTTGGCCACGGTGACGCGAATCCAGAAGGCTTCGGGATCACCCGGGAACACGCCGGTAGCCCAGTCCGACACGCCATCGGTCAATACGCTGCTCAGCAGCGTCACGCCGTCGGACAGCTCCGCACCGATCTTCACCCAACGCGCTTCATCCACTCGTACCATCAACCCGGCCTGGTCATACAGGTGAGTGAATTCACTGTGGATTTTGACCTGAGCGGTAAAGTCGCCGTCGGTTTCGATAAACAGGAAATGCCCGTTATCACGCACAAAACCATAGTGGGTTTCACGCCAGAAATCGGTACTGGCGTCGGTGCGGACCTTGAGACGCTCGCCTTCTCGGCTCCAGTGCTGGGGTTGATTGAGCCAGGTGGCTTTTTCAAACATCGGGAAGCTCCTTGAAGGTGGCAAAACATCGGAGAAGGCGGCGGTGCCAGTGTTAAGGCGCGTGCGCAGCGAAAACAACCACCGCAGTGCGCCGACGCCAAGTGTAACCCCGGTAGCGATGGCGCCGATGTGGCTCATTAATAGAAATCCATGAAACAAAATGAAACATTTGTGACGGGCTAACCTCTACCGTATCCCCATGACGAGTGCCTCTATGAAAACGCCGCGTCCTTCTTCACGAATGCCCCACCTTATCCAACTGCGCAACCTGAAGATGGCGCGCTCCGCCCACGCTTATGTGCGGGGCAGTACGGTTCAGTTTTATGAGTGGCTGCACAGCCAGCGCGGCCGGCGGTTGCCCCACGGGCCGGCGATCTGGATCTGCGGCGACTGCCACGCCGGTAACCTCGGGCCCACGGGCGATACCAAGGGCCGGATCGACATGCATATCCGCGACCTTGACCAGGCGGTGATCGGCAACCCGGCCCATGACCTGGTGCGCCTGGCGCTGTCCCTGGCCACCGCTGCCCGGGGTTCGGACCTGCCGGGGGTGACCACCGCCCGCATGCTTGAAGAGATGATGGTGGGCTACGCGCAGGCGTTTAAGGACAAGCCCGACGAGGCACCGCCGCGTCCGTCCCAGGTCAAGGCCGGGATGCGCAGCGCCGTGGAGCGCACCTGGAAGAACCTGGCCCGCGAACGTATCGAAAACACCCGGCCGACGATTCCGTTGGGCAAGCATTTCTGGTCGTTGTCCCGGGCGGAGAAGTCAGCCCTTGAGACCCTTTGCGCGTCCGATGAAATCCACCGGTTGGTGACTTCGCTCAAAGGCCGCTCCAACGATGACGAGGTTGAGCTGCTGGACTCGGCGTACTGGGTCAAGGGTTGCAGCTCCCTCGGGCTGTTGCGGTATGCGGTGTTGTTGGGGGTAGGGGACCAGGACGATCAGGAATACTGCCTGCTCGATATCAAGGAAGCGGTAGGGGCTGCAGCGCCGCGCGCGGCACGGGCGAAGATGCCCCGGGACAATGGCCGGCGAGTGGTGGAGGGCGCCAGGCACCTGTCACCGGCGTTGGGGGAACGGATGCTGGCGACGCGGTTTCTGGATCACGGTTTTTTTATCCGCGAGCTGTTGCCCCAGGACATGAAGCTGGAACTGGATGAGTTGAGCGAGATTGATGCGATGCACGCGGCCGGGTACCTGGCGCGGGTGGTCGGCGTGGCGCATGCACGGCAGATGGACCGGGATACACGCAAGGACTGGATGGCGATGTTGCAGGAGAACCGGTCGAAGCAGCTGGATGCGCCGTCGTGGTTATGGACCAGTGTGGTGCAGTTGGTGGGGAACCATGAGGAAGGGTATCTCAACCACTGCCGGCAGTATGCGTTGGAGCACTGACCTCAAGAACGCTAAAAATCCCCTGTGGGAGCGGGCTTGCTCGCGAAAGCGGTGTGTCAGTCACCGGATGTTTGACTGATCCACCGCGTTCGCGAGCAAGCCCGCTCCCACATTAGTCTGGGGGGGGGGGTGGAGGGCGGGTTACACCAGGTATTTTTTGAACCAACCTAAGGTCCGCTCCCACGCCAGATTCGCCGCCGCCTCGTCATACCTCGGCGTCGAATCATTGTGAAAGCCGTGATTGGCGCCCTTGTAGATAAACGCCTCATACGTCGTGCCGGCCGCCTTCAACGCCTTCTCATACGCCGGCCAGCCCTCGTTGATCCGTGTATCCAGCTCACCGTAATGCAACATGATCGGCGCCTTGATCCGTGGCACGTCTTTGGCTTCCGGCTGGCGCCCATAAAACGACACCGCCGCACCCAACTCCGGATAAGCCACCGCCGCCGCATTGGTCACGCCGCCGCCATAACAGAACCCGGTGATCCCCACCTTGCCAGTGCTTGCATCGTGGTGCATCAACCATTCGATGGCCGCGAAAAAGTCGTTCATCAGCTTCTCGGGATCGACTTTCTGCTGCAGCTCCACACCTTTCTCATCGTTGCCGGGATAGCCGCCAACGGAGGTCAGGCCATCCGGTGCCAGGGCAATGAATCCGGCCTTGGCCAACCGACGGGCGACGTCTTCGATATACGGGTTCAACCCACGGTTCTCATGCACCACCACCACCGCCGACACCTTGCCGCTGGCCTTGGCCGGGCGCACCAGGTAGCCGCGCACCGTGCCGTTGCCCTTGGGCGACGGGTAGGTGATGTAGTCGGCAACGATCTCCGGGTCGGTGAATTTCACCTGTTCGGCCAGGGCATAGTTGGGGCTCAGGGCGGCGAGCAGGGCCGAGGCCGTGAGCCCGCCAAAGGTGAACAGCGCCGCGCGGTCGAGAAACTCCCGGCGGTTGATCTTGCCGTGGGCGTAGCCGTCGTAAAGCTCCAGCAGTTCAGGGGCGAAATCTTTGGCGGTCAGACGAGTCATCGGTAGCGTCCTCGATTAGCGGTGGGACTGAATGTAGACCAGTATCAGGCTTCCCGGCCATGGGCGGCGGCTGCCAACTGCCCGGTGTCGACCCGCACGAAGACCGAATCGCCAATGGCCGTCAGCACGCCATCGGCGTACACCTCGCACACCACGCGGCTTTTGCGGCCCACGTCACCTTCGACTTTCGCGCGCAAGGTCAGGGGTACGCCCATCGGTGTCGGCTTGATGAATTTGATCCCCAGGTTGCCGGTCACGCAGTCGATACGCGGCAGGCTGCCGGGTTCGCGTTGCTCGGCCCGGTAGTGGTAGGCCATGGCGGTCCAGTTCGAGTGACAGTCCACCAGCATCGCGATCAACCCGCCATAGACCAGGTCTGGCCAGCCGCAGTATTGGGCGCCGGGCTGGTGTTCGGCGATCACGTGGATGCCGTCGGCGTCCCAGCGGCTCTTGATGTGCAGGCCGTGGGGGTTGCGGCTGCCGCAGCCATAACAGACGCCTTCGGGGGCCGTGGTGTCTTGCAGGGAAAGCGCGGGCATCGTGGCTCCTTGTTGTTTGAGTTCTGTCGGGGTACGAGCCTAATGCCAGGCACGTGAATAAATCCAGCACCTACGCTGTTAGCAGTGCACAACGTGTTCATTCCCGGTTGAGAATCCCATGAACCCTCGATTGCTAGCGGCCCTCCTTACCCTCGGCACCGTGTCCAACGCGTATGCCGTGGAATACACCGACGTGAATCCGGCAGCCAGCACCCTCAGCTTCACCTATGACCAGATGGGCCAGCAGGTGTACGGCACGTTTGGCAGCTATTCGGCGAGCCTGAATTTCGACACGCAAAACCCGGCCGCCGCCAGCACCGTGCTGACCATCCAGCTGCCGAGCATCAATGCCGGCAGCGACGACGCCAACACCGAACTGCCCAAGCCCGGCTGGTTCGACATGACGACCTACCCGGTGGGCACCTTTACCTCGACCCACATCACAGACCTGGGCGGCAACCGCTACCTGTTCAGCGGCAACCTGACCCTCAAGGGCCAGACCCGGCCAGTGGAGGTCAAGGTGGCCCTCAAGGAGCAGAGCGGCATTGGCGTGTTCGACGGTGAATTCGTGCTCAAGCGCGACGACTTCAAGATCGGCGCGGGGGAGTGGGCGGACAGCGTGGTGTCCAATGGGATTGTCATCAAGTTCAAGATGGTTGCGCCTGAGCGCTGAGCGCTGAGATTCTGGCGGCTCTGAATAACGGTCGGTAACGTCATGGACGATATTGCTTACAGCGACAGGCAACGCTGGCTGGCCCTGACCCGCATCAACACCCTGTCGGTGCTGTCCCAGATCGTGCAAATCGGCACCATCACGCCGTTGCTGTCGCTGTCCCTGGAGCAGAAGGGCGTGGACCCGGCGAAAATCGGGGTGATTGTCAGTGCCTCGTGGATCGCGATCCTGCTGCTGTACAAGGTCGTCCCGCGGTTGCTGGGGCACCTGGGGCACCTGGGGTTGGTCAAGGCCAATCTTCTCAGTGTTACCCTGGCGGTGATCGAGGCAGGGGACCGGGTGGCCGAGCATCAGGTGTCTACCGCCATGACTGCGATTGCGCTGTTCTACACCCTGGGCAGTGTGCTCGGGCCGATTGCCACGGGGGCGACGGTGTCCTATGTCAGCCCCCATGGCTTGATGATCAGTGTCGGTGTGGCCGGCGGGCTATTTATCGCGCTATTGATGCTCAGGAGAATCCCTTAACGGGCGAATTTCCTGGCCCCCGCCACACACGCAATCACCGCGACCGTCACTACCAGCATGCCCAGGCTCACCTGCTCATGCAGCAGTGTGGCGGCCAGTGCCAGGCCGAAAAACGGTTGCAGCAATTGCAATTGCCCGACGGCGGCGATGCCGCCCTGGGCCAGCCCGCGGTACCAGAACACAAAGCCGATCAGCATGCTGAAGAGCGACACATAGGCCAGGCTCAGCCAGGCCGGCAGGCTGATGTCAACGAAAGAGCTTGGCGCGAGGATCGCCGTTAGAGGCGCCACAATCGGCAGCGAGATCACCAGCGCCCAGCAGATCACCTGCCAGCCACCCAGGGTGCGTGAAAGTTTGGCCCCTTCGGCATAACCCAGGCCGCACACCAGTATCGCCAGCAGCATCAGCAAATCCCCGGCGGGGGCGGCGCTCAGGCCCTGGGCGATGGCGTAGCCCACCACCAGCAGGCTGCCCAGGATCGAAAACAGCCAGAACACCGGCTTGGGCCGCTCGCCGCCACGCAATACGCCGAACACCGCGGTGGCCAGCGGCAGCAAGCCGACAAACACGATGGAGTGGGCGCTGGTGACGTACTGCAACGCCAGGGCGGTGAGTAGCGGGAAGCCGATCACCACGCCCAGCGCGACGATTGCCAAGGGCAACAACTGGCTACGGGCCGGGCGCTTTTCCTTGAACAGCCACAACAGGCACGCACCCAGCAGGGCGGCGATGGTGGCGCGGGCGACAGTCAGGAACACCGGATCAAACTCCAGCACCGCCAGGCGTGTGGCGGGCAGCGAGCCGCTGAAGATCACCACGCCGATCAAGCCATTGATCCAGCCGCTGGCGTTCTGTTCTCGGGTGTTGAGGTGGGTGGTGGTGCGTTCCATGGGGGTCGGGCTCGATAAGGATAAGTTGCGTCTGCCGCATCCTATGATTCACCATCGGGACAATCAAAAAATTGTCATGGATACATCGCCCATGCCCCGCGCCCGCTACAAGACACTGGTGGACACCTTCGCCCGGGATATCCGCTCCGGCACCTTGGCAGCGGGTACGCGTTTGCCGACGCACCGCCAGTTGGCCGCGAGCCACGGCCTGGCATTGGTCACGGCCAGCCGGGTGTACACCGAGCTGGAGGCCATGGGCCTGGTCAGCGGTGAAACCGGGCGCGGGACGTTTGTGCGGGAAATCGCGTTGTCGCCGGGGCAGGGCATCGGCCAGATCGCCGTGGCGGCAGGCATGATCGATCTCAACTTCAACTACCCATCGCTGCCGGGCCAGACCGACCTGCTGCGCACTGCGTTGCGTCAGTTGGCGTTGTCCGGCGACCTGTCGGCCCTGCTGCGCTACCAGCCCCACGCCGGCCGGCTGCACGAACGGGCGGCGGTGGCGCGCCACCTGGCGAGTCGTGGGCTGACGGTGCAGGCCGAGCAGGTGCTGATCGTCAGCGGTGCCCAGCATGGGCTGGCGGTGACCATGATGTCGCTGCTCAAGCCCGGCGATGTGGTGGCGGTGGATGCGTTGACCTATTCCGGTTTCAAGGTGCTGGCCGAGACGTTGCACCTGGAAATCGTCGCAATCCCGGTGACCGCGACGGGGCCCGACTTGGTCTTTCTTGAAAAACTCTGCGCGCGGCGTCCGGTACGCGCTGTGTACAGCATGCCGACCTTGCATAACCCGTTGGGCTGGGTGATGAGCAGGGCGCAGCGCGAGCACCTGGTGGCGATTGCCCGTCAGCATGATTTGATCCTGATCGAGGACGCGGCCTACGCGTTTTTAGCCGAGGACGCGCCGCCGCCTGTGGCCGAGCTGGCACCGGAACGCACGGTGTATGTGTCGGGGCTATCCAAGAGCGTTGCCACCGGCCTGCGGGTGGGGTTCGTGGTCGCTCCGCACCAATGGATGGCGGCGCTGGAACGTACGGTCATGGCCACCACCTGGAACACCCCGGGGGTGATGACTGCGGTGGCTGTCGCGTGGATCGACGACGGCACGGTGCTGCAGCTGGAAGCGCAAAAACGTGAGGACGCCCAGGCGCGTCAGGCGGTGGCCGATGAGGTGTTGGCGGGGTTGAATGTTATCCGCCATCCGTCTTCGTATTTCTTGTGGTTGCCGTTGCCGGAAGATGCCCGCGCCGATCAGATCACCATGGCGCTGGCCCGGGAAAATATTTCGGTGTCCACCGCCGAGCCGTTTGCCGTCTCGGCCCACGTGCCCCATGCCTTGCGTGTGGCGCTGGGGTCGGTAGACCGGGAGGTGTTGCGCGAGGCGCTGCTGAAAGTGCGCTGGGCGGTGGAGGCATACTAGATCGAGCTTACCGGATCGTTCCCACGCTCTGCGTGGGAATACCGCCTTGGACGCTCCGCGTCCCGCTGTAGATTTGCGCGATAGTGACGCAGAGCGTCACCGGATGCATTCCCACGCAGAGCGTGGGAACGATCCATGCGGGACTCAGAATTTGTACGCTTGGCGCCCAATCAGCAGCCACTTGCCTTTCTGTTTCTGCCAGACCTGGAAGTTTTCAATTTCGGTAGGCACCTCGACGCCGCTGTTCACCGCCTGGGCGGAAAAGTGGTTGCGCACCAGGGCGGTGTCGCCATTGAGGGTGATGGTCTGTTTCTGCATTTCCAGGGTCTTGAAGCCGCTTCTGCCGGTTTCAATGTCGGCGATAAATTCCTGCTTGTTCTGGACCTTGCCGCTGGAATGGCCGTAGGTGAGGTTGTTGGCGGTGAGGGCCTGCAGTTGCGGAATGTCCTTGTGCAGCATGGCCTGGGTCAGGTGGTCGACCGCGACGGCGACATCCTTGTCACTCGCGGCAGGGGCGGCCGCTGCATAACCGCTGAACAGGCACAGAAAACCAATCAGAACCTTGACGTTTTGCATGGGTGTTTCCTTGTTGTTGTGGGTACTGGGACGACTCAGGAGGTGTGTTTGAGTCGTCGTACAACCATGCCGTATTTCGCGAGATCAAGGAAAGTAAAATTTGCAATGGGCCAGAATATAAGCGCTTTTTGCCAGTATTGGTCGTCGTATCACTCGCCAAATAGCGGTCGGCACTTCCCGTGGAAATGGCACATGGCTATGCTGTGGCCGGCGACTTCATGGTGTGGATTCGCAACAGCCAGTGGGGACAACAAACATGACACCGGATCAAAAGTACGCGGCGGCCATGGTGCGCCTGGGCTATCAACTCAACGAGTTCAAGATCGGCGGCAACTACACGCCGCTGCTCAGGGATGGCAATCACGTTTATATCAGCGGCCAGATCCCGCGGGTGGGTGACACGATCGTGCTGCCCGGCAAGGTCGGCGAAAGCCTAAGCCTGGCCGATGCACAGATTGCCGCCGGCGTCAGCGCATTGCGTTGCCTGGGCTTGCTCAAGCAGGCACTGGGCTCCCTGGATCAGGTCAAGGCGATCCTCAAGATCAATGTGTACGTGCGCAGCGCGGATGACTTTGACCAGCAAAGCGAAGTGGCCAACGGTGCGTCGGACCTGTTGAACGAGATCCTGGGGGCTGCCGGTTCTCACACGCGCACCTCGGTGGGCGTGCTGCAATTGCCCAAGGGTGCTGCCGTGGAAGTCGACATGATCGCTGTGGCACAGGGCTGACGCCGAGTGATTGCCGACGCTCTTACAGTGCTGATTCACTATGGGATTTATCTGCTGCCAGGGCTGATCCTGTTCGGCCTGTGGTTCGGCCTCACGCCAAAAACATTGCCGGGCGTGCGCATCGTTATTCTGCTGTTGGCCTTCGTGCTGATGCGCGATGCGATGACGCCGTTGGGCATGTGGTCGCTGAGCCGCGAGGTGCAAATCCAGTTCACGGCCAATCCCTTCGTGCTGGCGGCGCTGGGCGGCTTATCCCTTGGGCTGATCGCACTGCTCGCGCGCCTGGCCCCGGAGTTATGGCAACTGACGGTGCTGTTCAAGGGCAATCGCGCTGTGGGCCTGGCAGTGGGGTTGGTGGCCGGCAGTTTGATTGGCCTGCCATTGCGCCTGTATCAAGGCATCGAACCGGCGGCAATCCCGGCTTACTGGACCTGGCTGATGGGCATGCTGGTGCTTGCCTACTGCGCCAATGCGCTGGAAGAGGTGCTGTTTCGCGGCTTCCTGCAGGGCTATCTTGAACAGCACGTCAGGCCGCTGCGCGCGGCGTTGCTCAGCGGGCTGGCGTTTGCCGCGTGCCATTCATTTCTGGCCCTGAGCGTCACGCAACTGGGCTGGCCGGTGCTGGCCTTTACCCTGATCGAAGGCGTGGCCTGCGGGCTGGTGCGGATGCGCTACGGTGTGGTGGCGGCGACGGCCACCCATGGTACGGCGATCCTGCTGATTGCCGTGCCGATGGTGTGAGTCGTCTCAGGCCTGTACATCCACGCCGATGTGGGCCTGGAGCCAATCCTTGTAGACCGCGATGTTATCGGTCGACTGGTCGCCATTTTTCGCGGTGACGGTCTTGCCGTCCAGGCGCCCGATATCGAGCAGGTACTGAAGACCGTTGGCCACATGGGGGGCGTCGCTTTTGCTGAGTGACTGAACATCGGGCAGTTCGACGGCGTTGCTTTTATCGTCGAAGGTCGCCCAGGAAGGGTTGGCCCTGGCGGTGGCAACGGTTTGCGCGGTCGAGCGCACTTGCTCCTGATAGCTGGCTTCCAGCTTGGCCTTGATCTCGGGCGTGGCGTTGGTGACTTCAATCCTGCCGGCCCGCAGGGTGCCATTCTCCATGGATTGTGTAAAAGCCTTCTGTCCCAGCGCTAACAGACTTGTCGTGCTTCCTATCATGGTGCCGCTCCCTTATTGGTAGCAACAACAGAGCAAAACCCGGGCCATGTGCTGCATGCCTTGTGCGGCGCGGGCTGGGTGGTATTGCCGGGGCAGGGCGCAGGCCAGGAGTTGCCGGGGCTGGCAAAGGGTTGCCACGTCGGCTCGCGCGAGCGCATTTCAGAACGTTGGAAACTAAGTTCAGAATCTCCAGTCTGTAATAGCGTATCGCCACCTCTACAAGGAATTAACATGAAGCTTAAGGTCGTTTTGCTGGGCACGGTTTTGTTGGCTGCGCCGCTTTACCAAGCGGTTGCCGAGACGTGCAGGGCGAACAGTTATGGTGGGTCCGATTGCGAATACGACAATGGCACCTCTTCCAAGAGTCGCGCCAATAGCTACGGTGGGCAAGACACCCAATACAGCGATGGTACTTCCTCCAAGAGCCGCTCCAATAGTTATGGCGGGCAGGATATCCAATACGGCGACGGCACCTCGGCCAAGACCCGTTCCAACAGCTATGGTGGGCAAGACACTCAATACAGCGACGGCACCTCAGCCAAGAGCCGCTCCAATAGCTACGGCGGGCAAGACACCCAATACAGCAACGGCTCCTCCTCCAAGAGCCGCGCCAATAGCTATGGCGGGCAAAATACGACAAATAACTAATGGCCCCGCCGCGGCTTTCTACCTCACCAATGACCGCTCATACGCCGCGGTCATCACCTGCCACGTCTGCGCATCCGCCGGAATCAAATGCTCAATGCGCAACGACGTCACCGTGATGTCCTGGGGCATGCCGAAGGTGGTGAAGGTCGACATGAAGTTCAGCTCACCTTCACGGGAGTTGACGCGTGTCAGCACCAGTGGCGGTGGTTCATTGACCAAGGCTTCGGTACTTTGCGGGGCTGGCAGGCTGTCCAGAAGCCTGGCAAGTTCGGGATTGCCCAACGCCTCGCGCGTCGCCCGTTGCCAGGCGATGGTGCGGATTTCCTCAGCGTTGATCAAATGATCACCCAGGCCGCCAGGCTGTAGCAGGGTGACCAGCAAATTCAGGCCATCAGCCGCCTCCGGCTTGATCCCCACCAACTCGAACAGCACCTGGGTACTGGCGTTGGCGGCGAGCACCTCCCAGTGACTGCCCAATACGATCGCCGGCGCAGGATTATTCGCGTGGAGCACATGGCTGATCGCCTCGCGAATGGCCTCCATCGACGGCGAGGAGAGCGGGGTCGCCTCATAACGCGGGGCGAAGCCGGCGGCGAGGAACACGCTGTTGCATTGCTCCAGCGGAACCTCCAGCGCCATCAGCAAATTATGCAAGGTGCCCGGGCTCGGCTTGGCGCGCCCGGTCTCGATACAGCTCAGGTGGCGCTGGGAAACCCCGGTGATCAGCGCCAGTTCCAGCTGGCTCAATCTGGCGTGCCGACGCAGCACGCGCAGTTGCGTGCCGGCGGTGGTGTCGGGGTTGGCGCGGGGAAAAGGTTGGCTGCTCATGGGCTGACTCTGGTCGTGCGGGTCGGTGGTGTCGATGACCTTTGAGGTCATTGAGAGGGGAACGACGTTATCACTAATGTGCAACTTCCCGAACCGTTGTCTCCAAGGAGGAGAGCATGCGCAGACCCTGGATAGCCCTGGCCGGGTTATTGGCTTTTACCGTTTACACCGTGATCACGATGCTGGCGGCGGATCAGTCGCTCATGGCGTTCGGACTTGAATTGATGTCGAGGCCGGACACTGCACAGGTGGTGATTGACCTGTACCTGATGGCGGTGATGGCGTGCGTGTGGATGTACCGGGATGCGCGGGCCAGAGGGAAATCCCTGGTGTCGGTGCTGCCTTATTTGCTGATAACCGTTGTATTCGTATCCATCGGGCCGCTGCTGTACATCGTGGTCAACGGGTTCCGCGAACCTTCAGGGATACGGTGATGACGGTTTATGTGCTGTGCGTTCGGGTGCTGTTCCTGAAGATCGGATTCGGGGCAGTGCCTTAGCTTCTCCGAATAACCTGTGGCGAGGGAGCTTGCTCCCGCTGGAGTGCGCAGCGCTCCCAGGATTTTGGGGCCGCTGCGCAGCCCAGCGGGAGCAAGCTCCCTC
>NZ_AMXG01000006.1:0-18138 GCF_000313235.1 Pseudomonas sp. PAMC 26793
AACCCGGCAGGACGCCGGGTTAGCCGCGCTGGGCCATGGATGGCCCATCGCGGCGGCCCACGGTCCAAAGCCGGAGTGGGCACACCGAGCCTGGGCGAGGTGCCGAGTGGTGGGGCAAGAGCGTTTTGCTTACTTTTGCGCTCTTCAAAAGTGAGCCGCTGTAAGGGCGGAACCCTAGGCGGCCGTTACCTAAATAACGGATATACACACCCCCACCATTTACGACCCATCCAAACCAAAAACGACCCCCTCCGTTGACGCCCCACCCCAAACCCCTATTAAGTACTATTAATGCGCATTAATAGGATCAATCAACCACCATGCTAAGCCGCCCGTTGCGCCGCAAACGCCAGAAGCTCTCCGACGTGATCGTCGAGTCGGTCAAACGCTCCATCGTCACCGATGCCCTCAAGCCCGGCGACCGCTTGCCCACCGAACGCGAACTGATGGAAAGCTTCCAGTGCTCCAAAGGCTCCGCCCGCGAAGCCCTCAAGGCGTTGGAAGTCGAAGGCCTGGTGAACACCCGCACCGGCCCCAGCGGCGGCGCCTACCTCAACCAGGCCGGCACCGAACCCGCCAGCCGCGCCTTGCGCAACTACCTGCACTTCCAGCACCTGGACGGCGAACAGGTCTACCAACTGCGCAAAGTCATCGAAGTCGAACTCGCCGTCTCGGTCCTGGGCCGCCTGAGCGAAGACGACTACCGCGCCCTCCAGGACAACGTCGATTTCTGCAGCGCCCCCGAAGACAGCGAAGCCGGCCAACGCGAACAACGCATCGCCGAACTGGAATTCCACAACCTGCTGGCCAAGGCCTGCCCCAACCCGCTGCTGAGCTTCATGGCGCAATTCCTCAACGATCTGCTGCGCGACCTGGTCGTCCTGAAAAAAGCCTACAAACCCAAGCGCAAGCAATTCGACGCCGCCAACCTCGACTATCACAAGCAACTGCTGATCGCCTTCCGAGCGGAAGACGAAGCCACCGTACGCAGCCTGATGCACGAACACATGTGCGACGCCGAACACCACATGACCGCCCTTGAAGGTGAAGTCAGCCCGCACTTTCTACTGGAGTTCGATCACAACCACTGACACCACACCCAACCCCCCAATAAAAGGCCTGCCCACAGGCCGTGCTCCACCGTATCGCCATTGCCACTCCTGCCAATAACTAATCCAGGGAGTCACCCCATGCAGCGTCGTACGTTGTTGAAAGCCAGTCTCACCGCAGCCGCCGCCCTCAGCCTCCCGCTGAGCGTGCGTTCTGCATTCGCCGCCGAGCCCTTTACCTTTTACGGCCTCAAGTCCATGTCTGGCGCCTTTGCCAGTTATGGCAAATTTGCCGACATGGGTTCACGCCTCGCGGTGGAACAACACCCCGAGCTGCTCGGCCGCCCGCTGAACTACAAGGTGATCGACACCGAAGGCAACGCCGGCAAGGCCGTGCGCAAGGTCCAGGAAGCGATCCAGCAGGACGGTGCACGCTTTTTCCAGGGCTGCACCCTGTCGTCTTCGGCACTCGCGGTGGCCAAGGAAGTGAGCAAGGCCGGTGGCGTGTTCATGACCCCGGTGGGCGCCGATGAAGTCACCGGCAAGGACTGCAACAGTGCCACCTTCCGCTGGTCGGTACCCACCTACGGTGCGATCCGCGAGACCCTCGTGCCGCTGATCAAGCTGCTGCCCGACGCCAAGCGCTGGTACACCATCACCCCGCAATACGTATTCGGCGAAGCCCTGCTCGAAGGCGCCAAATCGGTGCTGGCCGAGCATGGCCTGGAACACGCCGGCAACAGCTACCACTCGCTGCAGGAGCAGGAATTCTCCGGCTACCTGACCAACGCAATCGCCGCCAAACCCGACGTGCTGGTGCTGCTGAACTTCGGCAGCCAGTCGTCCAACACCCTGCGCCAGGCGGTGAACTTCGGCATCAAGGAGCGCATGAAAGTGCTGCTGGTGTGGTCCGCCGGACTCGATCAGTTCCAGGAGCTGGGCAGTGACGTACTGGAAGGCGTGTACCTCGGCGCGCAGTACTGGCATCAGGTCCACACCCCGCTCAACCGCGACCTGGTGAAACTGACCAAGGCCAAATACGGCATCAACCCCACCTACCCGCTGGCCGCCGACTACATCAGCACAAAGGTCATGCTCGAAACCATCATCTCCACCGGCAGTTTCGACGGGCCGACCGTGGCCAAGGCCATGCAGGGCCTGAGCTACGAAGGCCCCACCGGCAAGGAATCGATCCGCGCCGGCGACCATCAGGTGATCAAGGATTACTACCTGCTGGTGGGCAAAGCCGCCGCCGAGATGGCCGACAAGGATGACCTGGCCAAGGTGCTCAGTTCCGGCCAGTCGTTCCCGCCGGTGGAAGCCACGGGCTGCGTGCTCGGCTGATCCGCTGAATATCTACTGGTGACACAGCGCAGGGCCGCTCACGCGGCCACCTGCCGAGGGTTCCTGCATGCTTAATCTTTACCTGTTCCAGATTCTCAACGGCCTGGGCCTTGGGATGATTTACTTCCTGATCGCGGTCGGCTTGACGATCATTTTCGGCTTGCTGAACTTCGTCAACTTCGCCCACGGTGCGTTCTTTTTGATGGGCGCCTACATCTGCTACACCGCCGTCAGCCTCACCGGCAGCTTCTGGCTGGCACTGCTGATTGCGCCGCTGGTGGTGGCCGCGCTGGCCTGGGTGATCGAGCGATTATTGATCCAGCGGATTTATCACTTACCGCACATGTTCCAGATTCTGGTGACCCTGGGGATCGCCCTGATCATCCAGGAAGCCAGCGTGATGATCTGGGGCCCGGTGGGCAAAAGCGTCGCCGTACCGGAATTGCTGCGCGGGGTGCTGGTGGTCGGTGATTTCGTCTACCCCTACTACCGCCTGTTCCTGATCGTGTTCTCCGGCCTCGTCGGTCTGGGCCTGTGGCTGCTGCTGGAACGCACACGCTTCGGCGCCCTGGTGCGGGCCGGCAGTGAAAGCACGGAAACCGTGTCCCTGCTGGGCACCAACATTTTCCGCCTGTTCTCCATGACCTTCGCCCTCGGCGTGGCCCTGGCCGGCGTGGCCGGTGTGCTGTTCGCCCCGTTGCGCGGCGCCCAGCCCTTTGTCGGCCCGGAAATCCTCGGCGTGGCGTTCGTGGTGGTGGTGATTGGCGGCATGGGTTCCTTCAGCGGCGCACTGGTGGGCGGCCTGTTGGTCGGCGTGGTGCAAAGCCTGATGACCACACTCTGGCCCCAGGGCGCGAGCCTGATGATCTACGGCGCAATGGCCGTGGTGATTCTGGTACGTCCTTACGGCCTGTTCGGGAGAGCCTGACATGAGCGAGAAAAATCCCCTGCCGTTCGCCAAGACCCAGTCGCGCTACATGCTGCTGTTGGTGCTCGCGGTGTTGATCGGCCTGCCGTTGATTCTGCCCTCGGCAACCCTGGCCACCGAGATCCTGATCTTTGCCATGGCCGCCCTCGCCTGCAACCTGCTGCTGGGTTACACCGGGCTGCTGTCGTTCGGCCAAGGCATCTTCTTTGGTGCCGGCGCCTACTGCGCGGCGTTGCTGATGATTCACCTGCAACTGGGGCTGTTCAGCGCATTGCTGGGCGCAGCGGTCGCCGGGGGTTTCCTGGCGTTTCTGGTGGGTGCCCTGGCGATCCGCCGCACCGGCATTTACTTCGTGATGCTGACCCTGGCCTTCAGCCAGATGGCCTACTTCGTCGCCTACACCCTGAGCGACTGGACCGGCGGCGACAATGGCCTGCTCAGCGTGCCGCGCCCGGAAATCCGCATCGGTGACACCGTGCTGCTGTCGCTGACCGACGCCCGCGCGTTCTACGGGTTTGTCGCGGTGCTGTTCCTGTTGATCTTCATCGGCGCCCGCCGGGTGATCGCTTCGCCATTCGGCAGCACGCTGATGGCGATTCGCGAAAATGAAACCCGCGCCTCAGCCATCGGCTACGACACCCGCCACTTCAAGATCCTGGTGTTCGTACTGTCCGGCGCCGTGACCGGGATTGCCGGGGCGCTGTACGCGATGCTGCTGCACTTTGTGCCGCTGTCGAACATCGACCTGGCGATGTCCGAAAACATCCTGATCATGACCATCGTCGGCGGCACCGGGTCGCTGTTCGGCTCCTTGCTGGGCGCCGGTTCCATCGTACTGCTGGGGGACTTCCTGTCTGACTTGTGGCCGCGCTGGTTGATGCTGCTGGGGGTGATTCTGATCCTGGTGGTGATCTTCATGCGCGGCGGTTTGTGGGGCGGCCTGTCGAGCCTGTTCGAACGTGTGCGCGGCAGCCGCAAGGCCGGCGTTGTGACCAAGGAGAAGCTGTCATGAGCATCCTGTTGGAAACCAAAAACCTGGAACTGGCCTACGGCGCATTCCACGCCGTGAACGGCGTCAACCTCAAGGTCGAAGCCGGCACCATCCACACCATCATCGGCCCCAACGGTGCGGGCAAGACCAGTCTGTTCCACTGCCTGACCGGCGAACGCCAGGCCACCGCCGGGGCGATTCATTTCGACGGCAAGAACCTGATGCGCAAACCGGCTCACGGCCGCGTCGGCCTGGGCATGGCCCGCTCGTTCCAGCTCACCAGCCTGTTCCAGAACCTCAGCGTGCGCGAGAACCTGCGCCTGGCCGCCCAAGGCCGCGATGGTGCCAAGGCGCTGAACTTCTGGCGCCGGGTCGACAGCAAGCGCGAACACCTGGAGATGGCCGACCAGGTGCTGGAACGCCTGCAACTCACCGCCCGGGCCAATACCCTGGCCGGCGAGTTGTCCCACGGCCAGCAGCGGGTGCTGGAAGTCGGCATGTCGATCTGCTCCAGACCCAAGCTACTGATGCTCGACGAACCCACCTCGGGCATGGGTATCGACGACATCCCGATCATGACCCAACTGATCAGCGACCTCGGCCGCGACCATACGGTGCTATTGATCGAGCACAACATGAGCATCGTCATGTCCATCAGCCAACGTATCACCGTGATGAGCCACGGCCAGATCCTGGTGGAAGGCACACCGGAATTCGTGCGCGCCGACGAGCGCGTGCGCACCGCCTATTTGGGAGAAGCCGCCTGATGCTGACCGTCGAAAATATCCATTCCTACTACGACAAGAGCCATGTCCTTGAAGGCGTGTCCCTGACCGTCAACCCTGGCGAACTGGTGACCCTGCTGGGGCGCAACGGCGCCGGCAAGACCACCACCCTGCGCAGCATCCTCGGGATTATCTGCCCGCGCCAGGGCCAGATTCACTTCAACGGCCAGCCACTGGTGGGGCAGAAAATCTTCGAAATCGCCCGCCAGGGCCTGGCGCTGGTGCCGGAGAACCGCGGGATTTTCCGCCTGCTCACGGTGGAGGAAAACCTGCGCATTGCCGTGCGCAAGACCAGCCGCTGGCAGATGGAAGACGTGTACGGCATGTTCCCGCGCCTCAAGGAGCGCCGCAAAAACGCCGGCCACGCGCTGTCCGGCGGTGAGCAACAGATGCTCGCCATCGCCCGCGCCCTGCTCAACGATCCCAAGCTGCTGATCCTCGATGAGCCCACCGAAGGCCTCGCGCCGGTGATCGTCGACGAGTTGGTGAAGATCCTGCGCAAGGTCAAGGAAGACGGCCTGCCGGTGCTGCTGGTGGAACAGAACCTGATGGTCTGCGACAAGCTCGCCGACCGCCATTACGTCCTCGAACAAGGCCGCGTGGTGTACGAAGGCAGTGCCGAAGCCTTCCGCGCCGACCCGACGATCAAGAACCGCTACCTGGCCCTGAGTGCCTGACCGGAGACTGCTGATGAATAGTTTTGCGCAACCGCTCCAGAGCAACGCCCCGCTGATCAACCGCGACCGCCTGTGGCAATCGTTGATGGACCTCGCCCGCCTCGGCGCCACGCCGAAAGGTGGCGTATGTCGCCTGGCCCTCACCGACCTCGACCGCCAGGCCCGCGACCTGTTTGTGCAATGGTGCGAGGCGGCCGGCTGCAGCGTCAGCGTCGACGCCATCGGCAATATCTTTGCCCGCCGCGCCGGGCGTAATCCGGCACTGGCGCCGGTGATGACCGGCAGCCATATCGACACCCAGCCTACCGGCGGCAAGTTCGACGGCTGCTACGGCGTGATGGCCGGCCTGGAAGTGATCCGCACCCTCAACGATTTGAACCTGGAGACCGAAGCGCCGATTGAAGTGGTGGTGTGGACCAACGAAGAGGGCTCGCGTTTTCCGCCGTGCATGATGGGTTCCGGGGTATTCGCCGGTAAATTCGACTTGCAGGAAACCCTCGACAAACAGGACGAGCAAGGGCTGTCGGTGGGCACCGAATTGCAGCGCATCGGCTACGCCGGCTCCCGCGCCGTGCTGGGCCATCCGGTGGGGGCCTATTTCGAGGCGCATATCGAACAAGGCCCGGTGCTGGAAGACCAGGCCACCACCATCGGCGTGGTCATGGGCTGCCTGGGCCAGAAGTGGTTCGACCTGACGTTCACCGGCGTCGAAGCCCATGCCGGTCCGACACCAATGCACCTGCGCAAGGACGCCCTGGTGGGCGCGGCGCAGGTGGTCAGCGCGGTGAACCGTATCGCCCACGAACAACAGCCCCACGCCTGCGGCACTGTCGGTTGCCTGAGCCTGCATCCCGGCTCACGCAACGTGATTCCCGGCCAGGTGCACATGACCATCGACCTGCGCCACCTGCACGCCGACAAGCTGCAAGCGATGGTCGACGAAGTGCGCCAGGTGATCGAAGCGACTGCCGAGCAACACGGGCTGAGCTTTGAACTGACGCCTACCGCCGACTTCCCGCCGCTGGACTTCAACCCCGCCTGTGTCAACGCCGTGCGCGAGGGTGCAAGCGCTCTGGGCCTGAGCCATATGGACATCGTCAGCGGCGCCGGGCATGACGCGATCTTCGTCGCCGAACTGGGCCCGGCCGGGATGATTTTTGTGCCCTGCGAAGGCGGCATCAGCCACAACGAAATCGAAAACGCCGCACCGGACGACCTGGCAGCGGGCTGCGCCGTGTTGCTGCGGGCCATGGTCAACGCGGCGCAAGGAGGTAAAGCGGCATGACGGATATCGCCAACCTGACCGCTGTTGAACTGCTGGCTCTCTATCGAGATAAACGCTTGTCGCCGGTGGAAGTCACCGAAGACGCATTGCTGCGAATCGAACGCTACAACCCGGCGGTCAACGCCTACTGCCACGTCGACCCGGAAGGCGCCTTGAACGCGGCCCGAGCCTCGGAACAGCGCTGGCTCAAGGGTCAGCCGTGCGGGGCGCTGGATGGTGTGCCGGCGTCCATCAAGGACCTGACGCAGACCATCGGCATGCCGACGCGCAAGGGTTCGCGCACCACATCCGCCGAGGGCCGGTGGGAGGTGGATGCGCCCTTCTCGGCCTTCATGCGCAAGGCCGGCGCGGTGCTGCTGGGCAAGACCACCACGCCGGAGTTCGGCTGGAAAGGCGTCACCGACAACCCGTTGTATGGGATTACCCGCAACCCTTGGGACACGGGCATGACGGCGGGCGGCTCGTCCGGCGGTGCCGGGGCGGCGGCGGCCTTGAACCTGGGCGTGCTGCACCAGGGCAGCGATGCCGGTGGCTCGATCCGGATTCCCTGCGCGTTCACCGGCACCTTTGGCATCAAGCCGACTTTCGGTTATGTGCCGCAATGGCCGGCCAGTTCGATGACCATTTTGTCTCACCTGGGGCCGATGACCCGCACCGTGGAAGACTCGGTGCTGATGCTGCAAACCATCGCCCAGCCGGACGCACGGGACGGTTTGATCGGCGCGCCCCGGACCACGCCATGGTTGCACGCCGGGGCCGACTTGAAGGGCCTGCGTATCGCCTATAGCCCGAACTTCGGCTATGTGGACGTGGACCCGCAAGTGGCCAGGGTCGTCGCCAAAGCGGTCGAAGGCCTGGTGCAGTTGGGTGCCCATGTTGAGCAGATTGATCCGGGGTTCAGTGATCCGCTGGAGGTGTTCAATACCCTGTGGTTTGCCGGTGCGGCGCGCCTGGCCGGGCCGTTGAGCGAGGCGCAGCGGCAACTGATGGACCCGGGGTTGCTGCGCATTGCCCGACTGGGCGAGCAGATCAGCCTCAGTGACTACAGTGGGGCGCTGGAAGCACGGGCTGCACTCGTGGCGCGCATGGCGGCATTCCATGAGCATTACGATGTGCTGGTTTCGCCGATGATGCCGATCACCGCGTTCGAGGCCGGGCATAACGTGCCCCCGGGCTCGGGCCTTGGGGAATGGATGGAGTGGACGCCGTTTACCTATCCCTTCAACCTGACCCAGCAACCGGCGGCGTCGGTGCCGTGCGGGTTGGCCGCGAATGGCTTGCCGGTGGGGTTGCATGTGGTGGGCGCGCGGTTTGCGGATGAGCAGGTGCTGAGGGTTTGCCAAGCGTATGCCAAGGCTTTTCCGACCGAGCACCTGCAAGCCCCAAAAACCCCAACCTGAAATGCAGTCAAACTGTGGGAGCGGGCTTGCTCGCGAAGGCGGTGCATCCGTCAAAGCATCCGGTGACTGACACACCGCCTTCGCGAGCAAGCCCGCTCCCACATTTTTGTCCGTACTCCAATCATCAACCCCTACAATGCCTCCTCTCATCCAAGGGGGTTTCATGGACATCGAACTGGCACGCACCTTCCTCGAAATCACCCGCTGCGGCAGCCTCGCCGCGGCGGCCGAGAAGCTGCACGTCACCCAGACGGCGATCACCGCACGCGTCAAGAACCTCGAAAGCCAGCTCAACAGCACCCTGTTCGTGCGCAACCGCGCCGGTGCCCGCCTGACCCCGGATGGCGAAGCTTTCGTGGTCTACGCCAACCAGCTGGTACAAACCTGGGAAGCCGCCCGCCGTGACCTGCCGTTGCCCGATGGTTACCGCAACGTGCTGCACATCGGTGGCGAAGTCAGCCTGTGCAACCCGTTGATGCTCGGCTGGGCCCAAGCCCTGCGTGAACACATCCCCGGCTATGCGCTGCGCACCGAGATTCGCGAGGGCGAGTACCTGTTGCGCCAACTGGAGCTGGGAGTGCTGGACGCTGCACTGGTGTTCCAGCCGCAATACTGGCCGGGGTTGCAGGTGGAGCAGGTGCTGGAAGAAAAACTGATCCTGGTGCAACTGGCGGCCCGGCCCGAGCCCTACGTGTACATCGACTGGGGCCAGGGCTTCCGTCAGCAACACGACGCGGCCCTGCCGGACAAAGCCCGCGCCGCCTTGAGCTTTAATCTCGGGCCGTTGGCGTTGCAGTACATCCTGGAGAATGGCGGCGCCGGGTATTTCCGCACGCGGGTGGTGCAGAGCTACCTGGACAGCGGCGTGATGGAGCGGGTGCCCAAGGCGCCCGAGTTCAGCTTTCCAACGTACCTGGTGTATTCCCGCGAGCGCGACTCGGCGGTTTTGCAGCAGGCACTGGCCTTGCTGCGGGCGGTGGTAGAGGCGGAAAAGGATTGGTCGCAGCGCTGGGATCCGGTGATTTGATCCCGTGCACATGGTAGCCTCAGGTTGTTTTCTCCTGGTTTCTCCCTGCCGATGAACAAGAAAAAATCCGTCACCATCAGCGACATCGCCAAACGGGTCAATATGACTACCATCACGGTGTCCCGGGCGCTGAGCAAACCCGACTTGGTCAAGCCCGCCACCCTGGCGCGGATTCTCGAGGTGGCGCGAGAGCTGGACTACGTGCCCAACGCCTTCGCCCGCGGGCTCAAGCGCAGCGAAAGCCTGATCATCGGCGTGATCACCGCCTCGGTGGACAACCCCTTCTACAGCGAGATGATCAAGGCGATTTCCCGCGAGGCGAAAAAGCACGGCTACACCATCATGCTGGTGGACACCGATGAGCTGGAAGAACTGGAAAGCAAGGCGGTCGACACCCTGCTGGGCTACCGCGTAGCGGGAATTATTTTATCGCCGGTCTCCGATGAGCCAAGCTACCAGCCGGACTACCTGGAGCGCCTGGGCAACGGCAAGACCCCGGTGGTGTTGCTCGACCGCACCATCCACGACAGTCCGTTCAGCCGCGTGGTGCTGGACAACTACCACAGCGGCATCGAGGCGGCGCAGTACCTGGTGCGGCAAACCCCTGACCTGAAACGACTGCTGGTGCTGACCGGGCCTGAACATTCGCGCATCACCATGGAGCGTCTCAAGGGCCTGAAAGAAGTCCTGGCCGCGCACCCGCAGGTGCAGGTCGAAGTGTGTGCCGGCGACTACACGCTGATGCCCTCCTACCTGCACACCCTCGACTACCTGGCCGAGCACTCGGCGCCGGACGCGATCATGGGCTTCAACCAGCTGATCACCCTCGGCGCCTTGCGTGCGTTGCGCATGCACAATATCCCCCACGACAGCCTGACCATCTGCGGCATCGACCGCCTGCCCTTCGCCGATATCTTCGGCGTGCCGATTGCCTGCGTGGCCCACGACGCCTCACTGGCCGGCAGCAGCGCGGTGCGACTGCTGCTGGACCGCCTCGAAGACCCGCACAAACCGCGGGACAAAGTGGTAATCGCCGGCAAACTGGAGAACGGCTAGCGGCTGGTATAGCCGCCATCGATCGGCAGGCTGACGCCGCTGATCATGCTGGCGGCATCGCTCAGCAGGAACAGCACCGGCAGGGCCACCTCCGCCGTTTCGGCAAACCTCCCGAGGGGAATCGCCGCCAATGCCGGGTCGCGCTTGCCCGGTGCCGACCATGCCATCTGCGCCATGGGCGTCAGGGTCACGGTGGGGTTGACGCTGTTGACGCGAATCCCGAAGCGGCCCCATTCCGCGCATTGCACCCGGGTGATGGCGTCCAGTGCGGCCTTTGAGGCGCAGTAGCCAAGGTGATCGTCCAGCGCTACCAGTGAGGCCTGGCTTGAGACGTTGACGATGCTGCCGGGAATCTTGGCTTCAATCATTGCAGCGGCGATACGGCTGGCGACCTGGGCGGCGGCGCGGGCGTTGACGTTCATCACCTGGTCGAAGGCTTCGGCGCTGATGGCAGCCGCCGGCTCCAGGCGAGAGATGCCGGCGCAGTTGACCAGGCCGTGCATCGGCGGCAGGCCTTGCAAGGCCAGGTCCAGGGCGGTGCTGTCGGCGATGTCCAGGCACAGGGTTTCGCAGCCGAGTTGGGCCAGGGACTGGGCGTCGCGGCCCAGCGCGAAAACCTCGGCGCCGCTGGCGATCAATTGCAGGGCGATTTCCCGGCCGATGCCGCTGCTGGCGCCGGTGACGAGGATGCGCTGGTGGGTGAAGTCGAAGGTAGCGTTCATGGTTCACTATCTCTAAAACGATGGAGATCCAATGTGGGAGCGGGCTTGCTCGCGAATGCGGTGGGTCAGGCAATAAATTTGCCACTGATACACCGCATTCGCGAGCAAGCCCGCTCCCACATTTGGCTCGGTGTTCGCTTAATTTAATTGCAGGCTGTGCATCACCGGTTTCAGCGCCGGATACAGCTCCAGATAGCTGGCAAATGCCCGGTCATACACCCCGACATTCCCAACCCCCGGCTCCGCCCGCAGCTCCAACTGCACCCAACCTTTCTCCATCTGCCGGTCATCCACCAACCCCACCGCATGGGCCGCCAGCAATGCCGCGCCCAAGGCCGCCTCCACCTCTTGCACAATGGTGTAGACCGGGTAGTGGGTGATGTCCGCAATAATCTGCATCCACAAATCCGAGTGGCTCGCTCCGCCCACCACAATCAGCCGTGGATCAAGGGAATGCGCCCCACGGGTGCCCGCTTCGATATTGTGCCGCAGGGCAAAACTCACCCCTTCGAGCACCGCGCGGTACAGGTGGATCCGGCTGTGATACAGGTTCAGCCCGACAAAGCTGCCGCTGGCCCGGTCATCCCACACCGGGCTGCGTTCGCCCATGAGGTACGGCAGGAACAACAGCCCTTCACTGCCCGCCGGGATCTTCGCGGCGCTCTGCTCCAGCAGCCACAAACTGTCCTGGCCGGTCTCCCTGGCCTGCTGCTCTTCGGCCTGGCAGAACTGCTCGCGAAACCAGCTCACCGACGCCCCGGCGGTAATCGCACCGCCGAAGATGTACAGGTCCTGATGGCCGTTATAGACGTGGGGCATGCTCACCAGGCCATGGCGCGCGTCCACCTGCTGATTGAGATAACCCCAACACATGCTGGTGCCAATCATCGCCACGTGATTGCCCGGCCGGGTCACCCCGGCGGCCAATGTGGCCATGGCCGCATCAACGCCCCCGGCCAAAATCGGCATGCCCGCCTGCAAGCACAATCGCCGGGCCCATTCCTCGAGCAACCCGCCGACCACTTCACCGGAATACAGCAAGCGCTCCGGCATCATCGCCAACGGAATCCCAAGCGCCGCCAGCATCTCGGCCGACCAGCCGCGTCGCGCCACATCGTAGACGCCACCGATATTGCCAGCGCTGCTGTGATCCACCGCCAACTCACCGGTCAGGCACCAGTTGATGTAACTGTTGGGCGGCAGCAGGTAACGGGTGTTGGCCCACACCTGCGGCTGGTGTTGCTTGAGCCAGAGCATCTTGGTGAAGCCGTAGTAGCTGTCCACCGAGTTGCCGGTGACTGCAAACAGCCGCTCCAGATCCACATGCTCGCGCACCCACTCCACTTGCTCGCCCGCGCGCCGGTCCATCCAGATCAGGCAAGGGTGCAGCGGCGTGATCTGCGCATCCACGGCAATTCCGGAGCCGCCGTACAGGCTGCTGATGCACAGTGCCTTGACCTGCTCTTTCCCTACGCCAGCCTTGGCCATGCATTGGGCGACGCAGGTCTCGACCGCATCCAGCCAGACCTGCGGCCACTGCTCGGCCCAGCGCACTTTCGGGGTATCCACACGATACCCCTGGCTGTGCTGGGCGATGATCAAGCCGCCTGCATCCACCAGCAGCGCCTTGGTGCTTTGCGTGCCGATATCCACACCCATTACGTAGTTCATGTCAGAGCACCGGCTTCAGCAGCACCTTGATCGACTTGGTCGAGTTGGCCAGCTCAAAGGCCTCGGCCCAGCTATCCAGCCCGAAGTCATGGGTCACGATGCCCTTGGAGGTCACCAGGCCGCGCTCGAACAGGTCGATGGCCACCGGGTAGCAATACGGCCCCAGGTGTGCGCCGCGTACGTCCAGTTCCTTGCGGTCGCCGATGATCGACCAGTCGGCGCTGGTCTCGGCACCAAACACGCTGAACTCGACAAACCGTCCGAGCTTGCGGATCAAATCCAGGCCTTGGGTCACGCCCGCCGGCACCCCGGTGGTTTCGATGTACACGTCGCAGCCGTAGTTATCGGTCAGGCCATTGATGATCTCCCGGGCATTGTCCCGGGACGGGTTGATCACCACGTCGGCACCGTATTTCTTCGCCAGTTCCAGGCGCTCGTCGACCATGTCGATCACCACCAGTTTCTTCGGTGTTTTAAGGGCGGCCACTTGCACCATGCACAGGCCCAAGGTGCCGGCACCAGCAATCACCAGCACGTCATCCAGCTGGATCTCACCGCGGTTGACGGTGTGAATCGCGCAGGACATCGGCTCGATCAGCGCCGAATCTTCCAGGGACACCGACTCCGGAATCTTGTGCACGATGGCGGTCTTCGGGATGCGCATGTACTGGGCCATGCCACCTTCGGCGACTTCACGCTGGAAGCCGAAGATATTGTGCACCTCGCACATCCAGTACTTGCCGGACTTGCAGAAGCGGCACTTGCCACACGGCACGATCTGCTCGGCGATCACCTTGTCGCCGACCTTCACTTCAAAGTGCTCCTCGGCGCCCTCGCCCGCTTCCACCACGTAGCCGAAGAATTCGTGCCCCGGCACCACCGGCGCCTTGACCCACGGGTTCTCGCCGCCCCAGAACATCGCGGCGCCCGAGTGGCATTTGCAGTCACTGGCGCAAATGCCGCAGGCGGCGATACGAATCACCAGTTCATTGACCCGCGCCTGGGGTTTGCTGATGCGTTCCAGGCGGTAGTCTTTCGGGCCGTGGCAGACGACGGCTTGCATTTGGTTGTGCTTTTCCATGATGTGCGGACCTTTCTTGAGCATGAGAGAACCCATCGCGGCCACCATGGCCGCGTGGAGATAACCGGTTTACTTGTGGCGCTGACGGCTGATAAAGATCGCCAGCAAAATGATCCCGCCCTTGATCACGCTCTGGACGTAGGGCGAGACCCCGAGCATGTTCAAGCCGTTGTTCAACACCCCCAGCAACATGGCGCCGAGCAAGGTGCCGACGATTACCCCGCGCCCACCGGCAATCGAGGCGCCGCCCAGGACCACGGCGGCAATCGCGTCGAGTTCAAACGACACCCCGGCATTTGGCTGGCCGCTCATCAAGCGCGAGGTCAGCACCAGCCCGGCAATCGCGGCGGTAAACCCGCTGATGCCATACACCAGCAACTTGAAGCGCGCCGCCCGCACACCGGACAGGCGCACCGCTTCCTCGTTGCCGCCGATCGCGTAGATATAGCGGCCGATGCGGGTGTGCTGCAGCAGCACATAGGCCGCCAGGTACGTCACCAGCATGATCAGGATCGGCACCGAAATACCGAACAGGCTTTCGCGACCAAAGAAGCCAAACCACTCCGGCAAACCGGAAATCGGGTAGCCGTCGGTGTACATCAGGCCGAACCCACGGGCGATGCCCATGGTCGCCAGGGTGACGATGATCGGCGGCATGTGCAGGTAGGCGACAAACAAACCGTTGCCGATGCCGAAGGCCACGCCGACCAGCATCCCCGCGCCAATCGCCAGGCCCGGTGGCAAGCCTGCGACCATCAAGCCGGCGGTCAGGGTACCGGACAGCGCCATCACCGGCCCCACCGACAAATCGATGCCGCCGGTGAGAATCACGCAGGTCATGCCCACCGCGATAATCGCGTTGATCGACACCTGGCGCGCGATGTTCGACAGGTTGTTGGCCGTCAGGAAGTTATCGCTGGCGAAGATCATCACCAACGTCACCACCAGCAGCCCGACAAAGGGATAAAACGCCGGTGAGCGAATCAGCCGCGCCAGGTTCAGGCGCAGCCGGCCAGGCGTCACGGCATTAATGGACGTATTCACTTGAGCCCCCTGTTGCATGGCGCATGACCTCTTGAGGATTGACGGCGGACGCTTCCAGTACCTTGACGATGGCGCCCTTGTGGAACACGGCGACGCGGTCGCACATGCCGATGACTTCCGGCAGTTCCGAGGAGATCATGATGATTGCGTAGCCTTGTTCCGTGAGGCTGCGCATCAGTGCGTAGATCTGTGCCTTGGCGCCGACGTCGATGCCACGGGTGGGTTCGTCGAACACCAGCACGTCGCAGTGATGGTTGATCCAGCGGGCAATCACGACTTTCTGCTGGTTGCCGCCGCTGAGGTTGAACACCCGGCTCTCGCCGCTGGGGGCCTTGATGGACAGCTGGCGCATCAGGGCTTCGACGCTGGCGCATTCCTTGTCCTTGTCGATCAGGCCGCTGACGTTCTGGTATTTGGGCAGGTTGTTGAGGGAGATGTTTTCGCGAATGCTGAAATCAGTGATCAGCCCTTCGGTCTTGCGGCTTTCCGGCAGCAGGCCGATACCGTGGGCCAAAGCCTGGGCCGGGTCGTCGAGGGTGATTTTTTCACCCCGCAGCCATACGTCTTTGCTCACCGACGGCAGCGCGCCCATCATGCCCAGCGCCAATTCGGTACGCCCGGAACCCACCAGGCCGGCAAAGCCGAGAATCTCGCCCTTGTGCAATTCAAAGTGGTTGTGGGGGCCGTTGCGCACCAGTTGGATGTCCTTGACCTCCAGCAACAGCGGCCCGCGTTCGCGGGTGGGCTTGGCCGGAAAACTGCACTCCAGGCGGCGGCCGACCATCATTTCCACCAGGCGGTCGATATCGCTGTCGGCCACATCGGTGACGCCCACATTGCCGCCGTCGCGCAGCACGCTGATGCGGTCGCACACCTGGAAAATCTCCTCCAAGTGGTGAGAGATAAAAATCACCGCCACACCCTGGCGCTTGAGCTCACGCATGATCTCGAACAGCAGCTCGGCTTCGCTCGGCGTCAGCGTGGCGGTGGGTTCGTCGAGCACCAGCAGCCGCGCATCCAGGGCCAGGGCCTTGGCGATCTCGACGAACTGCTGCTCGGCCACACTCAGGTGTTTGACCGCGCATTGCAGGTCAATGCTGACGCCGAGGCGCTTGAACAACGCCTCGCTGGCCTCGATCATTTCGCCCTTGCGCAACAGGCCAAAACGGTTGCTCAGCTCATGGCCGAGGAAGATATTTTCCACCGCCGTGAGGTAGGGAATCAGGCTGAATTCCTGGAACACGATGCCGATACCGGCGGCAATCGCATCACGGTACGTCGCGAACTGCCGGGCCTCGCCGTCGATCAGGATCTGCCCTTCGTCCTGGTGTTCGACCCCGCCAAGGATCTTCATCAAGGTCGATTTTCCTGCACCGTTTTCCCCGAGCAAGGCATGAATCTCGCCCCGCTGCACTTCCAGGTTGATCGCCTTGAGGGCTTGCACCCCCGGGTAGCGCTTACAGATGTTTTCCAGCTTCAGAAGACTGCTCATACCGCCGACCTCGCATTCAGATGGATGACCTGTGCCCCACGCCTGGCGTGGGGCCTGGGTGTTTTACCAACTGAAATCCTTGGCCTTGGCCTGGTCGATCAGGGTGATGTCCACCGGGATCGTGGCGGGCACTTGCGAGCCCCATTTCTTGGCCAGGGCGATGCCCAGGGCCAGGCGAATCTGGTCACGGGGGTATTGCGCGGAGGTGGCGATGAACTTGCTGCCGGGTTTCTGGATGGCCTTGATCGCTTCCGGTGCGCCGTCGACGCTCACCAGTTTGACGTCCAGGCCACTGGCTTCGATGGCGGAGAGTGCACCGAGGGAGCCGTTGTCGTTGACGCTGAAAATGCCCTTGAGGGTGGGCTGGGCCTGCAGCATGTTTTCGGTGACGGTCAGCGCCTGGTCACGTTCCTGCTTGCCGTTCTGGATGCTCACGATCTTGATGTCCGGGTGCTTGGCCACGGCCTCTTTGCAACCGCGCACGCGCTCCAGGATCGGCACGACGGCGATGCCGTCGAGGATAGCGATATTGCCCTTGTCGCCGATGTTCTTGGCCAGGTATTCGCAGGCCTGGAAGCCGGCGTCGAAGTTTTTCGAACCGACGAAGGAGTCCAGTGGGCCTTCGGCCTGGGCGTCGACGGCGACCACGACTACACCGGCGGCGTGGGCGGACTTGACGGCTGATTGCACGCCGACCGAGTCGGTGGGGTTGATCAGCAGGATGTCGATGCCTTTTTGCAGCATGTCTTCGACGTCGCTGACCTGTTTGGACACGTCGTGGCGGGCGTCGGTGATGATCAACTGCGCACCGATGGTCGCCCCGGCTTCCTGCAGGGCGTCTTTCATGGTGACGAAGTAAGGGTTGTTGATTTCCTGGAAGGACGCGCCGATGCGGATGGGGGCGGGCTTGGTGTCGGCCAGTGCCAGGCCAGAAGTGCCAAGATTGATGCTAAGAGCCAACAAACACAGGGTTTTCGGAAGCATTTTCATGGTGGGAATCTCTGTTTTGTTTTTATTTTTAGAGCAAATGTTATCGTTAACATTTTGTAAGAAGCTAGCAAAGAAATTGGGGGGTCGCAAGGGGTGTTTGATCGGTGGTGGGGGGGTGTGGTGTGCATATCCGTTGCTGCGGTAACGGCGGCTTATGGTTCCGCTCTTACAGCGGCTCACTTTTGAAGAGCGCAAAAGTAAGCAAAACGCTCTTGCCCCACCACTCGGCTCCTCGCCTAGGCTCGGAGTGCCCTCACTCCGGCTTTGGACCGTGGGCCGCCGTCATGGGCCATCCCTGGCCCAGGACGGCTAACCTGGCGTCCTGCCAGGTTACCCACGCTCCAAAGCCTGCGTTCGGCCAGCGTGGTTTAACGGGGCGCCTAAGATCAAGATCAAGAGCAGATCAAGAGCACAGCGGCCTACCGGCCGGCTTGAGTGTTGAAGAGCAAAAGCCAAATTACAATCTAAAGCGGGCACGGTCAAAAATGTGGGAGCGGGCTTGCTCGCGAAGGTCGTTAACGATGACGCTGGCATTCTGAATGAACGCGGCGACCTCAGGTTTTTCGCGAGCAAGCCCGCTCCCACAGAAAAGCAGA
>NZ_AMXG01000007.1:0-12273 GCF_000313235.1 Pseudomonas sp. PAMC 26793
GGAGTGAGGGAACGCCGAGCCACAGCGAGGCGCCGACAGGCGGGGCAGAGCCCTTTGCTTACTTTGGGGCTTTTCCAAAGTGAGTCGCTGTAAGAGCGAAACCATAAGCCGCCGTTACCGCAGCAACGGATATGTACCCCGTCAAGCCCGACTCCGCAGCCACTGCATAAACCCCTTCTTAACCGGCACCACAGGCGCCTCCTGGGTCAAACTCTGAGCCGCATGCAACCTGAAATCCAGCAGGCTTTTCATAGCCTCACTGATGTCATGCCGAGCATCCAGACAAGGCTTCAGATACTCCTTCTCAATCCGATACAACGTACAAAACGTCTTCGCCGAAAAGTCCGCAGGCACACCCTGCTCCGACAAAATCCCGGCCTCACCAATCACTTCCCCCGGCCCCATCCGCCCGGCTTCAAACTTGTGCCCCGCCTTGGTCAACATCACCGAAATCACCCCGGACTCAATGATAAACAGGTGATCACTCACCTCCCCCGCCGGCAGAATCATCTCCCCGGCGCGAAAGGTCTGCAGCGTCATATTCTGGCTGAACGTCTCCTTCTCCTCCTGCCTCAAGGTCGAGAAAATAGACGAACTCTCCAACAACGCCCGAGCCCGGGAAACCGCCACCGGCGCATTACTCTCGGCCGCCGACAACAAACTCACCCCCGCCGCCTGCAAATGCCGAAACGCCAAATCATAAAGCTGATTACGCACCTCACGCTTGAGCGTCATCGCCGGCACAAACCCACTGATCTCATACTCCACCCCACCACTGGCCGAGGTCTTGAACGCCACAGTCGGCGCCGGCTTGGCCAGCAACGGCCGACACCCCTGCATCGCCCGCTCCAGCGCGTCCAGCACGGTTTGCGGCCGCGCATGGGGGCTGACCTGCAGACTGACCGCCAGGCCAAACATGTCCGCCGGACGCGAGAAGTTGATGATCTTGGCCTTGGCCGCCAGTGAATTGGGCACCACCGCCAGGCTGCCCTGGGAGGTTTGCAGTTGGGTGGCGCGCCAGTCGATGTCGATCACCCGGCCTTCGGTGCCGTCGATGGAGATCCAGTCATCCAGTTGGTAGGGTTTGGTGGTGTTGAGGACGATGCCGGAAAACACGTCGCTCAAGGTGCTTTGCAACGCCAGGCCGACGATGATCGCCACCGCGCCGGAAGTGGCCAGCACGCCCTTGACCGGCAGGTCGAGCACGTAGGCCATGGCCGCGATGATCGCGATCAGGAAGATCACCGCGCCCACCAGGTCCTGCAACAGCCGCCCGGTGTGGCCGACCCGCTGCATCATCACCGCGCCGAGCAATACCGTGAGGGTACGTGCCGCGAACAACCACCAGCCGATCTGGAACGCCGTCGCCGCCAGGTGCAGCGCGACGTTGTCGCCGAACGGCGCGACCTGCATCGGGTTCATGCCTTCGTTGAACAGCACGGCGCTGAACACCGCAAAGATCACCAGCCGCGCCGCCAGCTTCCAATTGGCGAAATCGGCAGAGATCAGGCGCCATACGGCGATGTCGATCAGCACCAGCGCCAAGGCACAGAACATCGGGTGATCGGAGATAAATGAGGGCATTCAGGCGACTCCAGGGCGAATGCCATGAAGATCGCATGAAATGCCTTTGGAGGGTATAGCGCCCTAGCGCTGCATCTGCCCGAATTGCCCGGACTGATAGTCAGCAAACGCCTGGTGGATTTCCTGCTCGGTGTTCATCACGAACGGGCCGTGACCGACGATGGGCTCGTCGATCGGTTCGCCGCTGAGCAGCAACACCATGGCATCGTAGCTGGACTCGAGACGCAGTTGCGTGCCATCGCGCTCAAACAGTGCCAACTGCCCTTCCTGCGCCACCTCGGTTGCGTTGATCCGCAGCGTGCCGCGCAGTACCACCAGCGCGGTGTTGCGCCCGGCATGCAGGTCCAGCGTCACCGAACGGCCGGCGTTGAGGCGCATGTCCCACACGTCGATCGGCGTGAAGGTACGGGCCGGGCCCTTGACTCCGTCGAACTCGCCCGCGATCAGGCGCAGGCTGCCGGCGTTGTCGGCCAGGGGCAGCGTCGGGATATCGCCATCGAGGATGGTCTGGTAACCGGCGTCGGTCATTTTGTCCTTGGCCGGCAGGTTGACCCACAACTGGACCATCTCCAGAGCGCCGCCGCTGCGGGCAAAGGCCTCGGAGTGAAACTCCTCGTGAATGATGCCCTTGGCTGCGGTCATCCATTGCACATCGCCCGGGCCGATGGTGCCGCCGGCGCCGGTGGAATCCCGGTGCTCGACTTCGCCTTTGTACACGATGGTCACGGTTTCAAAGCCGCGATGAGGATGCTGGCCCACGCCGCGACGTTGCTCGGTCGGGGTGAATGCCGCAGGACCGGCGTGATCCAGCAACAGGAACGGGCTGATCTGCTTGCCCATGGTGTCGTAGGAAAACAGCGTGCGAACCGGAAAGCCGTCGCCGACCCAATGGCCGCGTGGGCTGGTGTAGATGCCGATGATCTTTTTCATATGTGTCTCCAGTAATGGATACACCTTAAATCCGATACCAATTCAGCGCTAGACGGCAAAACCGACCCTGATCGTCCCATCAGTGGAACAAAGATCCGGGGGCTGGATTAATTTATATTTCAGCCATAATATGGCGACAAATATTACGGACGTAATTTTTAGCTCACCTCGCCCACGGAGCCCGACATGAACCCTCTCCCCCTGCGTCTTCTCACGCCCCTGGCCCTGTTAGCAGTACTCAGCGGCTGCAACAACAAGGCCGACCCCGTCGCCGAAGCGCCCCTGCCCCGCCCGGTACTCGCTGCCAAGGTCGAAGCCGCCGGCAGCCAGCAAAGCGCCTACACCGGCGTAGTGGCCGCACGCACGGAAAGTGACTTGGGGTTCCGCGTCAGCGGCAAGGTGATCGAGCGCAAGGTGGATCCCGGCCAGCACGTCAGCCGTGGCGACACCTTGCTGGTGCTGGATATCGGCGACTTCGAACTGGCCCTGCGCTCGGCCAAAAACCGCGTCAATGCGGCCCAGGCGCAACTGCGTCAGCGCCGGGATGACGAATCACGCTACCAGCGTCTGGCGAATACCGGCGCCGTGTCGCGGCAGATTTTCGACCAGTCCGCTACCAATCTGCGGGTGGCCGAAGCAGAACTGGCCTCGGCGCAATCCGATGCCAGCCAGATCGAAAATCGCCGCACCTACTCGGTGCTCAGGGCCGATAGCGACGGCATCATCACCGACGTGCGGGTGGACCGCGGCCAAGTGGTCGCCGAGGGGCAAGTGGTTGCGCGCCTGGCCCACGACGGCGCCCGGGAAGCCATCGTCAACCTGCCGGAAAACCAGCGCGGCCAGGCTTCGCAAAAAGCCCTGGCCTTCCCCTTTGGCGCCCCTGAGCAGGCCGTGACCGCCACCTTGCGCGAGCTGTCCGCCAGCGCCGACCCGACCACCCGCACCTACCGTGCCCGCTATGTATTGCACGGCCCCGTCGACCGCTTTGCCCTCGGTTCGACCATCACCGTGCGCCTGCAAGGTGACGGCCAGGCCCAACAGACCCGCGTGCCCATCGGCGCACTGCAGGATGCCGGCAAAGGCACCGGTGTGTGGGTGATCGGCGCCGACGACAAAGTCAGCTTCGCCCCGGTCAACGTCGCCAGCCTCGGCCAGGAAGACGCGTTGCTGGACAACGGCGTGAGCCCCGGCCAAGTCGTCGTCGCCCTTGGCGCGCACCTGCTGCACAGCGGTGACGCGGTACGCCTGTTGCCGGCCCAGGTATTGGCCCTCAACCGTCAGCAGGACCCCTGATAATGCGCGGGATCAACCTCTCCGAACTGGCGGTCAAGCACCGCGCGGTCACGCTGTTCCTGATCATCGCGATCCTCGCCGCCGGGGTCCTCGCCTTTGGCAAGCTGGGGCGCGCCGAAGACCCTTCGTTCACCGTCAAAGTCATGACCATCACCGCCGCCTGGCCCGGCGCCACGGCCCAGGAAATGCAGGAACAAGTGGCCGACCGCCTGGAAAAACGCCTGCAGGAGCTGGACTACTACGACCGCGTCGAAACCATCGCCCAGCCCGGTTTTGTCTCGATGCGCATGACGTACCTGGAGTCCACCCGCCCCAGCGAGATTCAGGACCTGTTCTACCAAACCCGCAAGAAACTCAGCGACGAAGCCGCGAAGTTACCCAAGGGGGTGATCGGGCCGTTTTTCAACGATGAATACTCCGATGTGTACTTTTCCCTGTACGCGCTGGAGGCCGAGCACCTGCCTCACCGGCAACTGGTGCAAATGGCCGAGGACATGCGCCAGGGCCTGCTCAATCTGCCGGGGGTGAAGAAGGTCAACATCCTCGGCGAGCAGGCACAGCGGATCTTCGTCGAGTTTTCCTATGAGCGCCTGGCCACCTTGGGCATCAAGCCCGAACAGATCTTCGCCGCCCTCGCCACCCAGAATGCCGTGGCGCCTTCAGGCTTTGTGGAGACTGCCGGGGCACGCGCCTATATCCGCATCGACGGCGCCTTCGACAGCCTGGCGCTGATCGAAAATGTCCCGCTGGAAGCCAACGGCAAGCTGCTGCGCATCGCCGATGTGGCCACCGTCAGCCGGGGCTATGAAGACCCGCCCAGCTACCGCATCCGCCATCAGGGCGACCCGTCGCTGATGCTCGGGGTGATCATGGAGAAGCACTGGAACGGCCTGGAACTGGACAAGGCCCTCAAGGCCCAGGAAGCGAAAATCCAGGCCGACCTGCCGCTTGGGGTCAACTTTGCCAAGGTCTCCGACCAGGCGAAAAACATCAGCCTGGCGGTCAACGAATTCATGCTGAAGTTCTTCGTCGCCCTGGCGGTGGTGATGGTCATCAGCCTGCTGGCGCTGGGGTTCCGGGTCGGGCTGGTGGTGGCGGCCGCCGTGCCGCTGACCTTGTCGATCGTGTTTGTGATCATGCTGATGACCGGCCGCGAGTTCGACCGGGTGACCCTGGGGGCGTTGATCATTTCCCTGGGCCTGCTGGTGGACGACGCGATCATTGCGATCGAGATGATGGTGGTCAAACTCGAAGAAGGTTTTGACCGGATCCACGCGGCCACCTTTGCCTGGAGTTCCACCGCGGCACCGATGCTCACCGGCACCCTGGTGACAATTATCGGCTTCCTGCCGGTGGGTTTCGCCCGCTCGGGTGCCGGGGAATATGCCGGGAATATCTTCTGGATCGTCGGCTTTGCGCTGATCGCTTCGTGGCTGGTGGCGGTGGTGTTCACGCCGTACCTGGGGGTCAAACTGCTGCCCCACATCCAGCCGGTGGTCGGCGGCCACGATGCGATTTATGCCGGGCGTTATTACCAGAAACTGCGCCGCCTGGTGGACGCTTGCGTGCGCAGACGCTGGCTGGTTACCGGGCTGGTGGTGGCCGCCTTTGTGCTGTGTGGCCTGGGCATGGGCGTGGTGAAGAAGCAGTTCTTCCCCAACTCCGACCGCTCCGAGCTGATTCTTGAGGTGTACATGCCGCCGGGCAGCGCGTTCAAAAGCACCGAGGCAGTGGCGGCGCAGGTGGAAAAGGCACTGATGGAGGAGTCGCAAACCGTGATGGTCGACACCTACGTCGGTGGTGGCGCGCCACGGTTTTTCCTGTCGCTGAACCCCGAGTTGCCGGAACCGGCCTTTGCCAAGCTGATCGTGCAGACCGCCGACGCACACGCCCGGGACGCCCTGAAAAAACGCATGGCTGAACGCATCGCGGCAGGCGAATTTCCATCGGCGCGGGTGCGGGTCACCCAGTTGGTATTCGGCCCGCCGGTGCCGTTCCCGGTGGTGTCTCGCGTGTCCGGCCCCGACCTGAATGTACTGCGCAGCCTGTCTGAAGAGGTGCGCCAAGTGGTCGCTGCCAACACCCTCACGCGGGACAGCTTCCTCGACTGGGGCGAGCGCGCCAGCAGTTACCGGCTGGTGCTGGACCAGGACCGCCTGCGCCTGCTGGGCTTTACCCCCGACGGGGTGAAGTCCCAGCTCAATGGGTTGCTCAGCGGCAACCCGATCACCGAAGTACGCGAAGGCAATCGTACCGTTTCAGTGGTCGCCCGCTCCCAGGGCAGTCAGCGCGAAGACCTCGGCAACCTGGACAACATGACCCTGACCAACAACGCCGGCGTGTCGGTGCCATTGGCCCAGGTCGGGCATTTCCAGGCGGTGATGGAAGAACCGATCCTCAAGCGCCGCAACCGGGCGCTGACCGTGGAAGTGCGTGCCGATATCGTCGACGGCACCCAGCCGCCGGATGTGGAAATGGCGGTGTACAAGGACCTGCAACCCCTGATCGCCAAGCTACCGGCCGGGTATCAAATCGTCATCGGCGGCCCGGTGGAGGAAAGCGCCAAGGCCAACGTCGCCCTGGCGGCGCTGTTCCCGATCATGATCCTGCTGACGTTGACCGTGATCATGTTCCAGGTGCGTTCATTCGGGGTGATGTTCATGGTGTTCGCCACCGCGCCGCTGGGGCTGATCGGGGCGGTGCCGACATTGCTGCTGTTCAACCAGCCGTTCGGGTTTAACGCCATATTGGGGCTGATCGGGATTGGCGGGATTCTGATGCGCAATACGCTGATCTTCACCGACCAGATCCGGCAGAACCAGGACCAGGGCATGGTGATTCGCGAGGCGATCATCGAAGCCACGGTGCGCCGGGCACGGCCGGTGATCCTGACCGCGCTGGCGGCGGCGTTGGCGTTTATTCCGCTGACGTTGTCGGTGTTCTGGTCGTCGCTGGCGTATGTGCTGATTGGCGGGGTGCTGGTGGGGACGGTGTTGACGCTGCTGTTCCTGCCGGCGTTGTGCAGTTTGGTGTTGGGGCGGGAGAAGACGCGGGAGGTGGTGACTGTAACCTGATCCAACTAACACCACAAAACCGATGTGGGAGCGGGCTTGTGTGGGAGCGGGCCCGCTCCCACATTTAGAGGTGTGGCGTTTTTAAGTCAGCGCTTGGACAGCTCCATAATCATCCGGCTCAGCAGATAAATCCGCGGCGCCACACTCTCCACCTCGGCATATTCCTCAGGCGTGTGAATATTGCCCCCGACAATCCCGAACCCGTCCAGGGTCGGCGTACCCACGCCAGCGGACAAGCTGGCATCCGCCGCCCCGCCGCTGCCTTCAATGGTCAGCTTGCGTCCCAGCTCGCCATAAATCCCTTGGGCAATCGCCACCAGCTTGTCCGACTCCGGCGTCTGCGGCATTGGCGGCAGGCCACGGTGCAGGCTGGTGGTCACTTCAGTCTCAGGGATCAGCTTGTTGGCCGAGACTCGCGCCAGGTCTTTCTCGATCCGGTCAAACTCTTCCGGCAATGCCGCCCGCACGTCGGCCTTGGCAGTGGCCTGGTCCGGGATCACGTTGACCCGGTCGCCGGCGTTGATCACGGTAAAGTTGATGGTGGTCTTCTTCTCGGCATCCCCGAGCTTGCCCAGTTGCAGGATCTGGTGCGCCGCTTCCATCGCCGCATTGCGCCCCAGCTCCGGAGCCACGCCGGCGTGGGCGGCCTTGCCCTTGACCTCGACCACGGCGGTGGCGCTGCCTTTGCGCCACACCACCAGCCCATCCGCCGGGCGACCCGGTTCCAGGTTGAGGGTCACGTCGTGGCCCTTGGCGGTGTTGCGGATCAGCTCGGACGCGCCGTCGGTGCCGGTTTCTTCGCTGGCGTCCAGCAGGAAGGTGATTTGCGCGTAGTCCTTGAAGCCCTGGTTTTTCAGGACTTTCAAGGCGTAGATGCCGGCGACGATGCCGCCCTTGTCATCCATCACGCCGGGGCCATAGGCGCGGCCGTCCTTGATGTGGAACGGCCGGGCAGCCGCCGAGCCTTCCTTGAACACGGTGTCCATGTGGGCCATCAGCAGGATCCTGGCCTTGCCGGTGCCTTTGAGGGTGGCGATGACATGGCTGTTATGGGCCGCGGCATCCGGCACCAGTTGGATGCTGAACCCCAGTTGCTTGAGCTCGTCGACGGCGATGTCACGCACTTGGGTCAGGCCCGGCTCGTAGCCGGAGCCCGAATCGATATTCACCAGGCGCTCCAGCAGTTTCAAGGCATCGGCCTTGTACTGCTCGGAATCGGCCTGGATCTGTTTGTGAGGTTCGGCGCTGAAGGCCGGCATGGCGAACGACAGCGCCAGGGTGGCTGCCAGCAAGGTACGCGGGAAGTTGAAGAGCATGAACCGATCCTTGTTTTTTGTTGGAAGGTAGCGCTCCACCCTACCTGACAAAAAACAATTTGTTGATCCTCAGATCGACCTCAGCCAACTTCCCTGCACCGAACTGACCCGGTTGCGCCCGCCGCTCTTGGCTTCGTACAGCGCCTGGTCGGCGTCGTTCAGCCAACTGGTGGCATCGCCGTGGGCCGGTCGATACGGCGCCAGGCCGATACTCAGGCTGGCGCGCAAGGTCGGGTCCTGTGCGTAGGCCAGGGAGTTGAAGCGGTCACGCAGAGCATCCATCACTTCGGTAGCGCGGTTCAGGGGCATGTCCGGCAGGATCACGCAGAATTCATCGCCGCCATAACGCCCGGCCAGGTCGGTGGCCCGCAGGTTCTGGCGCAGCACTTTGCTCAATTGGCGCAGCACGATATCGCCGGTGACATGGCCGTAGGTGTCGTTGATGGTCTTGAAGTGATCGATGTCGATCAGCGCGATGGCGGCGCCCTGCTGGTCGCGGCGGCAGCGCTGGAACTCGATTTCCAGGTGGTCTTTCCAGGCGCCGTGGTTGAGCAGGCCCGACAGGCTGTCGGTGCGGCTCAGCGCCAGCAACTCGCGCTTGTGCCGGGCCAGGGTGATCGCTTGCCGGTAGCAGATCCAGCCCAGGGCCAGGGGATAGAGCATCAGGATCGGCAGGCAGGCGTAGAGCTGAACTTCACTGGTCAGGACCGTCACGGCCGGGGTAAACACCAGCATCGAAGCGCCGATCCCCAGCGCCTGGGCCACCCAGCCGGCGAGCATGAAGCGCGGGCCGCCGATGGCGACGTTGTTCATGGTCATCATCGACAAGGTGGTCACGCTGGGCAACGGGTTGAACTGCATCGCGCCGACCCAGAAGCCACCGCAGAACGAGTCGAACAGCAAGTTGCGGTGTTCCGAGCGCAGGGAGTTCTTCGAGTGCCGCGACCATTGGTACGCCACATGCGGCCAGATGAGCGCGTTAGCGATCATCACCCCCCAGACCCAGGCGGGTTTATCCAGCGGGTAGATGGCGGCGGCCACGCAGATGAACCCGAGGGTTAATCCCAGGACGCGCGACTTGTACAGGCGTGAAGCGAGCGAAAGTCCCTTTCCTCCTGCGGCTGGCATGATCTGGCTTGATCCTGAATGAATGCCCGAAGTCTATCAGGGCAACGGCAGATCGCCACTACCACTCATAAGCTGGCCTTCAGTTGGAAAAGCCCCGGGCTAGCATCAACGCAACTCCCAGCAACAGCACCGCCGTGGCCCGTTGCAACAACACCCGACGCTTGGGGTTCTCCAGGACGTGCTTGATGCGCTGACCGAAGTAGCAATACAGGCAGCCGCTGGCGAATTGCAGCAGCAGGAAAGTCAGGCCGAGGATCGCGATGTCGGCGGCGGCACTGCCCTGGCCGATGGCGGCGAACTGCGGGAACACGGCGCTGAACAGGATGATCGCCTTGGGATTCGACAGTCCGGTCAGCAGGCCCTTGCCGAAAAGACTGCGGGCATTTTCCGGGGTTGCGTCGGTGGTCTTGATCGTCACGCCGCTGCTGGTCCATTGCTTGTAGGCCAGGTAGAGGATGTAGGCCACGCCCACCACCTGGATGATCCGAGTGATCAGCGGGTAGTCCTTGATCAGTTCGGAAAAGCCCACGGCAAAGATCAGGATCGAGATCAGGTAGGACACACTCGCCCCGAACTGCGCCGGCAGGGAGCGGCGCAGGCCATCTTTCAAGCCGAGGCTGAGCAACAACAAGGTCATGGGGCCGGGGCTGAACGCCAGGGTGGTGCACAACAGCAGGAAATACAAAAACGAAGACAGCGTCAGTGCGGTGGCCATGGCGTGGAATTTCACAGCAGGAAGTGAGGTTCGCAGTCTAGAGCGCACGTGGCGCCGGAGGCAGGTAAACTCCACGGATATATGCGCAGACTTTACCGGTAAAGTTGGCGGCAAACTTAAGGACAGTGTGATGCCCATTCCTGCGATTCACTTTCATGACCGAGCGCCCAAGGTGCAGCAGATCGTCGATGCCCTGGCCCATGCGATTGAGCAAGGCGAGTTGGCGGCCGGTAGCAAACTGCCGTCGGTGCGTGAGTTGGGGGCCTTGTTGGGCGTCGGAAAATTTACCGTGAATGAAGCACTGGATCGCCTGCGCGGGCGTCACCTGCTGACCTCCAGCCAAGGCCGCGGGCACTTCGTCGCCAGCAGCCTGGTGCAGCCGTCGTCCAGCACCTGGGTCGACTTGCTGCCTCAGGACCTGCTCAGCGTACTGCGCCGCCCCCTGGCCATGGCCCAGGGCGACCTGCGCCCCGGCGGCGGCCACCTGCCGGAAGACTGGCTGGATTCCGACGTGTTGCGCCAGGCCATGCGCAGCGCCGTGCGTGCCCCCACATTGCGCATCGCCGGGCTGGGCACCCCGGCGGGCCTGCTGCCGTTGCGCCAGGCGTTGCAGCAGAAGCTCCATGGTGAAGGGTTGTCGGTGCCGGTTGAGCAGATCATTACCACACCCAACACGGTGCAAGGGCTGGACATGCTCATGCGCCTGCTGGCACGGCCCGGAGACACGGTGTTGCTGGATGCGCCGTGTTATTTCAACTTCCACGCGAACCTGGCGTTGCATGGGGTCAAGGTGGTGACGATAGCGCGCCGGCCTGACGGGTTTGATTTTGTCGCGCTGGAGCAGTTGCTGGCGGAGCATCGTCCCAGCTTGTACCTGACCACCAGTGTGTTGCATAACCCGACCGGGCATTCGTTCAGTCCGAGCCAGGCGTTTCGCTTGCTGCAACTGGCCCGGGAGTATCGCTGCCATATCGTCGAGGATGATCTTTACGGGGATTTGCACCCCAACCCGCCGCCGCGTTTGGCGACGTTGGCGGGGTTGGAGCAGGTGACGTATCTGTCGGGGTTTTCGAAGGTGCTGACGGCGAATGCGCGGGTCAGTTATGTGGTGGCGGCGCCGCAGTTGGCGGCGAACTTGACCAATATGAAGTTGATGAGCGGCGGGATTACGTCGGAGTTGTTTGAGCAGATTGTGTATCGGCTGTTGAGTGAGGGCGGGTATGCCAGGCATCGCAAGCGCATGGTTCAGCGGCTGCTGGAGGCTGGGGGGCGGGTTGAACAGTGGCTGCGGCGTTGTGGGTGTGAGTTGCCGATGGGGTTTGAGGGGGGGATGTTTATCTGGGCGCGGTTGCCGGCGGGGGTTAATGGTGAGCGGTTGGCGGAAGCCGGGTTGAAACGCGGGATGGTGTTGGCGCCGGGGGCGTTGTTTGGGTATGAGCCGGGGTTGCGGGATTTTATGCGGTTTAATGTGGCGCACTGTGACCAGGCGCGGGTTCAGGTTGAGTTTGAGGGGTTGTTGCTGTCGCAGGTGTAGGCTGGGTTTGGGGTGTATATCCGTTATTTGGGTAACGGCGGCTATTGGTTCCGCCCTTACGGCGGCTCACTTTTGAACAGCGCAAAAGTAAGCAAAACGCTCTTGCCCCACCACTCGGCTCCTCGCCTAGGCTCGGAGTGCCCTCACTCCGGCTTTGGACCGTGGGCCGCCGCGATGGGCCATCCATGGCCCAGCGCGGCTAACCCGGCGTCCTGCCGGGTTACCCACGCTCCAAAGCCTGCGTTCGGCCAGCGTGGTTTAACGGGGCGCCTAAGATCAAGATCAAAAGCAAGAGCACAGCGGCCTCCCGGCCGGCTTGAGTGTTTAGAAGCAAAATCAAAAGCTAAAGCGGGCACGGTCCAAATGTGGGAGCGGGCTTGCTCGCGAAGGTCGTTAACGATGACGCTGGCATTCTGGATGAACGCGGCGCTCTCAGGTTTTTCGCGAGCAAGCCCGCTCCCACAGAAAAGCAGCTCTGCTTCCGCTCTGGATCTTGCCTCTGCTTTTAACACTCAAGCCGGCCGGGAGGTCGCTGTGCTCTTGCTTTTGATTTTGATCTGCAGGCCCCGTTAACCACGATGGCCGCAAGCAGGCACGGTGGAGCGGGTAAATCGGCAGGGAAGCCAAGCAATCCCCCCAATCCCAACTAAGCTCACTCCCCAACAAAAACAACGCCGAGCGCCCCCCAATGACCCACCC
>NZ_AMXG01000008.1:0-19044 GCF_000313235.1 Pseudomonas sp. PAMC 26793
TCAGTCGCTGTGCTCTTGCTTTTGATTTTGATCTGCAGGCCCCGTTAACCACGATGGCCGCAAGCAGGCACGGTGGAGCGGGTAAATCGGCAGGGAAGCCAAGCAATCCCCCCAATCCCAACTAAGCTCACTCCCCAACAAAAACAACGCCGAGCGCCCCCCAATGACCCACCCCACCGAGGCCTTCCGCGCCACCTACCGCGCAAGCATCACTCCCCACTACAACCCATGGCTCCACGCCGGTTTCGTCTTCGGCTACGGCCTGCTCTGTATCAGCCTGTTCTGGTCCACCACCCAGCAAATCCAACCCCTGGAATGGCTGACCATCCCCCTCACCCTGATCTTCTTCAACCTGTGCATCTACCTCGTCCACCGCCACCTGGGCCACCACAAACACCCCTTCGCTCGGCTGTTCTACGCCCGCCACACCGGCGACCACCACAGTTTCTTCACCCCAGGCCACATGACCTACGACAGCCCGCGAGACTGGCGCGTCATCCTGTTCCCCGCCTGGCTCATCCTGCTCCACAGCCTGGTCATCACCCTGCCCGCCTGGTGGCTGCTCAAACACCTCAACCCGAATGTCGCCGGCCTGTTCGCCGGCTGCATGATCCTCGGCTACCTGCTCTATGAGTTCTTCCACGCCTGCGAACACCTGCACCCCAACCACCCCGTGGCCCGCCTGCCATGGATCCGCCAGATGCACCACCTGCACGCCCTGCATCACCGCCGCGAACTCATGCAAGGACGCAATTTCAATATCGTCCTGCCGCTGATGGACTACCTGTTCGGCACCCTGCATTGGGAACCCATCCACACCGACAACCAGGAGTCGTCATGAGCGCCCGCCCAAGGAAAGTTCATCATGTCGTCCTGTTGCTCCTGATCGCCATCGTCGCCTTCCTGCTGCTGATGCCCACCAGGGTTCAACCGGTCAACTGGTCGCCGCCCAAGGCGCCGTCCATGAAGGACGGGCCCTACGCCGAAAACCAACGCCTCAAGGCTGTAAAAAGAACCGGCGCCCAGGACATTGCCGGGCCAGAAGCTCTGTTACTGGATGGCAAAGGTTTTCTCATTACCGGACTGCATGACGGGCGCATAATCCGCACCGCGCCCGAAAGCCATATCCTCGAAGAACTCACCAACACCCATGGCCGCCCGCTGGGCCTGGCCCTGCACCCTGACGGGCGCCTGATCATTGCCGACGGAATCAAGGGCCTGCTTGCCCTCGACAGCCAGCACAACCTCACGACCCTCGCCACCAGCGCTGCCGGCCTGCCGTTTGGCTTTACCGATGACGTCACCGTCGACGCTGCCGGGCGTTATGCCTACTTCAGCGATGCGTCCAGCCGCTGGGGTTACGGGGAAGACGGCGAGGCGGTGATCGAGCACGGCGGCGATGGCCGGTTGCTGCGTCATGACTTCAGCAACGGCCACACCGATGTGCTGCTGGACCAGTTGCAGTTCGCCAATGGCGTGGCCCTGGGGCCCAACGAAGAGTATGTGCTGGTCAACGAAACCGGCGCCTACCGCATCAGCCGCTACTGGCTCAAGGGTGACAAGGCTGGCGTCCACGACCTGTTTATCGACAACTTGCCGGGCCTGCCAGACAACCTCAGCTTCAACGGCCAGGACCGCTTCTGGGTGGCCTTGTATTCACCACGCAACCCGTTGCTCGACGGCTTTGCCGGCTACCCGCTGATGCGCAAGATCATGGTGCGGGCTTTGATGGTGGTGCCCAAGCCCATCGAGCGTAAGGCCTTTGTGCTGGGGCTGGATGTGAACGGCAAGGTGATCGCCAACCTGCAGGACGGCAGCAGCGGTAATTACTCGCCCATCACCACCGCCCGCGAGTATGGCGACTGGCTGTACCTGGGCTCGCTGACCAACACGGGCATGGCACGCTTGCCACTCAAGCAGGCATTGGCGCAATGACGCAAAAAGGGGCAGCCCTTGCGGACTGCCCCTTGCCTTACTTGAACAACCTCATCAGTGAACGATGGTCTGGGTGCAGATGTGGCCCAGGCTGACGTACTGCACGTTGCTGCCGCCTACGCCAACACCAGGGAACTCATCCAGCTCGATGCGCCAGCCGCCTTCGTTGAAGGTGGTGTCCCACTTGTAGGACACGCCGGTGCTGCTGTCGTTGAAGATGGCGCGGTAGTCACCGTTGCAAGTACCCAGCGTGGCGGTCGCGGAAGATGCGCCGGCGCTGTTGGTCGTGGCCTTGTAATCAACCCAGTGATAGTTGATGTCATAGAAACGCTTGTCGACCCGCAGCACCGGGGTGATGCCCGGCAATGGTACGCCGGTGGTATCCGACCACTGGGTGCTCCAGTTCAACAGGCGTGCGGTTTGAGTGGCGGTCGAAGACATCGAGAACGGAATCCTGACGATGTTGTCACCGGTCACACTGTTGCTGTTCAGACGTGGGAAGGAACCCAGCGTCAACTTGTAGTGCGCAGTTGGGTCCTGCGCCACTGCGGTGTTGGCTCGCACCCGCACCTTGGCGGTAAAGCCCGCTGCGCCCGACAGGCTCACGCTGGTACCGGCCGGGACGGCAACCCAGTTGCTGCCGTCGAAACGATCGAGGATCCACTGGTTACGCGTGCCTTCGCGGTCCTCTTTCAGGGCCAGGGCGACATTCTGGCCACGCACCGACTTGAAGTCGAAGTAGTCAACATCATTGGCGTTGTCGAGGTTACCGACCACCTGGTTCAGCGCATCCGGCAGCACAAAGGCAGTCTGCGCGGTGTCGTTGGGTTCATAGGCGTCCACGTTGGTGTCTGCCGCTACGCCAAAACTGAACTGCGCGTTATTCGCCGTGTTCGCCACCATGTACCAGTAGTAATCACCCGCCGGCAGGATGCCGCTTATGTATTCGTCGGCATTGCCCGGGTTATCGGAAGTCGCCAGCAGCACCGGATCGCCACCTTGGCCGTCATCCCGGAACAGGCTCAACGACATATCGGCACCCGCACTCTGGCCGATCAACTGCACCAGTACGCGAGCGCTGTGGGGCAGGTTGAAGTGGTAGGGAAACTCCTGGCCGGTCTGCACTTCACTGATGGTGTAGAGGGTGTTGATGTCCAGGGTCGGGAACAGCGGAACGAAATCGGCGGCGGCCGCTTTCAGCTTGCCCTGGCTGGGCTTCTTCGGTTCGCTGACCACGGTTTCAGTGATGCCGGCTTTGCTGGTGGCCGGTTTGAGCACCGGGGTTGTACCCGCAGCCAGGGCGTCCTTGAATTTCTTCGCGAGTTCTTCGGAAAGCGGCTGGGCTTGAAGGGTACCGCCGGGCTTGAGGTCGAAGCCCGATGCAGGCGTGACCGCCTGTGGGCTGACGGTCGAAGGGTATTGCTCGGCCAGGGCAAAGGCCGAAACGCAGCTGGCAGCCATCATGGCCGCGCCCAATACAAAGGCTTTTTTAGATTTCATTTTTTATCCATCCATAGTTAAAAAATTGAAGCTCAGGTGACCGGTGACATCCGGTCACCTAGGATGGAATGTAGGACAAAGCTGTATTTATGTACAGTATTTTCTTAAAAAACTACCATCTAATCCAGACGTACCAGAGCGCCGAACCAACAAATCCAACCATTCCAAAACGATATGGCCACAGCACCCAGCGCTTGAGAGATAGAGGAACCGACGCCAGCTCTGCCGCCGTCACGTCTCCTCTTCTGATGTGCAGCCTGGGCAGTGAAAGAAAGTCGACAATCAGACTCAAACGCTTGTATCTGTCGATCAGTTTGTTTCTGCCCCAAAACCGTTTGTTGTCACGGACCAAAACGTTATCGATGAAGTAGCTTTCCAGTTCATCCAGTTTTCTGTACTCGACGTATAGCTTCAAACCCAAAAAAATAAATGGCCATCCCCCCATTAAAATCACGCTAAATCCGTACAACGAAATAGTCATGCGCCCTCTCCCTCATAGAATAAGTCGCCGGCCATTTCTCCTAATGCTCCCCCCACGGTTCCACCGGTATACCCTCCCGCAGCACCGCCAATAATCCCGCAAGCGAGTTCACCTTTCCCTTTGGTAGCGATACCCAAAACTAATTTACACAAACCACGCGCCACCTTTGCGCCCAATACCCCGCCACCGGCGGCCCCACCCACCCCGCCCACCAACTTCCCAGCCTCCACATACTTCGCCCGCCTACACATCGCCTCCCGCCCCTCCATGCACGCTTCCTTGATCTCCAACCCCGCAACCCCCACATCCAACGCCAGCCCCACATACGTCCCCTTGCCCAAAAACCTCGACGTCTCGGCAATGCTGCGAAGCCGCTGCGTATAGCCCACGATTTCACTCTTGTGCAGATAACTCTTGGTGGAAATACCCAGTACTTTTTTCAATGACTTATTGGTTTTCAGGCTCGTGCCAAATCGCGCCGCGCCTTGCAGTTGAGTATCCAAGCGCCGGAACAACATCTGCCGCTTCTGGATAAACGCTTTCTTATTCAAGGCTCCTCCCTTGAGTTGTTGATGCAAACGCTCAATCTCTTCCAGAGTGCGCTGGACCTCGTCCAGGTGTCGCCCCCAGGCCGCCGTCGAACTGCCGATTCCCACCGAGCTATAAGCCAATAAACTCTGGAGTAGATCATAGTTATTGATCACCGCCGCCCCAGCCGAGGCATCCAGTTCCAGGTTGCGTCGAATCTCCTGGGCATGGCGCATCAACCATGCATCATCAGTAGTGCAAGCCACACCGTAGTCGTCGGGAACGATCACCATCTGCCCCGGCGTCACCAGGCTTATCTGGCGCAAGTGCAGGCTCAATGCGTCGAATTGATCGGAGAGTTGCCGACTGGACCCGGTCAGCAAGCGGGACTTCAAACTGAGGTAGTCCGTGGTGCGGTCATTGATGTATCCCTGCGCCATCACTTACATCCCTGATGTAATGAATATCGCGCAGGAATATAAGCAGGCTGACACAGCCCGGACACAAGCCTGGGACGGCTGAAATTACATTTGGGAAATCACCTACCTGGCAGGTAATCAAGGCCTACAAAAAGCATCGGACTCAGTACCCCGTCATCTCCAGATACCCCACCCCACCCTGAAATTTCACCGGCCCTTCCCAGTAAGGAATGCTCAGGTTCATCCAGGCTTTCGGGTTGACCGCTTCCGTCGTGATATCCAGACGCTTGCCCGGGATTTTCAACGACCATTGGGTGGGAATAGTGCGCCCATCAATGGCGGTCGTGCCCAGCGGCGTCAGTTGAATATCCTGGTTGTGCAGGGTCTGTGTGTGGCCCACCTTATCGACCCAGGTGCCGGTCAGGTAGGACGGTCCATCTGTCTGCCGCACCCGAAACAGCATCAACTGCTCGCCGCTGTCCAGGTGCAGGGAGAACCAGTCCCAGCCGGTCTGGCTGGCGGTCAGGGGCTGGCTGCTCCATTCGCGGTCGAGCCAGGCGGTGCCGGTGACTTGGTAAGATTTTCCATCGATAGTCACGCGTCCATCCGCCTGGAAAAACGGCTGGCTGTAGTAGTACGACGCCTGGCCCTGCTCGGACTTGCGGCTGTAGCCGTTGTCGCCCTGGAGCACTAATGGGCGACTGGAGGTCAGGTGCAGGTCGTAATTGAAATGCTCGCCGGCAGCCTTCAACTGCATGTCCGCCAAGGGGCTGGTTGCACCGGGGCGGGTGGCGAAATTCCAGTCATCGATCCAGGCATTGAACGGTACCGCCTGGGCACCCGCCTGCCCCACGCCGCCACGGGCATAGCGTTCGGCAGCGTAGTGGTGAGTGGCCGAGGTGACGGCGGCGTGGCCGAGCCAGATCGTCGAGTCGTGCCAGCCCGGTTGCGTCGGCCCGGCCTTGAGGGCGTTGCGAAACAGTGTCCATTGCACGCCGTAGGCATTGCCCTCGGCGTCCTTGAGGTTGGCGGTGAGGTACCACCATTCGATGCGATAGCCGTCATGGGGGCCGTGGTCGTCGGGAAAGCTGAAGACTTTACCGGGCACCACTTGAGTGAAGTCCGCCGCCTGGCTACCCAGCCCGGCGAAGCTTTCTTCAGGCGCTGGCGGTTTGTCGCAGGCGCCCAGCAGCAGGAACGTCGCCCATAGCAGGCACTTAATCTTCATTGGCAAAGGTCCTCAGCAAATCCGCCGGACGACTGCGGTACAACTGCCACAGCGGCCAGGCCGACGCCAGCAAGGTGGCCAACATCGCCAGGCCCAGCAGTTGCGCCAGTTGCCACGGGAACACCTGCAACGGCAGGCGCCAGCCAAAGGCCTGGACGTTGATCACCACATCCAGGCACCACGCCAGCAACAAGCCCAATGGCAGCGCCAGCACCAGGGTCAGCACCGCCAGCAGCCAGGTTTGGCCGAGGTTGAGCAGCATTAATTGGCGGCGCGTCACGCCCAGCGCCCACAACGGTGCCAACTGGCCAAGGCGGCTTTGGCTCTGGGTCAGCAGGTTGATGAACAACGCCACGCCGGCGACTCCCAGGGTCAGGCTGTTGAGGGCGGCGGTGGCGGCAAAAGTTCTTTCGAAGACCTGGCTCGACCAACCCTTGAGCTGCTGCTGGTCGACGATGCGGCTGTCTTCCAGGGCGAACCGGTTCTGCACGTCACGCACCAGTGGCGGTACATTGCCGGGCAGTACCCGCAGGTTGAAACGTGCCGGTGATAATCCCGGCCAGTGCTGCAACAGGTGCCGCGCGTTCACCAGCAGATGGCCCTTGGGGTTGCCGTAATCGGCGTAAATCCCCACCACCTTGGGCGACCAAGGACCTTGAGGCGTGGGAATGTTGATGACATCCCCCAGCCGCACCTTGAGCCTGCGTGCCATTTGCTCACTGAGCATCAGGGTGTCGTCCTGCAGCAACTGGCTCCATGGGTCCGTTGCCGCTTCCAGCAACGGCCAATGCTGGCGATAAGTAGGGTCGTCGACCACGCCGAACAGGTCCGCCGGCCAACCTTGCAGTTGCACCGCAACCTGCCAGGTGGGCAGTACCGCCTGCACCAGTGGCTGCTGCACCAGCCAGGTTTGCAGCGCGTCGGCCTGGGCCGGGTTTTGCGGGTTGAGGTACAGCTCGGCGGTCAGGCGTTGTTCCAGCCAGTTGTTGAAGGTCTGGCGAAAGCCCGAGGTCATCGAGCCCGCGCCGATATTGGCGGCCAACGCCAGCAGCAAAGCCATCAGCGCCAGGCTCAGGGCCGGCAACTGCTGGCGGCAATCGGCGAGAAACCATTGCCCCAATACCGAACGGCTGCGCCCCAGCACCGCTTTGAGCACGCCATTGAGCACCACCGGCAAGCCCAGCGCAGCGCCCAGCAACAAGGCCGCCATCAAGACAAAACCGCTGGCTAGGCTATCGCCAAACACCAGGGCGAGGATTGCGATCAGCAAGGCAGCGCCCGCCACCCAGCCCTGGCGTCGCAGCCAGCGCCCATGGGCCTGATGCCAGGCCTGGGCATTGGCCAGCGCCAACAACGGCAAACGCGCCGCCCGCCACAAACTGCTGGCCCCGGCGAGCAACGCGCCGAACAACCCCAGGCCCAGGCCACTGAGCCACCACAGCGGGCTTAGGCCCAGTTGGCCGGGCACTTCGGCGCCGTACAAGCCGCGCAAACTGGCGGCCACGTCCGGCAACAACAGGCTGGCCAGCAAGTACCCGCTGGCCACGCCCACCAGGCCGCCAAGCACGGCCATGCCACCGAGTTCGACCGCCAGGCTGAGGATCAGCATTCGCGCGCTCACCCCGCACGCACGCAAGGTTCGCAGCAGGCCGCGCCGTTGCTCCAGGGCCAGGCCGATGGCGGCGTGCACGATAAACAGCCCCACCACGAAGGACAGAAAGCCCAGCGCATCGAGGTTCAGGTGGAAGCTTTCAGTGAGGCGCGCGAGGTTGTTTTCCTCGGCCTGCTTGAGCTGCAGTTGCGCGCCCAGTGCCGGCGGCAAGGCGGGATGCGCGGCGGCAAAGGCCTTGTCCAGGAGCAACCGCGACAGGCGCTGGGGCATGTCCAGCAGCGGTTGGGCGAAGCCGATGTCAGTCAGTAACAGTCCGGGAGCCATGTCCGGTTGTACATGCAGGGGCGGCAGGCTCAGCCCGGCGACCGTCAGTGGCTGATCGCCTTCTTTCAGGCCCAGCGCCTGCAAGGTCTGCGGCGCGATCCAGGTGCGTCCCGGCGGGTTGAAGAAGGCGATCATCTGCGCCCGGTCCAGGGTCTGGCCGGCCACCGCGCCACCGCCGGGCAACGACACCGGGTCGATCCCCATCACTTGCAGGCGCAGGTCTTCATGGCCCTTGAGCGTCACCCGCCCCTGGACCACCGGCGACACCGGCCAACCCGCACGACGCAGCTCGGCAAACAGCGCCTGGGGGAAACTGGCCCCGTCCGGCGCACTGAGGCTGGCCTGGGGTTCACCGCCGATCAGTTGGCTGGCCCGGGCATAGCTGTCCCGCGCCTGGCTATTGAGGGCTTGCACACCGGTCAACAGCGCGGTGGCCAGCCACAGGCCGGTGAGTACGCTGAAGAACTGCACGGGGTGGCGACGCCAATGGCTGAGCAGCGCGCGCAGCGTCCAATAGAAGACACGCATTTCAGCGGGCGTCCGCTGCGAGTACCTGGCCGCGGTGCAATACCACCTGCTGGTCCAGGCGCGCCGCGATGCGCGGACTGTGAGTCACCATCAACAAACTGGTGGGGCTGTCCCGCAGCAGGTCCAGCAGCAATTGCAGTACTTCATCGCTGGTGGCTTCGTCGAGGTTGCCGGTGGGTTCGTCCGCCAGCAACAAGCCAGGCCGCGACGCCAGGGCTCGCCCCACCGCCACCCGTTGCTGCTGGCCGCCGGACAGTTGTTCGGGGTAACGCTTGAGCAAGTCCCCGAGGCCCAGGCGTTCCACCAGCTGTGCTTGCCACGCCGGATCAAGGCGCCCGGCCAGGCGCGCCTGGAATGCCAGGTTGTCCTCCACCCGCAAGCTACCAATCAGGTTGAACTGCTGGAACACCAGGCCGATCTCGGTACGCCGCCAGTGGGCCAACTGCGCTTCGCTCATCTGGTCCAGGTGCTGATCGCCGACCTGAATGCGGCCACGGTCGACCTGGTCGAGCCCGGCCACCAGGTGGAGCAAGGTACTTTTTCCACTCCCGGACTCGCCCATCAGCGCAAGACTGCTACGCTCTCCCAGGTACAGGTCGACACCCGCCAGCACGGCCAGAGGCCCCTGCGGCGTGCCATAGCTTTTAAACACCCCTTGTACCTGCAGCATCACCATTCCCCACCTGCCTCTGGACTGAGGCCGAGAATAACGGTTGTCACATTTTTATGTCACAACCTTGGGCAAAAGGAGCGCCCCATGACTCACCGCAAATTTTTCACATTGATTTCACTCGGCGGCCACCTGCCGCCCTCTAAATTGCCGCCCATAAGCAGATAACAGGCCGGTTATTTTCGAACGCCCGTTAGTGCAAGTGAACAAATTTTTATATCGGTATGTTCAGCAAAAAGACAGCGCCCCTGTGACACGCTTTTGCACATTCCTGCATCAGCGCCCTTCACTTGGCACCCTGCCTAACTTGCCGCTGCCGGTTACTGGATTACGCCTGGAAGTTACCAATGGTGAATAGTGTGGTTGACCTGTCTCTGAGTAAGCCCCGCTCACGCTGGGCATCTATAAAACAGTTGAACAAACTATGGTTGGGTCTGGCCTGCGCTGTAGTGGTCAGCCTGGCAGTGGTCGCGTTTATCTGGTGGCCTCGATCGCCTCTGGACCTGGGCGTGGGCCATCGCCTGCTCACCTCTGGAACCGTAGAAGCCTGGCGCAACGGTGACCTGGTGGTGCTGGTACGTCATGAAGAACGCTGCGACCGCTCCAACAACCCCTGCCTGGGCCCCGCAGACGGCTTGACCATCAGCGGTACGGTCGCTGCCGCCGCCACCGGCAAGGCCTTTCAGACCCTGGGCATGGAAAATACCGACGTACTGAGCAGCCCCACCACGCGTACGGCGCAGACCTCGCTGTTCATGTTCGGCAAATCCGAATTATCACCCGGCCCACTGGCTATCTGCGGCCCCGCCATCGCCGAGGAACTGCGTCCTCACAAACTCGCAAATCGCAACTTGTTGCTGGTCACCCACAGCGCCTGTATCAGCGACTTTGAAGAAGCGCTGGGCTTCGAACACGCCGCGCATGCCGAATACGGCAGTGCGTTGTTCGTCAAGCTTCTGCCCAATGGCAAGTTCAAGGCGCTGGGTATTATGAACACCAAGGACTGGGCCGCCGCTCTAAAGCAACTTTGAACACTTATTTACATTGAACATTCAAGTTTGTTCAGCGAAAAGACAGCCAAGGCATGAGACCTTTCATGGTTTTAATTCGTATTTACTTGGGTGCTATTCATAGCTAACTAATCATTTAGATGTTAACTGCATGATCACGACTTTCGATGACTCATTGGACGACACACGTTTAACGAGCTTGACTGGGGCAGACGGACATTCAACTCCGCTCCCACTAACAGACTGTTTAAGGAATAACGTTCTGTGCCGCATTTTTACCCGACCAAGACCATCCTCCACCCCTCGCGCATGGCTGATCCAGCGCTCGCGCTGATCCACCGTCAATACTGCTTGAGAGTGCAATAGCCATGACCCGCCTTAAACCATTGCCCGTATTGCTACTGGCATTCGTGATGTTCTATCTGCTGCCACTGGGCCTGCATGGCCTATGGATTCCTGACGAAACACGCTACGCCCAGATCAGCCAGGAAATGATCATGAGCGGCAACTGGGTGGCCCCGCACTTCATGGGCGTGCGCTATTTCGAAAAACCCGCGGCCGGCTACTGGCTGATCGCGCTGGGCCAGGCGATATTGGGTGAAAACCTGTTCGGTGTGCGCATCGCCTCCGCGCTGACCACTGGCCTTAGCGTCATGCTCGCCTACCTGATCGCCCGCCGGCTGTGGAACGACCCGCGCAAGAGTTTTGCCTGCGCACTGCTTTATATGAGCTTCGGCCTGGTGGCCGGGCAAGCCGGTTACTCCAACCTGGACCCGCAATTCACCTTCTGGGTCAACCTGAGCCTGGCAGCCCTGTGGTTCGCCCTCGACAGCGCCAACCCACGTGCCCGCCTCGCGAGCTGGGCATTGCTGGGTGTGGCCTGCGGCATGGGCTTCATGACCAAGGGTTTCCTGGCGTGGTTGCTGCCGGTGCTGATCGCCTTGCCGTACATGCTCTGGCAGCGTCGCTTGGGCGAACTGCTGCGCTACGGCCCGCTGGCGATTCTGGTGGCGGCAGTGGTATGCCTGCCGTGGGTACTGACGGTCCACCTGCAGGAGCCGGACTTCTGGCGCTTTTTTTTCTGGCACGAACACATCCGCCGCTTTGCCTCCGACAACGCCCAACATGCCCGGCCGTGGTGGTTCTACCTGCCGCTGATGGTGGTGTCGTGTCTGCCGTGGGCGGCGCTGCTGCCAGCAACGCTGTGCAAGACCTGGAAAGACAAAGGCCAACCGGCCATCGTCTTCCTCGCGCTGTGGATGCTGCTGCCCCTGGGCTTTTTCAGCCTGAGCAACGGCAAGTTGCCGACCTACATCATGCCGTGCCTGCTGCCGCTGGCGCTGCTGATGGGCCATGCGTTGATCGACCTGCTGGCCAACGCCCGCCCCCGTACGCTGCGCGTCAATGGCCTGCTCAACCTGGGCATCGGCCTCGCGGCAATGGTAACGCTGATCTACCTGCAAATCGACAGGCCGTTGTACGGCAACAGCCACAGCGAGATGTTCAACCTGTCCCTGACGTTCATCGTGCTGATGGGCTGGATGCTCGCCAACCTGCTGCAAGCGTTCCGCCCGCTGGCGATGTGGGCGATGCCGGCCTTGGGCATTGGCCTGCTGGTGGCGCTGTTGCCCGCCGGCATGCCGGCGGTGGTCGAAGATAACCAGATGCCTGACCAGTTCGTGCTCCAGCACCTGGACGAGCTGCAACAGACCCATGCGCTGCTGAGCAACGAACTGGAGTCGGCGTCTGCCTTGGCATGGCGCCTGCGCCGGCCCGAAGTGACGCTCTACAACACTGAAGGCGAACTGCGCTACGGCCTGCAATACGCTGACTCGATGCACCGCAAGGTGGATCTGGACAGCGTTCAAGCCTGGCTCAAGCAGGCGCGCCAGCAAGGCCCGGTGGGCGTGATGATGCGAGTCAGGAGCACCAGCGAAATGCGCGAAGCCGGCCAGCTGCCGCTGGGGGGCAAGCGTTATTACAAGGGTGACCTGGAGATCATCATCTACCCGCCATTGCCGTAACACAGCCGCACTAATGTGGGGTGACCCATTAAACACTCATCCCACATCGGAACTGCTCCATGACCTTCTGGAAAACCGAACGCGGCGCCCTGCTGTTGCTCCTTGGTGTGTCCGCCGCCATCCTGCTGCTGGGCCTGGGCGCCCGTGACCTGTGGGGCCCGGAAACCCGCTGGGCGAACATCACCCTGCAGATGCTGCAAAGCGGCGATTACTTCGACCCGTACCTCAAGGGCACCCCGTACTACGACAAACCCTTGCCCTCGTATTGGCTGATCACCGGTTTTGCCAACCTGATGGGTGGGCTGGGGCCGTGGTCGTTGCGCCTGTCATCGGTCATCTCGGCGTGGCTGAGCATCTGGCTGGTGTACCTGATCGGCGAGCGGCTATTTCGCAAAGGTACCGGCCTGATTGCCGGCTGGATGCTTGCGACCACCTTCTACTTCATCTTCTGGGCCCGGGTCGCCACGGCGGACGTGCTGACCGTGTGCGGCGTGCTGGCGGCGGTGTGGTGGTATTGGCGCGGGCCGGACGATACGCGTCTGGGGCGCTACACCGTGTTCTTCCTGTTGCTGGCCGCGACATCGCTGTTCAAGGGGTTGATCGGCTTTGTACTGCCGGGCCTGGTGCTGTTGCCGCACTTGCTCAGCGAACAGCGCTACAAGCGTCATCTCAACCTGCGGCTGGTGTTGGCCGTAGCCATCGCCGGGGCGTTCTACGCGGTTCCGTTTGTACTGTCCCATCTCTACGGCGCACCGACCTACGGTGAAAGTGGCCTGGAACTGGTGTTCCGGGAAAACGTGGTGCGCTTCTTCGACCCGTTCGACCATATGGGGCCGATCTATACCTACCTGATCTACCTGCCGGCCTACACCTTGCCCTGGGCTCCGTGCTGGATCCTCGGCCTGTGGCTCGCCGTGCGGCATTGGCGCGACACCCCGCCCAACACCCGCTGGCTGGTGTGGGGCCTGGGCCTGCTGTTTGTGTTCTTCACTGCCAGCGGCAGCCGGCGCAGTTACTACGTGCTGCCGCTGGTGCCGTTCGCGCAGTTGCTGGCGGCGTGGTGGGTCAGTGAGCGTATCGCCCGCAAAGGTACGGTCGGCCGGGGTTGGTACCGTGGGTTCGGCATCGCCGCCGGCGTGATGCTGCTGGTACTCGGGGTGGTGTATCCATGGACCAATGGCAATGGCGGCGTGACCCGTTTCGCCGATGACGTTCAAGCGCAGGCGGTGAAAAGCGCGCCATGGAACGAGTGGCAGATGGTGATGGTGGAAGTCGACAACAAGGTGCCAATGTACCTGCAAAATCACGGGACGCCGTTCTACTACGTCGCCGAAACCCAGGATTTTCCACGCCAGGGCGACAGTGCGGCGTTCATGGCCTGGCTGGAAAAAACCAGCGGCCGTACCTTTGATCCCAAGCGCACGATTATTGTCGCGCAGTACACCAAGGATGACCCGACGCCGCTGGCCTATCTGGGCAACGATCATCAGGTCATCACGACCCAACCGGACAATGGCGAACGGTTGTTCCACAAGCGTGACGCTGGCAGCGTGGCGTTTGTGCCCAACGCCGCGCCGTAGCACTGGCGGCACGGGCCGGGCATTGCTAGTGTGGCGCGCTTAAGCCACCGCCCGAGCCCGGCCGCCCATGCCCTACTCTTCCCCTGCACTCGCTGCCCTGACCCTCATGGTGCTCGCTGCGCCGGTCACGGCAGACACGCCAATGCCAGTCAATATGGTTTACCTGCGAAGCCTCGATCCGAGCATCGCGCAGGACATTCGCTACGCCAGCCCCCATAACTTCACCGGAGCGCCGCTGGACGGCTACAACGCAGCCGAATGCGTGCTGTCTGCCGACGCGGCAAAGGCCCTGGTGCGGGTCCAGGCCGAGTTGGCCAGGCAGGGTTACGGCTTGAAGGTATTCGACTGCTATCGCCCCAGCCGTGCCGTGGCGAACATGGGCCGCTTCGCCAGCCTGCCGGGGGATCCGGCCAAGGCCGAGTTCTATCCCCGGGTGAACAAGCAGGATTTCTGGCGCCTGGGCTATGTGGCCAAGGTTTCCAACCACTCCCGGGGCGCGGCGGTGGACGTGACCCTCATCGGGCCCCAGGCGCTGCCGGCAAAAACCTGGAGCCCAGGCACCCAGGCAGTCGATTGCGCCGCCGATTATGGAAAGCGCCTGCCCGATGGCGGCCTGGACATGGGTACCGGCTTTGACTGTTTCGACGACCTGGCGCATACCGATAACCCGGGGATCAGCCAAGGGGCGCGGCAAAATCGCCAACGGCTCACCGCAGCGATGAGCAAGGAAGGCTTTTCGGGTTATGCCGGCGAATGGTGGCACTTCACCTACAGCCGCAACCCGGTACGGGCCGAGCCGATGGATTTCCCTATCGAGCCGCTGCGGTAACATCACAACACAGCTTCAACTTGATAAAGCCCGGTGCAAAAACTAGCGTTTGAGGTTTCACTCTTTTCAAGGACTGAACCACATTGAACCCGCTCATCAAAACCTGCGCGGCGCTGCTGACGCTGCTTTCAAACGTGGCGCTCGCGCAAATCCCCGACGACAGCCGGCAACTGATCGTGGTCACCACCCCGGACTGGAACGCCCTCCAGGGCACCGCACAACGCTATGAGCGGCATGGCCAAGGCTTTCAGAAAGTCGGCGAACCCTTTGCCATCGTGGTTGGTAAAAACGGCATGGCGTGGGGCACCGGCCTTACGACGCCAACCCCCGACCAGCAGCCCCTCAAGCATGAAGGCGATGGCAAGGCCCCGGCCGGCATCTTCAAGCTCGGCAGCGCCTTCGGCTACGCCCCCACCGCCGATACCCGGTTGCCCTACACCGCCAGTACGGCGACCCGCGAATGCGTGGATGACAGCCAGTCCAGCCACTACAACACGCTGGTGGACAGCTCGACGGTGAACAAGGACTGGACCAGCTCCGAGCAGATGCTGCGCAAGGATCAACTGTACCGCCAGGGGATTTTTGTCGAGCACAACACACCGGCTTTGGCCAACGGCGGCTCGTGTATTTTCCTGCATATCTGGCGCAGCGTCAGTGCGGGAACATTGGGCTGTACGGCGATGGATCCAGTGAATATCCAAGCGTTGTTTGCCTGGCTGGACCCGCGAGAAAAACCAGTGCTGGTGCAACTGCCCGCGGCGCAGTACGACCTCTACCGGGAGCGCTGGAAACTACCCTTGCGTTGAGCCGGCGGCCCGGGCTTCCTCCAGCAAGGCCTGGATGACCTTCTCCTGATTGTCATAACGGCCTTCACCGAAATGGCTATAGCGGACTTTACCGGTGGCATCAAAGAAGTAATGGGCCGGCCAATACTGGTTATCGAAAGCGCGCCAGATCCGGTAGTCGTTGTCGATGGCCACCGGGTAATGGATGTCCAGCTTCTTGACCTGGCTGCGCACGTTATCCAGGACTTTCTCGTAGGCGTTTTCCGGCGTGTGTACACCGATCACCAGCAACCCGTCCCTGGCGTACTTCTTCGCCCACTGATTGACGTACGGCAGGCTGCGCTGGCAGTTGACGCAGTCGTAGGTCCAGAAATCCACCAGCACCACCTTGCCCTTCAGGCCCTCGGCCGTCAGCGGCGGCGAGTTTAGCCAGGCCACCGCGCCGTCGAGGGACGGCATGCGCTCATCGGACTGGCTGAAACTTTCGGCATCGACGTTATTGATCAGGTAGTTCACCGCCTTGGGCACGCCGACCAAGGCAACCACCAGTGCCAACAGCAGCAGGCTTTTTGAGCGGCTCAGGTATCGGATGAAGTTCATGGGGGTCACCTCGTGGCCGGGGGTGTTTCGGCGCGTTTGCGAGCCGTGCCGTTTTGCGCCAGCGGCGTGTTCTGGAAGCAGGTTTCGCTGCCGGTGAGTTTTTTCGCGGTGGCGGCGTTCACATCCGCCGCCACGCCCGCCATGGAAAACGCCAGGGCGCTGAGAAGGCTGTTGAGTGGGGTCATGCACGGTTCCTCGGGAATAGCCGGGGCGGATCGCCTCGGTGGGTTCATTTGAACCCTGGGAGGTATCCGGATTTTGTCGGCCAAGCCATGATTTTTGCGTCGACGTGTATCTCGTCATCGCCAGATACACTGCAATACAAAGGGCACAAGGCAACCCGGCCGCCAGTGGCTAGACTGCGCACCAATGACTATTCAACGAGGAAGGCAGCATGGATCACGTCGATCACATTCTGATTGTCGATGACGATCGGGAGATCCGCGAACTGGTGGGCAACTACCTGAAAAAGAATGGCCTGCGCACCACCGTGGTGGCCGACGGTCGGCAGATGCGCAGCTTCCTCGACACCACGCCCGTGGACCTGATCGTGCTGGATATCATGATGCCGGGCGACGATGGTTTGCAGTTATGCCGCGAACTGCGGGTGGGCAAACACAAGGCCACGCCGATCCTGATGCTCACCGCGCGCAACGATGAAACCGACCGCATCATCGGCCTGGAAATGGGCGCCGACGATTACCTGATCAAGCCCTTCGCCGCCCGTGAACTGCTGGCCCGCATCAACGCCGTGCTGCGCCGCACCCGGATGCTGCCGCCGAACCTGGTGGTGACGGAAAGCGGGCGGCTGATTCGCTTTGGCCGCTGGCGCCTGGACACCACCGCCCGCCATCTGCTGGACGAAGACGACACCCTGGTGGCCTTGAGCGGTGCCGAATACCGGCTGCTGCGGGTGTTTCTCGACCACCCGCAGCGCGTGCTCAACCGTGACCAGTTGCTGAACCTGACCCAGGGCCGGGACGCAGACCTGTTCGACCGCTCCATCGACCTGCTGGTCAGCCGCCTGCGCCAGCGCCTGCTGGACGACGCCCGCGAACCGGCCTACATCAAGACCGTGCGCAGCGAAGGCTATGTGTTCTCCCTGGCCGTGGAAATCCTTGGGGACTCGGCATGACCCTCACGTTCCGCTGGCCGCGCACCCTGGCGGCGCAACTGTCAGTGATTTTCATCGTCAGCCTGCTGTGCGCCAACGCGCTGTCGTTCAGTGCACAGTTCTATGAGCGCTACATGAGCGCCCGGAGCGTGATGCTGGGCAACCTGGAAAACGACGTGTCGACATCGATCGCGATCCTCGACCGCCTGCCCGCCGCCGAGCGCGCCAGCTGGCTGCCGCGCCTCGACCGCAACGCCTACCGCTACCTGCTGAATGCCGGCGAACCCGGCGAGCCGATGGCCAGCGACGACGTGCCCATGGCCGCCACCTCGATTGCCGATGCCCTGGGCGAGCATTACCCGCTGACGTTTCGCAACATCCCCGGCCTGCAAAAACACTTCCAGGCGCACCTGACCCTGGCCGATGGCAGCCCGATCACCATTGATGTACACCCCAAGCCCATCCCGTTTGCGTTCTGGCTGCCGGTGGTGCTGGTGCTGCAACTGGTGGTGTTGCTGATATGCACCTGGGTCGCCGTACGCATCGCCATCCGCCCGCTGACACGGCTGGCACGGGCGGTGGAAACCCTCGACCCGAATGCGCGCCCGACACCGCTGGACGAAACCGGCCCCACCGAGGTGGCGCATGCGGCGGCGGCGTTCAACGAAATGCAGAAGCGGATTGCCGAGTACCTCAAGGAGCGCATGCAGATTCTGGCGGCGATTTCCCATGACTTGCAGACGCCGATTACCCGCATGAAATTGCGTGCCGAGTTTATGGAGGACTCGGTGGACCGGGAAAAGCTCTGGAGTGACCTGGGGGAAATGGAGCATCTGGTGCGCGAGGGTGTGGCCTATGCCCGCAGTGTGCGTGGGTCCACCGAGGCCAGTTGCCGGATCGACCTGGATGCGTTTCTCGACAGCCTGGTGTTTGATTACCAGGACATGAACAAGCAAGTGAGTTTGACCGGTAAAAGTGCGGTGGTTTTGGATACGCGACCCCATGCGTTGCGTCGGGTGCTGGTGAACCTGGTGGATAACGCGCTGAAGTTTGCCGGGGCGGCGCAGTTGGAGGTGGGGTCGACGGCGGCGGGTGAGCTTTCGATCAAGGTGCTGGACCGGGGGCCGGGGATTGCGGCGGATGAGTTGGTGCAGGTGATGCAGCCGTTTTATCGGGTGGAGAGTTCGCGTAATCGCGGCACTGGGGGTACGGGGTTGGGGTTGGCCATCGCCCAGCAACTGGCGGTGGCGATTGGTGGGGAGTTGACGTTGAGCAACCGGGACGGCGGGGGGTTGTGTGCGGAGGTTCGGCTGGTGCTGTGACTGGGCTAGGTTGAGTACATATCCGTTATTTAGGTAACGGCTACTTATGGTTCCGCTCTTACAGCGGCTCACTTTTGAAGAGCGCAAAAGTAAGCAAAACGCTCTTGCCCCACCACTCGGCACCTCGCTTAGGCTCGGTGTGCCCTCACTCCGGCTTTGGACCGTGGGCCGCCGCGATGGGCCATCCTTGGCCCAGCGCGGCTAACCCGGCGTCCTGCCGGGTTACCCACGCTCCAAAGCCTGCGTTCGGCCAGCGTGGTTTAACGGGGCGCCTAAGATCAAGATCAAAAGCAAGAGCACAGCGGCCTCCCGGCCGGCTTGAGTGTTTAGAAGCAAAATCAAAAGCTAAAGCGGGCACGGTCAAATGTGGGAGCTGGCTTGCCTGCGATAGCATCAACTGGGTGTACCTGATGCACCGAGTTGTCTGCATCGCAGGCAAGCCAGCTCCCACAGAAAAGCAGCTCTGTATCTTGCCTCTGCTTTTAACACTCAAGCCGGCCGGTAGGCCGCTGTGCTCTGCTTTTGATCTGCTTTTGATTTTGATCTGCGGGCCCC
>NZ_AMXG01000009.1:0-116475 GCF_000313235.1 Pseudomonas sp. PAMC 26793
TTGTCTGCATCGCAGGCAAGCCAGCTCCCACAGAAAAGCAGCTCTGTTTTCGCTCTGGTCTTTGCTTTTGCTCTTAACACTCAAGCCGGCCGGGAGGCCGCTGTGCTCTTGATCTGCTTTTGATCTTGATCTGACTGCCCCAATAAGCCCGAGGCCGAACGCAGGTATTGCGGAGCGGGTAAACCGGCAGGACGCCGGTTTAGCCGCGTCGGGCCATGGATGGCCCGTCGCGGCGGCCCGCTTCGCGGTGCCGGAGTGAGGGAACACCGAGCCCCAGCGAGGTGCCGACAGGCGGGGCAGAGCGTTTTGCTTACTTTTGCGCTCTTCAAAAGTGAGCCGCTGTAAGAGCGGAACCATAAGTAGCCGTTACCTAAATAACGGATATGTACTCAACCAGGTCAAACCGACAAGTACAGACTAATGGTCGCCTCATCCACCCGATCCCGAGTCTCCTCAATCACAAACCTCCCCTTCTCAATCACCAAAAACCGATCAGCAATTTCCAAGGTAAACGACAACACCTGCTCAGAAACAACAATCGTCAAATCCCGCAAATTGCGAATCTCCTTAAGCGTACGAGCAATGTCCTTGATGATCGAAGGCTGAATCCCCTCAGTCGGCTCATCCAGCAACAACACCTTGGGATTCGTCGCCAACGCCCGGGCAATCGCCAACTGCTGTTGCTGCCCCCCAGACAAATTCCCCCCCTTGCGCGAACGCATGTCATACAACACCGGAAACAACGCATACAAATCCTCAGGCACCTTGCCCCGAGCCGCCGCCGGCAACCCGGTCTGAATATTCTCCAACACACTCATGCTGGGAAAAATCATCCGCCCCTGCGGCACATAGGCAATCCCCCGCGCCACCCGCTCATGGGTTTCAAGCGCAGACACATCATGCCCATCCACACTCACCTGCCCCTGCCACTGCGGCAGAATCCCCATCAGGCTCTTGAACAGCGTGGTCTTGCCCATCCCGTTACGCCCCATCACCGCAACGATCTCACGCTTCGCCACATCCAGCTCCAGGTCGTGAAGAATCTGGCTCTGCCCGTACCCGCACGACAGTTTGTCGATCTTGAACATGCCCGACTCCTCAGTGGCCCAAATACACTTCAATGACTTTCGGATTGCTCTGCACCGACTCCATGCTGCCCTCGGCCAGCACCTTGCCCTGGTGCAGCACCGTGACCTTGTGGGCAATGCTCTTGACGAACTCCATGTCGTGCTCGATCACCAGCACCGAACGGCCCTGGCTGATGCGCTTGAGCAACTCGGCCGTTTGCGCCCGCTCGTTGACGCTCATCCCGGCCACCGGCTCGTCGAGCATCAGCAGTTCCGGGTCTTGCATCAGCAGCATGCCAATCTCCAGCCACTGCTTTTGCCCGTGGGACAGCAGGTCCGCCTGCTGCTGCAACAAATCACCGAGGAAGATCTCCCGCGCCACCTCCTCGACCCTCGCGACCACCTGGGCATTGCGCTTGAAAAACAGCGCGCCCCACACCTTGCGCCCAGCCGGATACGACATCTCGAGGTTTTCAAACACCGTGAGGTTTTCGTAGATCGACGGGTTCTGGAACTTGCGCCCTACCCCGGCGCGCACGATGTTGTATTCGCGCATTTTGGTCAGTTCCTGGCCGTCGAACTGGATGCTGCCGCTGGTGGCGCGGGTCTTGCCGCAGATCAAATCCAGCACCGTGGTTTTGCCGGCGCCGTTGGGGCCGATCACCACCCGCACTTCATTGCGGTCGATGTACAGGTTGAGGTTATCGACCGCCTTGAAACCGTCGAACGACACGGTCAGCCCCTCAATGGCCAACACGGGCTTTTTCATTTCAAAACCGACGGCGGTCATGGCTGTGTCTCCAGGATCTTGGCTTCAGCCTTGGGCTTGATCTTCGCGGGCTCGGCCTTGACCACCGGCTTGCGCCGCAACAGTCGGGCCAGGGCCTGGCGACCATGGCTGTCCCACAACCCGGCCAGGCCGTTGGGGAAGTACATGACCACGGCGATAAACAACCCGCCCATCAGGTACAGCCACAACTCGGGGAAGGATTCGGAAAAGTAGGTCTTGCCGTAGTTCACCAGCAACGCGCCATACACCGCACCCAGCAGCGACATGCGCCCGCCGACCGCGGCAAAGATCACCATCTCGATGGACGGCACGATCCCCACGAACGACGGCGACATAAAACCCACCTGCAAGGCAAACATCGCCCCGCCAATCGCCGAGAACGCGGCCGCCACGCAGAACACGAAGATCTTGAAACTGGCCACGTCATACCCGGAAAACCGCACCCGCTCTTCCTTGTCACGCATGGCCATCAACAGCCGGCCCAGCTTCGAAGCGAGGATGAAACGGCCGATGAAGATGCAGCCAAACAGCAGCCCGGCGTTGATGAAATACAGGATCATCTTCGCGCCGTCGCCGCGCAGGTCCCAGCCCAGCAGGGTCTTGAGGTCGGTGATGCCGTTGACGCCACCGGTCAGGCCTTGCTGGCCGACGATCAGCACCGTGAGGATCAGCGCAATCGCTTGGGTGACGATGGAGAAATACACATCGCCCACCCGCCGCTTGAACAGCGCCATGCCGATGATGAACGCCAGCAACACCGGCACGGCAATCACCGCGAACAGGGTGAAGGTGAAGCTGTGAAACGGCTGCCAGAGCCACGGCAGTTCGGTGATCTGGTTCCAGTCCATAAAGTCCGGAATGCCTGGTGTGGACTGGATCCTGGTGCTCTCGGGATCGGACGCTTCCAGCTTCAGGAACATCGCCATGCAGTAGCCGCCGACGCCGAAAAACACCCCCTGCCCGAGGCTGAGAATCCCGCCATAGCCCCAGCACAGCACCAGGCCCACGGCGACGAACGCGTAGGTCAAGTACTTGCCGACCATGTTCAGGCGAAACGCATCCAGGGTCAGCGGAAATACCACGAGGATCAATAACGCCAACAGCACGATGCCGATCAGGTTTTGCTGGCCGCCCAGCAGTTTGTCTAGAGCCTTCATCGGTTCGCCTCTACTTGCGCACTTTGATGGAGAACAACCCTTGCGGGCGCAGCATCAGGATCAGGATCACCGACGACAGCGTCAGCACCTTGGCCATCGAGCCACTGAGGAAAAACTCCGACAGCGATTGGGTCTGGGCAATCACGAACGCCGAGGCAATGGTGCCGAACAGGCTTTGCGCGCCGCCAAACACCACCACCAGGAAGGTGTCGACGATGTACTGCGAACCGGCGGTTGGCCCGGTCGAGCCGATGGTGGTGAAGGCCGCACCGGCCACGCCCGCCACGCCGCAACCGAGGGCGAAGGTCATGCGGTCGACCTTACGTGTATTGATGCCGACTGCGCGGCTCATCAAGCGGTTTTGCACGGTAGCCCGCACCTGCAGGCCCCAACGCGAACGGTAGAGCATGACGAAAATCGCCCCGGTCAGCAGCAGGGTCAGGCCCATCATGAACAGGCCGTTGCGCGGGATTTCGATGGCGTCGGTGAGGTTCACCGAACCCATCAGCCAGGCCGGCGGCTCGGCACTCACTTCACGGGCGCCGAACACCGAGCGGAAGGTTTGCTGCATCACCAGGGACAGCCCCCAGGTGGCGAGCAAGGTGTCCAGGGGCCGCTTGTACAAACGGCTGATCATTGCCCATTCCACCAGCCAGCCGACGGCGCTGGCGACGAGGAATGACAAGGCAATGGCTACGAAAAAGTAATACGGCTGAAAGCTCGGCGCGAAGTGCGCGGTGAGACTCGAACAGACGTAGGTGGTGTAGGCGCCAATGGTCAGGAACTCACCGTGGGCCATGTTGATCACGCCCATCTGGCCGAAGATGATTGCCAGTCCCAATGCCATCAGCAACAGCACGCAGAACACGGACAAGCCGTTGAACCCCTGCATCGCCGCGATGGCTCCAAATTCCGATAGCCATTCCATGATGATGGTCTCCTGAGCGGGAGGTAATGATAAAAACCAACGTCTGCTTTTGATGTATGTGGGAGCGGGCTTGTGTGGGAGCGGGCTTGCTCGTGAATACGGTGTGTCAGTACCGGATGCACTCACTGATTCACCGCTTTCGCGAGCAAGCCCGCTCCCACACAAAACCAGTTCCCACATTCAGATCAGCGCCAGACCCGAGGTTATTGATAGCCTTTCGGAAACGGATTCGGCTCGATCAGATCCGACTCGTAGATCACCTTGAACTGCCCGTTCGGCTGCACTTCACCGATGCGCGACTTGCTCCACAGGTGATGGTTTTCGTGGATCTTCACGTAGCCTTCCGGCGCGTTTTTCAGCTCGATGCCTGGGGAGGCGGCGACGACTTTATCCACGTCGAAACTGCCGGCCTTCTCCACCGCCGCTTTCCACAACCATGGGCCGAGGTAGGCCGCCTGGGTCACGTCGCCGATCACCGCGTCCTTGCCGTACTTGGCCTTGAACGCTTCCACGAAGGCTTTGTTGTTCGGGTTGTCGAGGCTCTGGAAGTACTTCATCGAGGCGTAGAAGCCGGCCATGTTTTCGCCGCCGATGCCCAGCAGTTCGTCTTCGGTCACCGACAAGGTCAGCAGGGTTTGCTTGGATGAATTCACGCCCGCCGCGTTGAGCTGTTTGTAGAAGGCCACGTTGGAGCCGCCCACCACGGCTGCGAACACCACATCAGGCTTTTTCAGCTTGACCTTGTTGATCAGCGAGCCGAACTGGGTATTGCCCAGCGGGTAGTAGTCTTCGCCGACCACGGTGCCGTGCAGGACGTTTTCAATGTGCTTGCGCGCGATCTTCATCGAGGTGCGCGGCCAGATGTAGTCCGAGCCCACCAGGTAGAACGTTTTGGCGCCCTTGGTCTTGGCGATCCAGTCGAGGCTGGCGAGGATTTGCTGGGTCGCTTCCTGGCCGGTGTAGATCACGTTTTTCGACTGTTCCAGGCCCTCATAGAAGGTCGGGTAGTAAAGCAGGCCGTTTTCTTTTTCGAAGATCGGCAATACGGCTTTGCGTGAGGCTGAGGTCCAGCAGCCGAACACCGCCGCCACCTTGTCGTTGACCAGCAGTTTCTTGGCCTTTTCGGCGAAGGTCGGCCAGTCGGACGCGCCGTCTTCCTGGATCACCTTGATCTGCCGCCCGAGGATCCCGCCCGAGGCGTTGATCTGCTCGATGGCCAGGCGTTCGGCCTGGATCGAACCGGTTTCGGAAATCGCCATGGTGCCGGTGGCCGAGTGCAACTGGCCCACGGTGACTTCCGTCGGCGTCACCGCCAGGCCTTCGTTGTCGGCCATGACGCCATGGCTGAACAGACTCGCCGCCAGCAGTGATAACGCCAACAACGGTTTGGAGCGGATCAATCGTGATTCCATGGGGCGACTCCTCTGCAATGAGGGGTTCAGCATGGCGGCAGGTGGCCACGGCGGGTATACGCAGCCTGACGTAACGGCGTACGTCATTTGACGTATGCCGCCCTGCACCTTTTCAGGGCAGGATCGCGCCCTTCACAAACTGTGGAGATCCCATGTGGGAGCGGGCTTGCTCGCGAATGCGGTGGATCAGTGAATGCATTCGTTGCTGACCCACCGTATTCGCGAGCAAGCCCGCTCCCACACAAGCCCGCTCCCACATTTGGACCCGCGGCGCCTGCCAGGGCATGGAACTTGCTCATCCTCCTAGCCCACTTCCCGGAGCCACCCACCGTGCATCCCCTCCCCGGCACCCAGCGCATCGTCAAGATTCGCCGCGACTACAACTCCTGGGTCGCCGACGAGACCATGGAAGACTACGCCCTGCGCTACACCCCGAAATCCTTCCGCAAATGGTCGGAGCTGCGCATCGCCAATACCGCCCTCGGCGCGGTGTCGTTCCTGGCGCTGGAAGCCATCGGCGGCGTATTGGCCTTGAGCTACGGGTTCACCAACACCTTCTGGGCCATCCTCGCCATCAGCCTGGTGATCTTCCTCACCGGCCTGCCCATCAGCTACTACGCCGCCCGCTACGGCGTGGACATGGACCTGCTGACCCGCGGCGCAGGCTTTGGCTATATCGGCTCCACCATCACCTCGCTGATCTACGCCAGCTTCACCTTCCTGTTCTTCGCCCTCGAAGCGGCGATCATGGCCCTGGCCCTGGAGTTGTATTTCCATATCCCGCTGGCCATCGCCTATGTCATCTGCTCGGTGCTGGTGATCCCACTGGTGGCCTACGGCGTGACCCTGATCAGCCGTCTGCAACTGTGGACCCAACCGCTGTGGCTGGTGCTGTTGGTGCTGCCCTACGGCTTCGTGTTGTGGAAAAACCCCGAGGCCTTCAGCGACTGGACCAGCTTCGTCGGCCGCAGCAGCGACGGCGGCGACTTCAACCTGCTGTCGTTCTGCGCTGCCTGCACCGTGGCGCTGTCCCTGGTCACGCAAATCGGCGAACAGGTGGACTACCTGCGCTTCCTCCCGGAAAAAACCGCCGCCAACCGCAAGCGCTGGTGGGCCGCGCTATTGTGCGCCGGCCCGGGCTGGATCGTGCCGGGGGCGTTGAAGATGTTCGCCGGGGCGTTCCTGGCCTTCCTTGCCCTGCAACATGAAATCCCCATGGAGCGCGCCGCCGAGCCGACCCAGATGTACCTGGTCGCGTTCGGCTATGTGTTCTCCTCTCCCGAATGGGCGCTGGGGGCGATGGTGCTGTTCGTGTTCATCTCGCAGATGAAGATCAACCTGACCAACGCCTACGCCGGCTCCCTGGCCTGGTCGAACTTCTTCGCCCGCGTGACCCACAGCCACCCCGGCCGCGTGGTGTGGCTGGTGTTCAACGTCGCCATCGCGCTGATGCTGATGGAGCTGGGGGTGTTCGATGTGATCGAGCAGGTGCTGGGGCTCTACGCGAATATCGCAATTGCCTGGATCGGCACACTGGTGGCCGACCTGGTGATCAACAAGCCCTTGGGCCTGTCGCCCAAGCACATCGAGTTCAAGCGTGCGCACCTCTACGACATCAATCCGGTGGGCGTCGGCTCGATGCTGATTGCCTCGCTGCTGTCGATCCTCGCCCACTTCGGCCTGTTCGGCGCCCTCGCCCAGGCCGCGCCACCGTTTGTCGCGCTAGGAACCGCGTTAATCATGGCGCCACTATTGGCATGGCTGACCAAGGGCCGCTACTACATTGCCCGCAGCAGTGAAGCGCAGTTGATTCATCCGCAACCCGGCACCGGGCTGGTGATCTGCGGGCTGTGCAGCAACCCGTTCGAAACCGCCGACATGGCGTTCTGCCCGGCCTACAGCACGCCGATTTGCTCGCTCTGCTGCTCACTGGATGCACGCTGTGGCGACCGCTGCAAACCCCATGCGCGGCTGGCCAGCCAGTTCGAAGGCGTGTTGCGCTGGTTGCTTCCGACGACGTTGGTGCCGCGCCTGCATACCCGACTGGCGCATTACCTCGGATTGTTGATGGCGCTGGTGCTGATGCTCGCCGGGGCCCTGGCGCTGATCTACATGCAGGCCGCCCAGGGTTTGCCCCACTCGCAGACCTTGTACCAGGCGTTTTTCAAGGCGTTCCTCACGCTCTCGGTGCTGGCCGCCGTACTCGCCTGGTGGGTAGTACTCACCCGCGAAAGCCGGCGGGTCGCCCAGGAAGAATCCGACCGGCAAACCTCGCTGCTGATGCAGGAGATCGCCGCCCACAGCCTCACTGATCAGGCCCTGCAACAGGCCAAGGAGGCCTCGGAAGCGGCTAACGCGGCAAAGAGCCGTTACGTCACCGGGCTGTCCCACGAGCTGCGCACGCCCCTCAACAGCATCCTGGGTTTCACCCAGATTCTGCAGCGCGACAGCGCCATGCCCGAACAGCATCAGGATGCCCTGGCGACCATCCTGCGCAGCGGCTCGCACCTGCTGTCGCTGATCGACGGCCTGCTGGACGTGGCCAAGATCGAGGCCGGCAAGCTGCGCCTGGAGCTCACCGAAATCCCCTTCCCGGAAATGATCCACGACCTGGAGCAAATGTTCACCCCCCAGGCCGAAGACAAGGGCCTGCGCTTTCGCCTGGACTGCGTGGGCAAGATCCCCGCCGTGGTGCGTGGCGATGAAAAACGCGTGCGGCAGATCCTGATCAACCTGCTGGGCAATGCAATCAACTTCACCGACAGCGGCGAAGTGCGCCTGCGGGTCAGCTACATGCGCGAGACCGCCAACTTCGAGATCATCGACACCGGCATCGGCATTGACCCGGAGCAGATCGAGCGGATTTTCCAGCCCTTTGAACGCGGCGACCTGATGCGCCAGGACAAGGGCGTGGGCCTCGGCCTGACCATCACGCGCATGCTGACCTCGTTGATGGGCGGCGAATTGCGGGTGGTCAGCGAACTGGACAAGGGCACCTGCTTCCAGGTGCGGCTGTTCCTGTCCCAGGTCCGGGTGCCGCAGGCGGTGGTGCATGTCGAACACGACATCATCGGCTACCACGGCGAACGGCGGCGCATCCTGGTGGTGGACGACCACGTGGACCATCGCAAGGTGCTCAGCGGCATGCTCACGCCCTTGGGCTTCGAGGTGTCCCAGGCCAGCAACGGCCAGGAGGCGATTCGCCAGGTAGCGTTGCTGTCGCCGGACCTGATCCTGATGGACCTGTCGATGCCGACCATGGACGGCTGGGCCACCAGTCGGCTAATCCGGCGTAACGCGCTGTCCACCGCGCCGATTATCATCATCTCCGCCAACGCCTTCACCGACGACCGCGAACGTAGCATCGCCGGCGCCTGCAACGACTACCTGGCCAAGCCGGTGCGCACTCCGGAACTGCTCGGGCGGGTGCAACTGCACCTGGATTTGCAGTGGCTGCGCCGCCGGACACCGATCGCCGCGCCGGTCAGCACACCGGGCGTGCTGCCCAGTGCCGAAGAACTCGCAGTGCTCGCCGAGTTGAGCGCCATTGGCTACGTGCGGGGTTTGCATGAAAAGCTCGACGCCATCGTGCTGGAAAGCCCAGGCACCGCACCGTTCATCAACAAGCTCCGGGCGCTGCTGAAAAGCTTTCGCCTGGAAGAACTCAACCGAATCCTGAAGGAGGCCGAAGATGAATGCCTTGACCCACAGCGCTGAGCCCGGCGTGGTGCTGATTGTCGACGACACCCCGGACAACCTGGCCATGCTCTCCGACGCCCTGGACGACGCCGGCTACATGGTGCTGGTGGCGCTGGACGGCCTCAGCGCGCTGAATCGCGTGCAACGCCGGCGCCCGGACCTGATCCTGCTGGACGCGGTGATGCCCGGCCTGGACGGCTTTGAAACCTGCCGCCGGCTCAAGGCACAACCGGCCAGTGCGGACATTCCGGTGGTGTTCATGACCGGGCTGACCGACAGCAAGCATGTGGTGCAGGGGTTTGAGGTGGGCGGCAGTGACTACGTGACCAAGCCGATCCAGACGGATGAAGTGCTGGCTCGGGTAGCGGCGCACTTGCGGACGTCGCGGATATTGTTGTCGGCGCGGGCGGCGACGCAGCCGAGCGTGATTACCCTGGAGGATGAGCCGGCGCATAAGCTGTTGTCGGCACGGTTTCAGTTGACGGAGCGGGAAGTCGAGGTATTGCGCTGGGTGGCGTGTGGCAAGACCAATCGGGACATTGGCGACATTCTTGGGCTGAGCCCGAGGACGGTGAACAAGCACCTGGAGCATGTGTATGTGAAGTTGGGAGTGGAGACGCGCACGGCGGCGACTTCAGTGGCGATGGCGGCGATGAGTCCGGTGAATGATCGTTCCCACGCTCTGCGTGGGAATGCCGCTCAGGACGCTCCGCGTCTGCTCTTGAAGTCGTGACGCGGAGCGTCACAGGATGCATTCCCACGCGGAGCGTGGGAATGATCATCCGCCAAAGATCTGCGAAGGCCGGCGCAACGTCGGATCAAACGGATTGATCTTCGGCCCGATCGCCGCCGCCTCCCGTTTGAGCAACTCCACCACCGTCGGCAGTCGCCCCGGCCCCAGGCGGTCACTGATGGTTGCCACACTCAACGCTGCCACCGCATGCCCATTGCGATCCAGGATCGGCACCGCCAACCCGGCCATGCCTTCCAGCACCCCGGTATTACGCGCGGCGTACCCCAACTGCCGCACGCTCTCCACTTCCGAGCGTAAAAACACCTCGTCGTACAGGTGAAAATCCTTGAGTCGCGGCAAGTTGTAGCGGATCACCGTCTCGCGCTCTTCCTCCGGCAAAAACGCCAGGATTGCCAAACTGCCCTGCCCCACCCCCAGCGCCACGCGCCCGCCGATGTCACCGGTAAAGGTTCGGATCGGGTACGGCCCTTCACTGCGGTCCAGGCAGATCGCATCAAAGCCGCTGCGCGCCAGCAGGAACAATGAATCCCCCAAGGACGCACTGAGCCGCAACATACTCGGCCGCACCAGGTCCCGCAGGTTGCCGGTATTCCCCGCATTCGCCGCCAGGGCGAAGAACTCCAGGCTCAGCCGGTAGCGCTTGCTGCGCGCATCCTGCTCCACCATGCCTTCGTCCATCAGGCTGCGCAGCAAGCGGTGGGTGGTCGGTTGCGACAGCCCCACCTGCTGCGCCAGTTGCGTCACCCGTTCACCACCGTCCGGCGCCGCGCCGAGGATGCGCAGTAATGCAAACAACCGGGAGACGCCACCGGCGCCGACTTCCTTGACACTTTCATTCCGCTCAGTGGAATTCATAAGCCGATATCTCACACTAAATTCTGATCAGTGAATGAAACTAAAAAAAGTACTCTATCCAGTGAAATTCCATCTTCCGCCATCCTAGTCTTTCGCCCTAATCTGCGTCCACAGGGGCGAAATGAACAACTAACGGCAGCCGACTCAAGATCGAGCGCCAACGCACCCGCAACACCCTTTTCGCATCTGCCCAAAACAAAAAAGCGCGTTTCGACGCGACTCAAAAAAGGTGGAACGCAGACATGGCTTTTCTCCAACTCAACGCCTTGAGCAAACGCTACGGCGCCGTCGACGCGGTGGTCGCCACTGATCTTGCGGTGGAAAAAGGCGAATTCGTATCCCTGCTCGGCCCTTCGGGCTGCGGCAAGACCACCACCTTGCAAATGATCGCCGGCTTCGTCGATGTCACCGGCGGGCAGATCCTCCTCGATGGCCGCGACATCACCCACGCCAAACCCGCCAGCCGTGGCCTGGGCGTGGTGTTCCAGAGCTACGCGCTGTTCCCCCACATGAGCGTGCGCGACAACGTCGCCTTCGGCCTGAAGATGCGCAAGGTGCCCGCCGGCGAGATCGCAAGCAGAGTCAAGACCGTGCTGGAACTGGTGCGCCTGGCGCCCCACGCCGAGCGCTACCCGCGTGAACTGTCCGGCGGCCAGCGTCAGCGTGTGGCCCTGGCCCGTGCGTTGGTGATCGAGCCGCCGGTGTTGCTGCTGGACGAGCCGCTGTCCAACCTCGACGCCAACCTGCGGGAAGAGATGCAGTTCGAAATCCGCCGCATCCAGTGTGAAGTCGGAATCACCACGCTGATGGTCACCCACGACCAGGCCGAAGCGCTGTCCATCAGTGACCGAGTGGTGGTGATGCAGGCCGGGCGCGTCACCCAGATCGACGCGCCGTACAAACTCTATGAACACCCGCGCACGCGCTTTATCTCGGACTTTGTCGGCAAGGCCAATCTGCTGACGGGGGACTTCGATCAACTCGGCGCGCCGCAAGTGCGCTTCGAGCCCGGCAACGGCGAACTGACCCTGAGCCTGCGCCCGGAAAAGATCGACCTGGTGGCCGCCGGCTCAGGGCGCCTGCAAGGCAAGGTCCTCGACAGCTATTTCTTCGGCAGCCAATGGCTGTACCGCATCAAGACCCAGATCGGCGAGCTGACCGTGGTCCGCCGCAACGACGGCAGTGCGCCGTTGGGTTGCGGCGCAGCGGTAGGCCTGGACTGGGAGTCGAGCCTGCTGCGGGTGCTGGCGGCCGATGAGGTGCACGCATGAGCCGTGGCTACTTGTTGTCGTTGCCGGCGCTGGTGTTGTTTTTCGGGCTGCTGATCCTGCCCCTGGGCCTGACGCTGGTGTTGTCATTCAACGTGTTCGATTACCAGGTGGGGGTGAAGGCCGATGAGTGGACCTTCGCCCACTACCTGTCGCTGTTCAGCGATTCGTACTTCTACGAGATCTTCTGGCGCACCTTCTGGATCAGTGCTCTGGTGACCTTGCTCTGCGTGGTGATCGGGGTGCCCGAGGCCTACATCCTCAGCCGCATGGGCACGCCATGGCGCTCGATCTTCCTGATCCTGATCCTCACCCCGCTGCTGATTTCAGTGGTGGTTCGGGCCTTTGGCTGGAGCCTGCTGCTGGGTGCCGATGGCCTGGTGAACCAGGTGATCCAGGCCCTCGGCGGCAAACCCGTGAAGCTGCTGTACACCTCGTTCGCCGTGATCATCGCACTGGTGCACGTGATGCTGCCGTTCATGATCATCCCGGTGTGGACCTCCCTGCAGAAGCTCGACCCGTCGGCGGAACAGGCGGCCCTGTCCCTGGGTGCCAGCCAGGCTACGGTGATGCGCAAGATCGTGTTGCCGCAGGTGATGCCCGGAGTGCTCTCCGGCACCCTGATCGTGTTTGGCCTGGCCGCCAGCTCCTTCGCGATCCCCGGCCTGCTGGGCGGGCGCCGGCTGAAGATGGTCGCCACGGTGGTGTACGACCAATACCTCTCGGAACTCAACTGGCCCATGGGCGCGACCATCGCGGTGGTGCTGCTGTTGGTCAACTTGCTGATCATGCTGAGCTGGAACCGCATGGTCGAAGGCCGCTACAAAAAGTCCCTGGGAGTATAAGACGATGTCCAGAAACGGTCCTTTGGCCCTGGGCTTTCACGGCCTGGTGGTGCTGTTCATGATGGCGCCGCTGGTGGTGGTGTGCCTCGTGGCCTTCACCCCGGAAAACACCTTGAGCCTGCCCACTTCGGGCTTCTCCCTGCGCTGGTTTCATGCGGTGTTCGAACGTGCCGACTTTATCCAGGCGTTCTACAACAGCCTGGTCCTGGCCTTCGTGGCCGCCAGCTTGGCGACCTTGATTGCGGTACCGGCGGCCCTGGCAATCAGTCGCTACCCGTTCCCCGGCCGCAACTTCTTCAGTGCGCTGTTCCTTTCGCCGATCATCATCCCGCACTTGGTGCTCGGGGTGGCGATGCTGCGGCTGTTCGCAATGATGGGCGTCAACGGCAGCTTCACCTGGCTGATGCTGGCCCACGTGGTGATCATCACCCCTTACGTGTTGCGCCTGGTATTGGCCGCCGCCATCGGCATCGATCGCAGCGCCGAGCAGGCTGCCGAATCCCTCGGTGCCAGCCGCTTCACCCTGTTTCGCCAGATCACCTTGCCGATGATTTTGCCCGGCGTGGCCGGCGGCTGGTTGCTGGCGTTCATCAACAGTTTCGATGAAGTGACCCTGTCGATCTTTGTCAGCTCGCCGGCCACCCAGACCTTGCCGGTGCGCATGTACGTGTACGCCACCGAATCCATCGACCCGATGATGGCGGCCGTGTCGGCGCTGGTGATTGCGCTGACAGCGGCGGCGATGATTTTGCTGGACCGGGTCTACGGCCTGGATCGCGTATTGGTAGGGAAGCATTGATGGCGCTGTTCAAACGACTGGCCGAGACCCAGCGGCCCACCCTCACCTTCACCCTCGACGGGCAGCCTGCCACGGGCTTGCTTGGCGACACCTTGCTGACCGCGGTACTGACCTGCGCCGAGCACCTGCGGGGCAGTGATTTCAGCGCCGAACGTCGCGCCGGTTTCTGCCTGATGGGCGCCTGCCAGGATTGCTGGGTGCGGCTTGAGGACGGTCGCCGAGTGCGCGCCTGTTCGACCTTGCTGGAAGACGGCCAGGCGATTCGCCGTGATCCGGGGCGCCAGGCATGAAGACAGTGGTGATAGTGGGCGCAGGCCCGGCGGGGATTACCGCCGCCCGGACCTTGCTCGAGCATGGCCTAACCCCGGTGTTGGTGGACGAAAGCCTGCGCGGCGGCGGCCAGATTTATCGGCGCCAACCGGCGAATTTCCAGCGCTCGGCGAAGCAGTTGTATGGCTTTGAAGCGGGCAAGGCGACGGCGCTGCATCGCACCATGGATCATCTGGCCACCCGGATCGACTACCGGCCGGAAACCCTGGTGTGGAATGCCGAGAACGGTCGCCTGGACATGCTCAACAACGGCCACGCCGAAAGCATCGAATACGCGCAGATCATCGTCTCTACCGGCGCCACTGACCGCATCCTGCCGGTACCGGGCTGGACGCTGCCCGGCGTGTACAGCCTTGGCGCGGCGCAAATCGCACTGAAGTATCAAGGCTGCGCCATCGGCGAGCGCGTGGCGTTTTGCGGCAGCGGACCGTTGCTGTACCTGGTGGCGTATCAGTACGCCAAGGCCGGGGCCAAGGTAGTGGCGGTGCTCGATAGCGCGCCGTTCAGCGCCCAGTGCCGCGCCTTGCCGGCATTGCTCGGCCAGCCGGCGACCCTGGCAAAAGGTTTGTACTACCGCGCCTGGCTCACGGCCCACGGCATCCCGGTGCATCAAGGTGCAACGCTGTCGCACATCGACGGCGAACAACGAGTGACGGGCATCCACTGGGACCAGCAGGAAATCGCCTGTGATGCCGTGGCCTTCGCCCATGCCCTGCGCAGCGAGACCCAATTGGCGGATTTGCTTGGGTGTGAATTTTCCTGGAATGCATTGAACCGCGCCTGGTTGCCCCAGCGAGATGCGGCTGGGCGTAGCAGTGTCACGGGTGTTTATTTAGCGGGTGATGGTGCCGGAATCATGGGCGCCGATGCGGCGCAAATGGCGGGCGAGCGGGCGGCGTTGGCGTTGCTGGAAGACACCGGTATTGCCATCGCCCCTCGCCGGCCGGCGGTGCTGGAACAGCAATTGGCGAGCATCCAACGCTTTCGCCATGGCCTGGAAACCGCCTTCCCCTTCCCGGAAAACTGGGCCGCTGAAGCCCCGGATGAACTGATCTTGTGCCGCTGTGAAGAAGTCAGCGTCGGCGAAGTACGCGCGGTGGTGGACGAAGGCCACTGGGAAGTGAACCGGGTCAAGGCCCATTGCCGGGTTGGCATGGGCCGTTGCCAGGGCCGGATGTGTGGCTTGGCAGCCGCGGAAATCATTGCCGAACGCAGTGGGCGCGAGATTCAAAACGTTGGCCGCCTGCGGGGCCAGGCACCGATCAAACCCTTGCCGTTTGGCGTGGAGGTGCAGCCATGATCGACAGCGAAGTGATTGTATTGGGCGGCGGGATTGTCGGCGCGTCAGCCGCCTTGCTGCTGGCGCAGAAAGGTCGGCGCGTGGTGCTGGTGGAGCGGGACTTTTGTGGTTCGCACTCAAGCGGCGTGAATTATGGCGGCGTGCGGCGCCAGGGTCGGCCATTGCATCAGTTGCCGTTATCGCAACGTGCCCACGAGCTGTGGTCCGACTTGCCGGGGCTGATTGGGATCGATGGCGAATACGTGCGCTCCGGGCATTTGAAACTGGCCCGCAGTCACGAAGACCTGGCCGCCTTGCAGGCTTACGCCGACGCCACTCGAGGCTTTGGCCTTGGCCTGCAAATGCTGGATCACGCTCAGCTGCGTGCGCGGTTTCCATGGGTGGGTGATGTGGCGGTCGGCGCCTCACTCTGCCCCGAAGACGGCCACGCCAATCCGCGCCTGGTCTCCCCCGCCTTTGCCCGCGCCGCGCAGCGCCACGGTGCAAGGGTGATGGAGCAAACCGAAGTCACCCAGGTTGAACATGACGGCCAGCGGTTTCAGGTGCGCTGTGCCAATGGTGTGCAGCTGCAAGCCCGCTGGCTGTTGAACTGCGCCGGCGCCTGGGCCAGTACCGTGGCCACGCACTTTGGCGAACCGGTGCCGATGACCTCGGCGCATCCGGCAATGCTGGTGACCGAGCCGTTGCCGGTGGTGATGGACGTGAGTACCGGCGTCGAAGGCGGCGGAATTTATGCGCGGCAAGTCGCTCGGGGCAATTGCATCCTCGGCGGAGGTCGCGGCTTTGCCCTGGGCCCGCAACAGGCCCGCCCGGGGCAAGCGGCGGTGCTGGAGATTCTGCGCAACGCCGGCGAGTTGTACCCGTTCCTCAAAGGTGCCCAGGCGATCCGCACCTGGAGCGGCACCGAAGGTTATCTACCCGACCACGAACCAGTGATCGGCGACAGCAGCACCCAACCCGGCCTGCTCCACGGCTTCGGCTTTGCCGGCGCCGGGTTCCAGCTCGGCCCTGCGGTCGGTGAAGCCCTGGCAGAGATCGTCTGCACGGGGGCCAGCCGGCAGCCCATCGAAGCATTTTCCATCCGTCGTTTCCAAGCCTGAGAGGAAGATTTATGCACATGATCAAACGTACTGCGCTGTCTTGCCTGTCCCTCGCCCTGTTGAGCACGGCGGCCCATGCCGCACCGACGCTGTACCTGGGCATGAACGGCGGCACCATGGAACGGGTCTACGCCGACAAGGTGCTGCCTGCGTTCGAGAAGGCCAACAACGTCAAGGTGGTGATCGTGCCGGGCACCTCGTCGGACATCCTGGCCAAAGTGCAGGCCAACAAGGACAACCCGCAGATGCACGTGATGTTCCTCGACGACGGCATCATGTACCGCGCCATCTCCATGGGATTGTGCGAGAAGCTCACGCCTAACCCGACCCTGGATCAGATTCCGGCCAAGGCCAAAATCAAGGAAGAAGCGGTTGCGGTGACGCTCGGGGTGACCGGGTTGGGTTACAACGCCAAGATGTTCAAGGAAAAGGGCTGGACGCCGCCGACGTCGTGGATGGACCTGGCGGATCCACGGTTCAAGGACAAGGTGGTGTTTCAGTCCCTGGCCTCCTCCACGTTTGGGTTGCATGGGTTCTTGATGTTCAACCGGATTCAGGGGGGTAGCGAGACCAACGTGGAGCCGGGGTTCAAGGCGTGGCCGAAGACGGTTGGGCCGAATGTGCTGGAATACATCGCCAGCTCGGCAAAGATTTCCGAGATGGTGCAGACGGACGAGGCGGCGATCTTTCCGCTGACGCCGACGCAGGTGACCACGCAGCAGTTGTTGGGCGTGCCGATGGAGTATGCGCAGCCGAAAGAAGGCGCGGTGGTGTTGAACGTGGCGGAGTGTGTGATTGCGCGGAATGACCAGCCGGAGTTGGCGCAGAAACTGGCGCAATTCTTGTTGACCGCAGAGGCGCAGGCACCGGCGTTGGAACTGGGGGATCAGATTCCTTCGAATCCTACGACGCCGACTACCGACAAAACCCGCGCTCGGGTGGAGGCGATGAACAGTTACTTGCAGACGGCGATTTCGATTGACTGGGATCAGGTGAACCAGGCGCGGCCGGAGTGGAATGCGCGGTGGAGTCGCTCGATTGAGCGGTAGACCCTCATGCTGATGACTGGCGCTGTTTTTTTTGGCGCCGGCCCCGAATGATCGCTATGACCCGGTGGCGCTTCTGGCGCAGCTTGACCCACTCGCTACGCACTTCACGGTGGCGTTTGCTGTTAAGCAACAGCAGCGCCAGAAGGGGGAACAGAATGCTCAACACGTAGAAGACCTTATGCGGGCGATAGTCAATCGTCGGCAGAACGCCGAGCAGGCACAGAATCATCAGCACCACGGGAATCCATACCCAACCTGGATAGCCGCGGGCGATCATGAAGTTGCAATGGGACGCGAGCAGCGTCAGACCAAGGGCCGAAAAATACGAATACCTGAGATTCTCGTCAATGGACAGCTCTTTAAAATAACTGTCGAACATCAATGGGACGCCAAATCCCAGCGCAAATATTTGAGCAAAATTGGCTGCCATAAAGACGGGGAAATAGCGTTTCAGAAAGTCCCGGAACTGCTGAAGTGTCATCAGAAACATCATTCGTCAAACTCCTCATAAAGCCCCACCGCAATGACCCGCAGGTTCCCGGCCATTGCACTTCCTGTCACCGCCATAGAGGCACCAAGTACACTGTTAATTTGAGTGAGCGTGGTTTGCCGCAACTGCACCGGAGTGAATCGCTTCGGCAAATCGCCAGACAGTTGTTTGAGCTTTAGCATTTTTGATGTCAAATGCGGATGGTTGATACTGAGTAATTCCTTCGTCAGCTTGGCGCGCTCCTGTCGAGTTAATCCCCGAAGTACGTCTCGCCAGTTCTTTCCTGTAGCCACCTTGGTCGCGCTGACCCACTTCACCATTGTCAGAAACGCTGTGCTCGCTCCAATCAGTGAAATAGCATCAAGCATCAGCGTCACCTGCTGATACCACGGGGCACTGTCCAACCAGCCGACACGGGAAGGTTCAGTCACCTCCTTGAACGTTCGGTAAACACCGTTCACGCACTGGCCAGCGCCCGCAAGAAAGGCCGCCCCACCTATTGCCGTCACTACTGAACTGGTGCCCAACGTGAAGGGTAATGCCGCAGTGCCCCCCACTACCGTAAACCACCCCAGCACCGCACTCGTACACGCCAACCCCATCCCCACCGCCTCAAACACCACCTGCGACTCCCTAGGTTCGTGCTCCAACTGCCGGACAAAATCCAGGCGGGCCATGGACCGTGGCATTTCCCGCAAGATCACTCGCTTGGGTAGCACACTGCAAATTGGCTGAAACTCACGCAAGGTTACCGGCCACAGTTGGTCATCGAGATACACCACCCCTGCCCCGGCAATCGCCGGATCGGCATCAATGCTTGCAAACAGGCGCCGCAGGTCGATGCTGCTTTCAATCCGCTCACGGGTGGTGAGGTGCGCACTGGGAAAACCGTCCTTCAAGAGGCTGGAAGTCATTCCTTTTACTCCGGGATTTCACAAGAGCGCAGAGCCTAAAGAATCCATATCCCGAAAAAATGTCGGAGGTTTTACTTTTTCTCGACAGGCACTTCCTGATCCTGTTCCCACCTCTTGTAGGCCATCGCGCGAATAGGAAAAGTACGCCCCACGCCACTACCGGCGAACACAGGAACAGGGAGCGACAATGGCCGTTGATATGTTTTTAAAGCTGGGAGACATCAAGGGTGAGTCCAAGGACCAGGCACACCGAGATGAAATCGAAATCAACAAATGGGGATGGCGCATGACCCAGTCGGGCAACATGCATTCCGGCACGGGCGGTGGTGCGGGCAAGGTCAATATGGGCAACCTGGCGATCAGCAAGGCCCTGGACAAGTCCACGCCCAACCTGATGATGGCCTGCTCCACCGGCAAGCATTATCCCGAGGCAAGGCTTGTGGTGCGCAAGGCCGGCGGCAGCAGCGCGGTGGAATACCTGGTGATCACTTTGAAGGAGGTGATGGTGTCGTCCTACGAGACCACTGCGGTAACGACGAGCGACGTGCTGACCGAAGAAATCAGCCTGAACTTCGCCAAGGTGGAAGTCAGCTATCAGCCGCAGAAGTCGGATGGTGGCAAGGACGGGGGAGCGATCAAGTACGGATGGAATATTCGCGAGAACAGCAAAATGTGACCCGGAAGCGGCGTGCGTCAGGCACGCCGCTCGTTGGCTGGCAGGCTACCTGCCTGGTTCCGCACTTACAGCGGGTCACTTTTGAAAGTGAGCCCAAACGTAACCAAAAGGCTCTTGCTCGGTGTGCTCACTCCGGCTTTGGAGCGTGGTTTAACGGGGCGCCTAAGATCAAAAGCAAAAGCACAGCGGCCTCCCGGCCGGCTTGAGTGTTGAAGCGCAAAATCAAAAGCTAAAGCGGGCACGGTCCAAATGTGGGAGCGGGCTTGCTCGCGAAGGTCGTTAACGATGACGTTGGCATTCTGGATGAACGCGGCGGTCTCAGGTTTTTCGCGAGCAAGCCCGCTCCCACAGAAAAGCAGATCTGCTTTCGCTCTGGATCTTGCCTTTGCTTTTAACACTCAAGCCGGCCGGACCGAAGAAACGGATATGTACACAACCAATCACCCCACCATCTCCCGCACCCGATACCACAACATCCCCAACGCCAACAGCGGCGAACGCAACGCCTTACCTCCCGGGAAAGTCATATGCGGCACCTGGCTGAAAATATCCAACCCTTTACTCTGCCCCGCATGAATGCCTTCCGCCAATAACCGCGCACACCAATGCGTCACGTTAAGGCCATGCCCCGAATACCCCTGGGCATAAAACACATTCGGGTGCTGCTTCAACCGCCCCACCTGCGGAAACCGGTTAGCCGTAATCCCAATCTTCCCCCCCCACTGAAACTCAATCGCCGTATCCACCAACTGCGGAAAAACCTTAAGCATCTTCGGCCGCATATACCCCGCGATATCCACCGGATCACGCCCCGAATAATGACAAGCCCCCCCAAACAACAAGCGCCGATCCGCCGAAAGCCGGTAGTAATCCAACCCCACTTTCTGATCGCACAAAGCAAGATTTTGCGGGATCAACTGGTTCGCCACATCCACTGGCAACGGTTCGGTTGCAATGATGTAGCTCCCCGCTGGCAGCACCTTGCCACTCAACTTCGGCTCCAGTTCCTCCAAATGCGCATTGCATGCCAGCACCAGACTGCCGGCCCGCACGCTGCCGGACGCGCAGCGCACCTGCACCGTGTCACCATGGATCAACTCCAGCACCGGGCTGTTTTCAAAGATCCGCGCCCCAAGTGATTCGGCCAAAGCCGCCTCCCCCAACACCAGGTTCAGCGGATGCAAATGCCCGGACCCCATGTCCACCAAACCACCGGCATACACACTTGAGCCCACGACTTGCGCCATATCCTGCGGCCCCACCAACCGCGTTTCAGGCGCATACCCCAAGGCAGCCAGGCTCTCCAGCTCTCCTTGAAACGCCGCAAACTGCGCCGGCGTATTCGCCAACTCACAAAACCCCCAACGCAGGTCACAGTCAATCCCATGCTCGCGAATCCGCTCCCCCACCAGCGCCACCGAATCGATCCCGGCCTGCTGCAGGTAACGCACGCCCTCCTCGCCCACGTACCTGGCAAAGCCCGATATGTCATGCCCAATCCCGCGTATCAACTGCCCGCCATTGCGCCCACTGGCGCCCCAGCCAATCCGCCGGGCCTCCAGCAAGATCACCGATAGCCCACGCTGGGCCAATTCGATGGCGGTATTGACCCCGGTGAACCCACCGCCAATCACACACACATCGGCCGTCAGGTCAGCCCCCAGCGCTGGGCGCTGGGGCATGGCGTTGGCCGAAGCCAGGTAATAGGAACGGGCGTGGTCGGACGAGGAATGGCTCATTTGTTGGTCTTCACTTTGCTCCAGGACCGCGTCATCAAGCGCATGACGGCAGGCGTCGGGGTAGTGGAAATGTAGAGTTTGTCGAGCACTGCCTGGGACGGGTAGATCTCAGGATTGTTCACCAGCTCCGGCGCCATGAAGGCCTTGGCCGCCGGGTTCGGGTTGGCATAACCGACGCTGGCGCTGACCTTGGCGATCACTTCTGGGTCCAGCAAGTAGTTGATAAAAGCGTGGGCCGCTTTCGGGTTGGCGGCGTCTGCCGGGATGGCCAGCAGGTCAAACCACAGGTTGCTGCCTTCCTTGGGAATCGAGTAGGCGATGTTCACGCCGTTCTTGGCTTCCTGGGCGCGGTTGGCGGCCTGGAACACGTCGCCGGAATAACCAAAGGCTACGCAGATATCGCCGTTGGCCAGGTCCGAGATGTACTTGGAGGAATGGAAATAGGTGATGTACGGCCGCAGGGTCAGCAGCTTGGCTTCGGCTTGTTTATAGTCTTCGGGATTCTCGCTGCGCGGGTCCTTGCCCATGTAGTTGAGGATCGCCGGGAACAGTTCATCCGCCGAGTCGAGGAACGCTACGCCGCACTCGTGCAGCTTCTTGATGTTCTCCGGTTCGAACAGCACGGCCCACGAATCGATATGGTCGATGCCCAGCACCTGCTTGACCTTGTCCACGTTGTAGCCGATGCCGTTGGTGCCCCACAGGTACGGCACCGAGTGCTCGTTGCCCGGGTCGTTTTTCTCCAGCAGCTTGAGCAGCTTGGGGTCGAGGTTCTTGAAGTTGGGCAACTGCGAGCGGTCCAGCTTGAGGAACGCGCCGGCTTTGACCTGGCGCGCCAGGAAGTGGTTGGACGGCACCACCACGTCATAGCCGGTACGGCCGGCGAGCAACTTGCCTTCCAGGGTTTCGTTGGAGTCGAACACGTCGTAGATCACCTTGATCCCGGTCTTGGCCTGGAAGTCGGCCAAGGTGGTCTCACCGATGTAGTCCGTCCAGTTGTACACACTGACCGTCTGCGCGGCGTGGCCCGCGCTGCTGAACAACGCCGCCAAGGCCAGCGGAAGAAGCTTTTTCACCAGACGCATATCGACACCCCTTTGGTTTTTTTAGTGTGGTTTCTCAGACGCTCAGCAGCAGGAACTCACGCTCCCAGGAGCTGATGACCCGCTTGAAATTCTCGTGCTCGGCGCGCTTGACCGCGACGTAGCCGCGCACAAACTTGTCCCCCAAATACTGTTTGACGGTGTCGCACTCTTCCATGCGCGCCAGGGCGTCTTCGATGGTGATCGGCAGCCTCAAGTTGCGGCGCTCGTAGGCGCGGCCTTCCACCGGGGCGCTGGGCTCGACCTTTTCGATCATGCCGAGGTAGCCGCATAGCAGGCTGGCAGCGATGGCCAGATACGGGTTGGCGTCGGCGCCCGGCAGGCGGTTTTCCACGCGCATGGCGTCGGGGCTGGAGCTCGGTACGCGCAGGCCGACGGTGCGGTTTTCTTCGCCCCACTCGACGTTGACCGGTGCCGAGGTGTCCGGCAGGAAGCGGCGGAACGAGTTCACGTTGGGGGCAAACATCGGCAGCAGCTTGGGGATGTACTTCTGCAGGCCGCCGATGTGGTTGAGGAACAGTTGGCTCTTGTTGCCGTGCTCATCGACAAACACCTGCTTGCCGGTGGCGATCTCCACCACGCTCTGGTGCAGGTGCATGGCGCTGCCGGGCTCGTCGGCCACGGGTTTGGCCATGAAGGTGGCGGCAACGTTGTGCTTGAGCGCGGCCTCCCGCAGGGTGCGTTTGAACACGGTGATCTGGTCGGCCAGGTCGAGGGCATCGCCGTGGCGGAAGTTGATTTCCATCTGCGCCGGGCCGTCTTCGTGGATCAGCGTGTCGAGGTCCAGACCCTGGGCTTCGCACCAGTCGTAGACGTCTTCGAACAATGGGTCGAATTCGTTGGCAGCGTCGATGGAGAACGACTGGCGGCCACTTTCGGCGCGGCCGGAACGGCCCAGCGGGGTCTTCAGCGGCAGGTCCGGGTCTTCGCAACGCTGGGTCAGGTAGAACTCCATTTCCGGCGCGACAATCGGCTGCCAGCCTTGATCGGTATACAGCTGCAGGACCTTTTTCAGCACGTTACGCGGCGACAATTCGATGGGATTGCCCAGCTTGTCGAAGGTGTCGTGGATCACAATGGCAGTGGGCTCGATGGCCCACGGCACCACGTAGGTGGCGTTGGACACCGGGCGGCAGATCATGTCGATGTCAGCCGGGTCCAGCAGGTCGTAGTAGATGTCGTCGTCGACAAAGTCCCCGGTTACCGTTTGCAGCAACACACTTTCCGGCAGGCGCATGCCTCGCTCATGCAGGAACTTGTTGGTGGGCGAAATCTTGCCGCGTGCGATGCCAGTCAAATCACTGATCACGCATTCGACTTCGGTAATCTTGTGTTCTTTCAGCCAGGCGGACAGCTGATCGAAGGGGGCGTTCATAAGGACCTCGTCATGGGTTGGATGATGCGCCGCGGGCTTCCCTCGCCGCGCATTGAGGTCTATCTTGGGCCAGCCGTCCGACGGCATCTATCCACTTTGCACCAACCACAACGCACCAATAGAGTGCGCCCAGGTTACCCATGACACAGGCAACAGCTTTGCGCGTACAGGCCTTCACCACCGGTGATGTGGCCGCTCAATGCAGTGCGACACCCGGTTGGGTGCAGCAGTACCAGCAGATGTCCCCGGGGCATTTTGCCGGGCAGATCCGCTACCTCGACCTGCAAGGTGTCGAAGTGTATGAAGAGCGGATGAATACCCGGGTGGAGCAGAACTTCAACGCGCCACCGGGCTCCCTGGCGTTCTGTTTCGATGGCAGCGACAACGCGCTGTATGTGCTCAATGGCGAAAGCCGCAACACCTGGATCACCCCGGAAAACTACCGCGAAGTCGCGGTGGTGTTCGGGCCGCAGTTTGTCCAGCGCCACGGTTTGGAGGTGGCGAAGCTGGAGGGGTTGTTCATGGCCCCGCTCAATTCCCTGCAAAACGCCTTGTTCAGCCGCTGGCTCAGCGGCACGCTGACGCGGCTGTCGGCGACGTTTGACCCGCCGAGCCGCGATGCCCTCACCCAACAACTGCTGGACGACTGCCTGTTCATCCTCGACAACGCCTGCGTGTGCCTCGACAAGGGTTCATTGCAACGGCGCACCGAGGAGCGAATCATCATGGCGCGCATTGGCGAATGGGCAGCGGACGTGCCGGATGAAACCGTCAACCTGCTGGAGCTGGCGCGCATTGCCGGGGTGCCGTTGCGCCAGTTGCAGCAGGGGTTCAAGACGTACACCGGGATGAGCCCGGCGCAGTGGTTGAGGCTGCGCCGGTTGAACAGTGCACGGCGGGAGTTATTGAACCCGCCGTCAGCGGACACCACCGTGGCGGAAGTGGCGATGAATTGGTCGTTCTGGCATTTGGGGCGGTTTTCCAACAGTTATCGGGCGCTGTTTCAGGAGTTGCCCAGCGAGACCCTGAAGCGCCAGAGGTAAGTGCTGAAGATCGTTCCCACGCTCTGCGTGGGAACGATCAGGTCCGAAGAAACGCCAGCATCAACTGATTCACCCGCTCCGCCGCCTCCATCTGCACCATATGCCCCTGCCCCGGCAGTATCTCCACCTGAGCCTCCAACCCTTGGACATGGCTCGCTGGAATGATTGCATCCTCGCTCCCCCAAATCACCAGGCTTGGCTGCTGCCCGACAACGTTGCGTAGATCCACCAGTTGCCGACCACCACTGAACAACGCCCCGGTGATCTGCCGCAACGCCTGATCCACGCCCTCCAGGCGCTTGAACTTGAGCATGTCTTCCAGCATCTGCCGGGTCACCAGCGACGGGTCACTGAACAATTGCACCAGTTGCGGCTTGAGTGCGTTGCGATTGCTCGCGTCGATAAAACCTTGCAAGTAATCACCGTTGATCTGCGTACCCAGTCCAGCGCTGGCGATCAGCGTCAATGACGCCACTCGCGCCGGCGCCAGTCGCGCAATATTCAGCGAAACCAGCCCGCCCATGGAATGCCCGGCCAGGTGTACCCGGTCAATATCCAGATGATCCAGCAGTGCCAATACCGCCTGGCTCAGCGCCTCAAGCTCGCCCGTTTGCAGGTACTTGCCCGACTCGCCATGCCCCGGCAAATCCAGCGCGATCACCCGCCGCTCAGCCGCGAGCACCGGGTGATTGAACAGCCAGTTATTCAGGTCGCCACCAAAGCCATGAACCAGCATCAGTGGGGTACCGCCCTCCCCCAGATCCAGATAGCGCAGCAGGCGCCCGCCCACTTCGACTTTTTGTGCCGATGGCCCGCTGGCTTCAGCCTCGGCAGCACTGGAAACGAACCCCGCCTGGAACGCCTCGATCACCCCATCGATCTCGGCCTCGCTGGCCTCGCCTTCCACCACGATTGCCAGCAACGCCCCCACCGGCAAGGTCTCATCGCTCTGGGCCAACACCCGCCGCAGCACCCCGCTGAACGGCGCCTCGACGCTGCTGGAGATCTTGTCGGTCTCGACATCCAGCACTTCTTCGCCCTTCTCCACCCGGTCGCCCGGCTGCTTGAGCCAGACATCGACCCGGCCCTCGGTCATCGACAGCCCCCACTTGGGCATGGTCAGTGTATGGATCATGCGGCATTCCTCTTGTCAGCGATCCTCAGCACCGCAGCTTCGATCTTCGCCGCGTTGGGGATGTACAGGTCTTCCAGGGCATCGGAGAACGGCACCGGCGTGTGAGGCGCGGTGACCATTTCGATCGGCGCCCGCAGGAAGCTGAACGCCCGTTGCGCCACGAGGGCGCTGATATCCGTGGCAATCGAGCAGCGTGGATTGGATTCGTCGATCACCACCAGGCGCCCGGTTTTCTCCACGCTTTCAAGGATGCTGTCTTCGTCCAGCGGGCTGGTGGTGCGCAGGTCCAGCACTTCGCAATCGATGCCTTGGCGCGCCAGGTTGGCCGCCGCTTCCAGGGCGATATGAACCATGCGCCCGTAGGTCACCAGGGTTACGTCATTGCCTTCACGCACGAAGTTCGCTTCGCCGAACGGCACCGTGTACAGCTCTTCCGGCACTTCGCCCTGGAGGCTGTAGAGCATTTTGTGTTCGAGGAAAATCACCGGGTCGTTGTCGCGGATCGCCTGGATCAGCATGCCCTTGGCGTCATAGGGCGTGGCCGGGCACACCACCTTGAGCCCGGGAATATGCGTCCACATCGAGGTGAGCATCTGCGAATGCTGGGCCGCCGCACGCAGGCCGGCGCCGTACATGGCACGCACCACCAGCGGTGTGGTGGTCTTGCCGCCGAACATGTAGCGAAACTTCGCCGCCTGGTTGAGCAACTGGTCGAGGCAGCAGCCGATAAAGTCGACGAACATCAATTCGCACACCGGGCGCATGCCTCGGGTGGCGGCGCCGACGGCCATGCCTACATAGCCGACCTCGGAGAGCGGCGCGTCGAGCACGCGGTCGGGGAATTCCGGATACAGGCCCTTGGTGACGCCGAGCACGCCACCCCACGCGTCCTGTTCACCGGGCGAACCGGTACCGCCGGACACGTCCTGGCCGATGATGAACACGCTCTGGTCGCGGCGCATTTCCTGGGCCAGGGCTTCGTTGATTGCCTGCTGATAGCTGATTTTTCTAGCCATGATGACTTCTCCACGGATTGTTTTTGTAGTGGGTGGCAGTTAGCGGTACGCGACGTAGACATCGCTGAGCAGGTCGGCGGCCTGGGGTTTGGGGTCGGATTTGGCCAGGTGTACGGCGTCCTCGATCAGTTGTGCGACTTCGGTGTCGATGCGTTCGAACTGCGCCGCGTCGAGCCAGCCTTCAGTGGTGCAACGCTGGCGAAACAGGCTCAGGCAGTCGCCGGTTTCCCGCAGGTGCTTCACTTCATCCGGGCCGCGATAGGTTTGTGCATCGCCTTCGAAATGCCCATAGAAACGGCTCAGTTTGACCTCCACCAGCGTCGGCCCTTTGCCGCTGCGGGCACGCTCTACCGCAACGCCGAGGGCGGCGTGTACGGCAAAAAAGTCGTTGCCGTCGACAATCACCCCCGGCATGCCAAAGCCCACGGCGCGCTCGGCAATGTCCTTGCAGGCCACCGACCAGCCGGACCCGGTGGCTTCGGCATAACCGTTGTTCTCCGCCACGAACAGACACGGCAGGTTCATGATCGACGCCAGGTTCATGGCTTCAAACACCGCGCCCTCGTTGGAGCCGCCGTCACCAAAAAACGCCACGGCCACACCCGCGCTGCCCTTGAGCTTGGCCGCCAGGGCCGCACCGGCTGCCAGCGGCGCACCGGCCCCCACAATGCCGTTGGCGCCGAGCATGCCCTTCTCCTGGTCGGCAATGTGCATCGAGCCGCCCTTGCCGCCGCACACCCCGGTTTTCTTGCCGTAGATCTCGGCCATCATGCCGAACACATCCACGCCCTTGGCGATGCAATGGCCGTGGCCACGGTGGTTGGAGGCGATGCAATCTTCATCGTTGAGGTGGGCCATGACCCCGGCGGCACTGGCTTCCTGGCCGGCATACAAATGCACGAAACCGGGGATCTCGCCGGTGGCGAATTCCACATGCAGGCGTTCTTCAAAATCACGGATGGTGCGCATCACGGTGTAGGCATGGAGCAATTGATCGGTGGACAGGTGAGTGGACATCTTGTTGTTCTCCAGGTTGTCTCGACACACAAAAGGCTGGATCAGGCCAGCTGCATGGCACTCAGCACGGCCTGTGCCAATCCGTTGGAAAACCCGGGAAAGCCTTGACCCAGAGCAGTTGCCTGGAAGCGCGGACGTGCCACTGTGGGCCGCTCAATGAGACGCGCCGTTGCAACCTGCCCGCAGCGTCTCGGGCGGGATGAGACGCTGCGTCTCACCTCGGGCAGTTGGTCAGGCCGCCCTTGTCCCGCCCGGCCCATGGGCGCTTAATGGCGGGCATAACAACAAGGATCGAGAACCGGAGGCTTCAATGCTCGCCGTGAACTCCAAGGACCATGTCGACTGCGTCAGCCGCGTGGTCCGCAATGCCGACCGCCTGCCCCAGGCGCAGGTGCCGTCGCTGATTTTTGACTCCTGGCGCCGCTCCATGGAGCAGCACCACCTCGACCCCGGTTCCCTGCAAGGGCCGCGCATCCTCACCAGCACCCTGCTCAAGGAATGCCGCGAACGCGCCGAACTGTTCATGCGCATCGCCAGTGAGGAAGTCGGGCAGATTCACAACCGGGTGCGCCACGCCGATTACTGCGTGATGCTCACCGACGCCCAGGGCCAGACCATCGACCACCGCGTGGACGCCGGCATACGTAACGACTGTCGCAAGGCCGGCCTGTACCTCGGCACCTGCTGGTCGGAAGCCGAGGAAGGCACCTGCGGCGTGGCCACGGTGCTGACTAGCAAGGCCGCGGTCACCGTGCACAAGCGCGACCACTTTCGCGCGGCGTTTATCGGCCTGACGTGCTCTGCCGCACCGATCTTCGATCCCCAGGGCAACCTGCTGGGCGTGATGGATGCCTCTGCCCTCAAGTCACCGGATGATCGGCGCAGCCAGCACCTGGTGCGGCAGATGGTGGCGCAGAGTGCACGGGCCATCGAGAACGCGTTTTTCATGCACAGCGCCCGGCAGCATTGGGTGTTGCAGGCCCACAGCACGCCGGGTTACGTCGACAGCCAGCCGGACATGCTGCTGGCGTGGGATCAGGACGGGCGACTGCAAGCCTTGAACAGCAAGGCGCGGCAGGCCCTGAGGGTGCGCTTCGGGCAGTTGCCGGAGCATATCGGCGAAGTGTTTGACCTGGACGCGTTGCGCGCCGTAACCGATCAATCGACACAGCAACTGCACTGGCTCGGCGAACCGGGGGCGTTGCAGGTGCGGGTCAGCGCGCCACGGCGTAAAGCGGCGCGTGCGGTAGCTTCCTTGGCCAATCAGACAGACCCGCGTGTGGAAGAGCATTTGCGCCTGGCTGTGCGGGTCAAGGACCGCAACCTGCCGGTGCTGGTCCAGGGCGAAACCGGCGCCGGCAAGGAAGTGTTCGCCCGCCAGTTGCATGAGCGCAGTGCCCGCCGCGATGGCCCCTTCGTGGCAGTGAACTGCGCGGCGATCCCGGAAAACCTGATTGAGAGCGAACTGTTCGGCTACGTGGCCGGCGCCTTTACCGGTGCGTCCAGCAAGGGCATGACCGGGCTGCTGTTGCAGGCCGATGGCGGCACGTTGTTTCTCGACGAGATCGGCGACATGCCGCTGGCGTTGCAGACGCGATTGCTGCGGGTGATGGCCGAAGGTGAAGTGGCGCCGCTGGGCGGGGCGAAAACCCGGGCGGTGGATATCCAGGTGATCTGCGCCAGCCATCGGGATTTGGCGGCGCTGGTGAGTGCCGGAAGCTTTCGCGAGGATTTGTATTTCCGGTTGGGCTGTGCGCGGTTCTGTGTGCCGCCATTGCGCGAGCGGACGGACAAACTGGCATTGATCAATCGGCTGCTGGAGCAGGAGGCGCGGCACAACGGTGTAGCCGTGGGAATCGCAGCGGCGGCGCTGGAGTTGCTGCTGGGCTATGCCTGGCCGGGGAATGTGCGGCAACTGCGGCATGTGTTGGCGTATGCGTGTGCGGTGTGCGATGGCGGGACGATTCAATTGGCGGATTTGCCGGTGGAAGTTCGCGGTGACGCGGTTGCGGTGGAAACATCGGAAAGCGTCAGCCCAGAGCGGCAGTTGGTGCTGGACGCACTGATTCGGCATCGGTGGAAGCCGCTGGCGGCGGCGCAGGCGCTGGGGATTTCCAGGGCGACCTTGTATCGACGGGTTAACCAGCTGGGTATCGACATGCCCGGAAAACACTGATGAGAGGCGGACGCGGAGCGTCCAGGCGGCATTCCCACGCAGAGCGTGGGAACGATCAAACGCGGTAAAAAATGTGGGAGCGGGCTTGCTCGCGAATGCAGAGTGTCAGGCACCTGATAAGTGACTGGTACACCGCATTCGCGAGCAAGCCCGCTCCCACATTTTTTGACCGAGTGATTCTGCCGGCTCAGCGGTACAGAATCCCACCATCAATCAACGGTGATTGCCCGGTCATGTAATCCGAATCCGGCCCCGCCAGGTACGACACCAGCCCCGCCACATCCTCCGGCGTCTCGGCCCGGCCCAACGCAATCCCGTCCACATACTTCTTGTACGTCGCCCCTACCTCGGCGCCGGTAATCTCGGCCATGCGTTTGTCGATCTCGACCCACATATCCGTACCCACCACGCCCGGGCAGTAGGCGTTCACGGTAATTCCGTCACTGGCCAACTCCCTCGCGGCGGCCTGGGTCAGCGCGCGCACCGCAAACTTGGTGGCCGAGTACACCCCGAGCAATGCAAAGCCTTCATGGCCGGCAATCGAGCAGGCATTGATGATCTTGCCCTTCTGCTTCAGCGCCTTGAATTTCTTGCCTGCGGCCTGGATGCCCCAGAGTGTGCCCTGCACGTTGATCCGCAGCGTACGGTCGACCTGTTCCGGGGTTACGTCCAGCAGTGCGTCGATCTGCGCGACGCCGGCGTTGTTGATGATGATGTCGAAACCGCCCAAGGTCTGGTGGGCATGTTCGACTGCCGCGACCACTTGCTCCAGCTTCGAGACATCGGCGACAAACACCGAGGCCTTACGCCCCAGTGCAACGACCTCGGCCGCCACCGCTTCAATCTTCGCGCTGTTGATGTCCACCAACGCAATGTCGGCGCCGTCCCGCGCCAGGCGCAGGGCGATGGCCCGGCCGATGCCTTGCCCGGCGCCGGTCACCAGCGCAACTTTTCCAGCGATACTCATGACGATCTCCTTCCACGGTGAGAGAAGCCTTGTCTATCGCAGTTGCCAGGGGCCGCTGTCGAGCAGCGGCAGGATTGATCTATGGGCTGAGACGGGGCGTCTCAAAGCGAACCCTTCTCACAAACTTGTAAAACGCCGCCGTTATGCCTAGCTTATGCGCCCTCCGCTCTGCGCTCTCAGGCCTTCCTCCATGGTTTTGCGTCTTCGCCCCGCTGTTCCTTCACATTTCGCCCTCGGCCTGTTGCTCAGCGCAGGCATCGGTAGCAGCCAGGCGGCTGACATTGAGCTGTCGGAGGTGAAGGTCCAGGGCCCGGATGAATCCGGCTATAACAGCGACACCGCTTCGGTGGGCGGTTTCAATGAGACACCGTTGCTCGACACGCCGGCCTCGATCGCGGTGTTCAACGAGTCGCTGATCAAGGATCAACAGGCGCGCTTGCTCAGCGAAGTGCTACGCAATGACGCCTCGGTGGGGGACAGCTATGCGCCCATCGGCTACTACGAAAACTTCGTGGTGCGCGGCTTCTCGCTGAATGCCGCCAGCAGTTACAAGATCAATGGCCGCACCATCACCGGCGAGCAGAACGTTGCCCTGGAGAACAAGCAGCGCGTGGAGTTGCTCAAGGGCTTGTCGGGCCTGCAAAGCGGGATCTCCGAGCCCAGCGGCGTGATCAATTACGTGACCAAGCGCCCGGAGGATGTGCGCTCGGTGACGGTGTCCACCGATGATCGCGGCAGCGGTTACCTGGCCACCGACGTGGGCGGCTGGTTTGGCAGCGAGCAGCAGTTCGGCCTGCGCGCCAACGTGGCCCATGAAGACCTCAAGTCTTATGTCGAACATGCCAATGGCCACCGGGATTTCCTGTCCCTGGCATTCGACTGGAACATCAGCTCCGACGCGGTATTGCAGCTGGATGCCGAGTATCAGAACAAGCAGCAGCGCTCGGTGCCGGGTTATCAATTACTGGGCGGGACCGAGGTGCCGCACAACGCATCACCGAAAAAACTGCTGGGGCATCAGAGCGGTGCGAATCAGGTAGGGATCGATTCGCTGAACCTCAATGGCAAGTTTGAATATCGCTTCAGTGACCAGTGGAAAGGCAGCGTCAGCGCGGCGCGCAGCAAGGTGGTGATTGATGATTACAGTTCGTTCGCGTGGGGTGGCGACACTGCCGGCAACGGTAATTACTTCAGCCCGGCAGGCGACTATGGCATCTACGACTTCCGCAGCCCGGATGACACCCGCCGCGATGATGAGATTCAGGCAGCGATGACGGGGTTGTTTGATACCGGCGGGCTCGCGCATGAGCTGACGTTTGGTACGAGCGCGTTTCGCCGAGTCGTGGACAATCGTGTACCGATCAATCAATGGATCGGCACGGGCAACATCAGCCAGGAGCCGGAAAACTTCCCGCGATACGACGGCGAACTCAACCCCAGCCACCGTCGCCTGGACAGCCGCCAGTACGGCCTGTTCCTGACTGACACCCTCCGTTTCAATGAACAATGGCAGACCGTGCTGGGTGGCCGTGAGGTACGTCTCGACGAGCGCGCCTACGATATCAACGGTGATGAATCACGCCATACTCAGCAATACGTGTTCCTGCCCCAGGCAGCACTGATCTACAAGCCGATTGAAAACCTGTCGCTCTATACCAGCTACAGCAAGGGTTTGTCCCTGGGCGGCACGGCACCGTGGTACGCCCTCAACAACCTCGACACCCTCGCCCCAACCGTCTCCCGCCAGATCGAAGCCGGCGTGAAATACGACTGGCGCCGCATCAGCTTCGCCGCCGCGATCTTCCAGACTCGCCAGGCCTATCAATACGCCAAACCCGACGACGCAGGTACGTTCACCTACGTACAACAAGGCCAACAGAAAAACACCGGCCTGGAGCTCTCCGCCAACGGCTGGGCCACCGAGCGCTTGCAGATCGCCGCCAGCGTCGCGGCCATCCGTGCACGGGTAACGGGCAGCGGCACGCCGGAATACGAAGGCCATCAGGCGATCAACGTGCCGAAACTGCGCGCCAGTGTGTATGCCGACTACGCCCTGCCCTGGGTCGATGGCCTGGCGTTGCTCGGCGGCGTGCAATACAGCGCCAACAAGTACGCCAATCGCACCGGTGATGTGGAAGTGGGCGACTACGCCATCGTCAACGTGGGCAGCCGCTACACCACCAAGCTCGATGGCTATGAAACGGTGTTTCGCCTGAGCGTCGACAACCTGTTCGACAAGCGTTACTGGCGGGATGCCGGCGAGTACATGGGCGATGACTACCTGTTCCAGGGCGCGCCGTTGACCGCACGCTTGAGTGCAACGGTCAATTTCTAGAAGAACAAAGGTAGGAGCCGTCGAGCTTTAGCGAGGCCGCGATGGCGATGGATCAGCCTCATTGATCGTTCCCGCGCTCTGCGTGGGAATGCATCCCGTGACGCTCCGCGTCACCACTACGCAAGACCTGAACCTTGCATCGCCAGCTGGACGCAGAGCGTCCGAGGAGGCATTCCCACGCAGAGCGTGGGAACGATCATCAAGCCAGTTCCTACAGGACTGTGCGCACCGCATGGGCATCAAAAAAGCTCGGGGCCGCCATGCCCGGGATGTACTGGTCTGAAACGAACATGCGGCAACGCTCGGCAAACGCCGACACCACACGGGACAATTGGGTATTGCTCGCCGTGGCATAGCCCAGCTGCATGGGCCGGTGCGGCCCGGACAAGCGCAAGCGGATCAGGCGCTTGCCGTCCTGGGAAAGATTGGCTTTGGGCCGGGCATTTGCGAAGGAATAGCCGATGCCATTGGCAACCATCGAGCGCACAGTCTCAAGGTTGCTGGAGCGCATGATGATGTTCGGCGTGGTGCCGGCCTGCATAAAGAAGCTGAGGAAATATTCCCGACTCCAGGGCGTGTCCAGCAGCACCACCGGGTAATCCTCAAGGTCGAGCATGCTCACCGCCGACAGGCTCGCCAACGGGTGGTACTCGCCCACCATCACATACGGCGGCAATTGCGCCAGTGGCTGGAAGTCAATGTCGTCACTGGTAACCAGGTCGTAGGTCAGGGCGATATCAATCTCGGCACAGCGCAGTTTTTCCAGCATTTCCTCGTGGTTGCCCTCCACTTGCGTGAGGCGTACCCCCGGAAACGCGCGGCCAAACCCAAACACCAGCTCGGGGGTGATCATCGGTGCCAGCCACTCCAGGCACCCCACCCGCAGCGGGCCGCGCACGGTGTTCAGCGACTCGGAAGCGATGGTGTAGAGGTTGGTCATCTGCTCCAGGATCAGCTTGGCCTCCTGCATCACCTGGCGCCCCACCGCCGTGAGGGAAATACCCTGGGCGTGGTGCCGCACAAACAGCTGGATGCCCAGCTCGGCCTCCATATGGGTGATCGCCGCCGAGATCGACGGCGACGACACATGAATGCGTTCAGACGCGGCACTGATGCTGCCTGCCTCACCGGAAGCCACGAAATATTCCAGTTGGCGCTGGGTAATACGACTGAGCATCACGCCTCCACTTCATCAATAAGCTGACGCCAAGCTGGCGCCGACGGCCTTGACCACACTGTTGCATGGTTCATGCCGGGTGCTGTTTTGGCCTTGCTCTGACGCATGGTTACGGCGCTTCGGTTTTGCCTAAGCATTACCTCGCGTAAATGCTGGTTTCGCGCGAGCGGGGCCAATGTGAAGCTGGATTTATTCCGCCCCCGTGAGTTGCCAGCAATGCCCACCCATACCCGAATTCGCATGTTCAACACCAAGCAGACTTACCCTAACCAGGCGCTGGACAATGACTTGTGTCAGGCGGTGCGCGCCGGCAACACCATTTATGTACGCGGCCAGATCGGCACCGATTTCGAGGGCAACCTGGTCGGCCTCGGCGACCCGCGCGCGCAGGCCGAGCAGGCGATGAAAAACGTCAAGCAGCTGCTTGAAGAGGCCGGTTCCGACCTGTCGCACATCGTGAAGACCACCACCTACCTGATCGACCCGCGCTACCGCGAGCCGGTGTACCAGGAGGTCGGCAAATGGCTCAAAGGCGTATTCCCGATCTCCACCGGCCTGGTGATTTCGGGCCTGGGCCAGCCGGAGTGGTTGATGGAGATCGATGTGATTGCGGTGGTGCCGGATGACTGGAACCCAAGCCAGCAACCATGAGCCACCTGGAGTTTCCCATGCCCCGCACTGTGTATTTCCTCAACGGCCCCAACGCCAACCTGTACGGGCTGGACAAGAACGGCACCTACGGCAGCGAAAGCTTCGCCAGCATCGAAGCGCGCTGCCAGCGCCACGCTATCGAACTGGGCCTGACCCTGGATTTTCGCCAGAGCAACCATGAAGGGGTGCTGGTGGACTGGATTCAGGAGGCCCGGCTCAACGCCGACGCGGTGATCATCAACGCCGCCGGCCTGACCTACAGCTCGGTGCCGATCCTCGATGCACTGCTGGCGTTCGACGGCCCGATCATCGAAACGCACATGAGCAACGTCTGGAAGCGCGAGGATTTCCGTCATCACTCCTATGTATCCAAGGCCGCCACCGGCGTGATCGCAGGCCTCGGCGCGCTGGGTTACCGCCTGGCCCTGACGGCGGTGGCCGAGCTGCTGCAGGCCGATTGAAGGGCTTTGGTTTTGCCTAACCTCTACGTTCAAAAAGCATAATTTCCGGTTGGCTGGCGCTTGATCACACTGGCACCTGTCGATGGTCGCTTATCTTTAGGAAGCTCACATGTCAGTTGAAAAGATCAACACCCTGGTGGTGGGCGCAGGCCAGGCGGGGGTCGCCATGAGCGAGCATCTGTCACTCATGGGCGTGCCGCACATCGTGCTGGAGCGCAACCGCATCGCCGAGCGCTGGCGCTCGGAACGCTGGGACTCGCTGGTCGCCAACGGCCCGGCCTGGCACGACCGTTTTCCCGGCATGAAATTCGAAGGCATTTCCCCCGAGAGCTTCCCGCCGAAAGAGCGCATGGCGGCCTACTTTGAAGAGTACGTGAACATGCTGAAGGCGCCGGTGCGCACCGGGGTTGAAGTCCTGCAAGTGGAACGTCACACCGGTCGGCCCGGGTTCAAGGTGACCACCTCGGCGGGTGTGATCGAGGCCGCCAACGTGGTGGCGGCGACAGGCCCGTTTCAACGTCCGTCCATTCCGAATCTGGTGCCCGCACACGCCACGGTTCAACAGCTGCACTCCTCTGCCTACAAGAATCCCGGCCAGTTGGCCGAGGGTGCTGTGTTGGTGGTGGGCGCTGGTGCATCGGGTTCACAAATTGCCGAGGAACTGCAAAAGGCCGGCAAGACCGTGTACCTCTCGGTGGGCGAACACTATCGCCCTCCTCGCTCGTATCGTGGCCGGGATTACTGCTGGTGGCTGGGCGCATTGGGTTTGTGGGACGAGGTCAAAATCCAGCCGAAGAAGCAGCATGTGGCGTTTGCCGTCAGTGGCTATGAAGGCGGCAAGACCGTCGACTTCCGCCGCCTGGCGCACATGGGCATTACGCTGGTGGGCGTTACCCGATCGTGGAATGAAGGCGTGATGGAGTTTGAGCCCGGTCTGGCAGCTAACGTAGCTGAAGGTGATCGCGCTTATTTTGATGTGCTGCGGGACGCCGACGCTTATATCGAGCAGAACGGGCTGCCGTTTGCGCCGGAGCCTGAGGCGTGGCAATTGTTGGCTGATCCGGAGTGCCTGGTGAATCCGGTCCTGAGCCTGGACTTGGCTGAGGCCGGTGTGACCACGATTCTGTGGGCCACCGGTTTCAGCTTCGATTTCAGTTGGCTGAAGGTGAATGCGTTTGACGAGAAAGGTGAGCCTTTCCATAAACGCGGGATTTCGGCGGAGAGCGGGATTTACTTCTTGGGTTTGCCGAACCTCGTGAACCGCGCGTCTTCGTTCATCTATGGGGTTTGGCACGATGCGAAGTACGTGGCGGATCATATCGTCTTGCAGAATGAGTACATGGCCTATAGCAAGCCGTGAGGCGCCTTGCTCCATCCGCCGGCTTGTACTTCCAGATATAGGTTTCCGAGTTTGCTCACAGGTGGAGGTCGATCTACCTCTGCCTTCAGGCGAAAGGCGAAGACTTTTACCTGAAGATGAACAAGGCAACGTCGGCAACGCGCTTCTCAAAGTGAGAGGCGAGGATAACCTGGCACCGGATCATGGCAGCACACGCAAAGCTTGTTGCCATCCACGTCCCGAAAATACGCCCCGTAATAGTCGGGGTGATAGTGAGGCCTTAATCCAGGCTCTCCCTCACACATCCCGCCGAGCGCCAACGCTGTCGCATGGCTTCTATCGACCGCTTCCCGACTGGGCGCAAGTAACGCCACCATCTGCCCATTCCCGGATGCATTGGGGTTGCCATCAAACGGCGCGCCGATGACGAAGATTGGCCGAGGTGCAGTTTTGGAAACCCAGCCAGCCCACGGTTTGTCCGCATCACAGAATTTCAACGTGAGGCCCAATTCAGCCATCAGCTTCGAATAGAAAGCGAAGGCTCGATCAAAATCACCTGTACCTAAAAACACATGGGAAATCATGCTGGCTACCCTGGGGCGATGAATGCCCATGAGTCTGGCGCGAAATGATTGCAGGCGAAAGCCTGATGACCTCACCCAGCAGATGTACGGCCCCCCCTCCCCTCATACGCCCTTAAAAACTCAAATCCCAACAATCCGCAGGGTGCCGCCCGGCATTTCGCCAACCCATAATGAACCTACAACAATAAAGAGGCTCACCCCGGGGCGCGTAAGCCATGTACAAAGACCATATCGTGATGGAAACCAAGTTCAGCCGGAAATTGACGGTGTGACGTGCTGTCAGCCTTGGGACACGCTTCGGCTCCAATAGCAACTCACCCCTAAGAAGGCGCTTCTTGCAAAACAATCCACCTCGCCCCAATATAACAAGCAATAACTTGGTTAATTAACACGAACCATGACGCCCATGCCATTCGCCGGCGCCTACACCGCGAACGCATTACAAGGAATCGTTGATGCAAACCCAAGACAGCAGTTGGGGCGAGTTGCTCCGGGGCAAAAACGCCACCCGCTCTATCGCGCTTTCAGGTGGCATTGCGCTGTATGCCACCAACACCTACATCGCCACCACCATCCTGCCGTCGGTGGTCGCAGAAATCGGCGGCCTTGAGCTCTATGCCTGGAGTACCACCTTGTATGTGGTGGCCTCGATCCTCGGCTCGGCCCTCACCTCCAAGTTGTTGCAACGTACCGGTCCACGGCAAGCGTATGCGTTAGCCACGCTGGTGTTCATGGTGGGTGTGCTGATCTGCGCATTGGCGCCGAGCATGCCGGTGATGCTGGCGGGGCGCTTTATCCAGGGCCTGGGCGGCGGGGTTTTGTTGGCGCTGTGTTACTCGATGATCCAGCTGGTGTTCGAAGAACGTCTGTGGCCTCGGGCAATGGCCTTGGTATCGGGCATGTGGGGAGTGGCCACGCTCGTCGGGCCAGCGGTGGGTGGCGTGTTTGCGCAAATGGACGCCTGGCGTTTCGCCTTCGGCTCGATGGTACCGGTGAGCCTGGCGTACATGGTGCTCACCAGCCGTGCGCTGCCGCCACGCGATACCGCAGCGACGGCCACGGCTCGTTTGCCGGTGCCGCAGTTGGTGCTGTTGGCTGGCGCGGTGTTGGCGGTGTGTGCGGGCAGCGTCTCGTCACAGCCGAGCTGGAACCTGCTGGGCATCGCGACCTGTGCGCTGCTGGTCTGGTTATTGATCCGCAAGGAGTCCAACGCCACGGTGCGCCTTCTGCCACGGGATGCGCTGAAGTTCAGCACCCCGCTCTGCGCGCTGTATGCGACTACGTGTTTGTTGGTAATCGGCATGAGCAGCGAGATTTTCATGCCGTATTTTCTGCAGCACCTGCATGGCCAGTCACCATTGGTCGCCGGCTACATGGCGGCGTTGATGGCGGCCGGTTGGACCGTCTCGGAAATCCTCAGCTCTGGCTGGACCGGCCGTGGCCCAAACCGCGCCATCCTCGCAGGGCCGCTGTTTATCGTGGCCGGACTGGTGATGCTGGCAATCACTACACCAATCGCCGGTCACGGTGACTGGACGCTGCTGGCCCCTATCTGCCTCGGGCTGTTCCTGGTGGGTTTCGGCATAGGCCTGGGCTGGCCGCATCTGCTGACGCGCATCCTGCAAGTGGCCTCGGAGCAAGACAAGGACACGGCCGCGTCCTCGATCACCACCCTGCAACTGTTCGCCATGGCCATGGGCGCAGCATTGGCCGGGGTGATCTCGAACATGGCGGGCATCAATGACGTGGCGGGCGATGCCGGCGTCGCCAATGCGGCACGCTGGTTGTTCGCCGTGTTTACCCTGGCACCGATGTTGGCGTTGGTCATGGCGCTGCGGGCAACACGGACGAAGGCCAGCGTCGGGGAAGAATTGACGGTGGCTTGAGACTGAAATCCGTTGCTGCTGCGCCAATAAACACCCTCTTCTGAAAAAGCCCTGAACCTCAGGGCTTTTTTAATTCCTCGATCAATACCCCGCTCACGCCCTTGCGTTGATGGGGCAATAATTTCCATCTGGTGACTTTCATTATGAAACCCACCATGACATATTACGCGTGTAATATTCAGTAACAAGCCAACGGGCGTTCGTTTCGCCACTCAAACTCAACGAGGTCATTTCGCCATGGACGCTCAAGTCAGCGCTGTGCCCGAACCCACGAAAACTTCCCGGCGCAAGCAGGCCCTGCGCCTGGTGCTGCTGACCCTGGCCGTGGTGGGCGGCGTCTGGTACGCCAGCCACTGGTGGCTGGTCAGCCGGTTTATCGAAGACACCGATGACGCCTACGTGGGTGCAGACGTAACGGTAATCAGCGCCAAAGTGCCGGGCTATATCAGCGAAGTGGCCGTGCAGGACAACCAGTTCGTGCGCGCCGGTGACGTGCTGGCCCGCATCGATGTCCGCGACTACCGCACCGCCCTGGCCAAAGCCGACGGCGCCGTGGCGGCGCAACAGGCGACGCTCGCCAACCTGGACGCCACCGAACAACTGCAACTGGCGGTGATCAACCAGGCCAAGGCGCAGATCGACGCCACCGATGCCGAAGCGCAGCGGGCCAGCGACGATCAGACCCGCTACCAGAACCTGGTGCGCAGCCAGGCCGTGTCGGTGGAAAGCGCGCAACGGGTCAGCGCCGTGTGGAAGACCGCCCGCGCCGACCATTCCCGGGCACAGGCCGGGCTGCTGGCGGCCAACCGGCAAATCGACGTGATTGAAACCCAGCGCGGCCAGGCCCGCGCCGCGCTGCAACAGGCCCAGGCCGAACGTGACCAGGCACAGTTGAACATCAGCTACACCGAGCTGCGTGCCCCGGTGGACGGCTATGTGGGCAACCGCCGCGCCCGGGTCGGTGCCTACGCCGCGGCGGGCAGCCAACTAATCTCGGTGGTGCCGGCGAAGGGATTGTGGGTGGACGCCAACTTCAAGGAAGACCAACTGGGCCGCCTGCAAATTGGGCAAAGCGTGAGCATCCGCGCCGACATCCTCCCGGGCCGTGAATTCCACGGCCACATCGAGAGCCTGGCCCCTGCCACCGGGGCGCAATTCAGTGTGTTGCCGCCGGAAAACGCCACCGGCAACTTCACCAAGATCGTGCAGCGTGTGCCGGTGCGCGTGCGGCTCGACAGCAACGACGCCGACTTCGGCGCCCTGCGCCCAGGCCTGTCGGTGATGGCGAAGGTCAACACCGGTGAGGCATTCGAAGACCAGCCCAGCGCCCTCAAGGCCCAGCTGTGAACAGCCCGCTGCCCGCCCTCAGCACCGCACAAAAGGTCGCGGCCTTCGCCACCATGTGCGTGGGCATGTTTATCGCCTTGATCGATATCCAGATCGTGTCCGCCTCCCTCAAGGACATCGGCGGCGGCCTGTCTGCCGGGGCGGACGATACGGCGTGGGTGCAGACCGCCTACCTGATCGCGGAAATCATCGTGATCCCCATGTCGGGCTGGCTCTCCAGGGTGATGAGCACGCGCTGGCTGTTCGCGGCGTCGGCGGCAGGTTTTACCTTGACCAGCCTGCTGTGCGCGATGGCCTGGAACATCCAGAGCATGATCGCGTTTCGCGCCTTGCAGGGGTTTCTGGGGGGCTCGATGATCCCGCTGGTGTTCACCACCGCGTTCATGTACTTCAACGGCAAGCAACGGGTGATCGCGGCGTCCACCATCGGCGCCATCGCATCCCTTGCGCCCACATTGGGCCCGGCCGTGGGCGGCTGGATCACCGACATTTCTTCCTGGCACTGGCTGTTCTACATCAACTTGGTGCCTGGCCTGTTCGTGACCTTTGCCGTGCCGATGCTGGTCAAGGTCGACCGCCCCAACCCGTCATTGCTCAAGGGCGCCGACTATATCGGTATGGCGTTGATGGCGGTGTTTCTCGGCTGCCTGGAATACACCCTGGAAGAAGGCCCGCGCTGGAACTGGTTCAGCGACAGCATCATCTCCACCACCGCCTGGATCGCCGCCGTCAGCGGCGGGTTGTTTATCTGGCGCTGCCTGGAAATCAAGGAGCCGATCGTCGACCTGCGCGCGCTTCGGGATAGAAACTTCGCCCTGGGCTGTCTGTTTTCGTTCATCACCGGCATCGGCATTTTCGCCACCATCTACCTCACGCCGCTGTTTCTCGGGCGAGTGCGCGGGTATGGCTCGCTGGATATCGGCCTGGCGGTGTTTTCCACGGGGGTGTTCCAGCTGCTGGCGATCCCGGTGTACGCGGTGCTGGCCAACCGCTTCGACCTGCGCTGGATTTTGATGTTCGGGTTGTCATTGTTTGCCCTGTCGATGTGGGACTTCTCCCCCATCACCCACGACTGGGGCGCCAAGGAGCTGCTGCTGCCCCAAGCCATACGCGGGTTTGCCCAGCAAATGGCGGTGCCGCCCGTGGTCACCCTGACCCTCGGCGCACTGGCCCCCGACCGACTGAAACTCGCCTCGGGTTTGTTCAACCTGATGCGCAACCTCGGCGGCGCCATCGGTATCGCCGCCTGCGCCACGGTGCTCAACGACCGCACCAACCTGCACTTCCTGCGCCTGGCCGAGCACCTGAACATCCAGAACGAGTCGATGAATGTGTGGCTTGACCAGCTTTCGGGGAATGCCCAGTTGCTTGGGCAAAACAGCCTGGACGCGAGCCAGTTTGCGCTGCATCAGCTGTGGGCGCTGACCTGGCGTGAGGCGCAGACGCTGACCTATGCGGATGCGTTCCTGATGATCATGGTGTGCTTCATCGTCGCCGTGTTGCTGGTGCCGTTGATGCGCAAGGTGCAGCCGCCGAAGCAGCCGACGGCGGATGCGCATTGAGTCGCCGTCAGACAGTGAGGTACTGGATCACCTCGCCCATCGCTTCAATATCGGGAGCATCGCTCACTGCTGCTTCCGAGTTGCACCATGGGTAACTCAGACCTGACACCCACTTCATGACGCTCCCCAAATCCGCAGCGGGCAGCGTCTTCATATGCTCGATGGTGATGGTGAGCTTTTCAACAAGCCCTGATTCGGCGCTGAACTGCCATTCATACACCCCACACCCCACCCGAACTTCTCCGGAATTTTTATCGGACATCCCTACCAGCCATTTGCACTGATAGGTGCCGGCCCCCTCTTCAGGCGGCTGCCCCACGCAAAACGTATAGACGTTTTCAAAGGTCTGCCCGAATCGCCGCACCAGCACGTCGCCGATGCCGGCAACCCCTTCAACGTGGGGCGGGAACGAGATGGAACCGGTGCGCACCACCATGTCCAGGGTCGCCTCCGGAACAAACGCCCGGCTGAGCAAATGTGGACAGTTGCCGTCCTTCGCAAGTATGTAGTGCTGAATCGCAAGTTGAGCAGTGTTCATGGTTTTTCCGTCGATTCCCTATCGAATGATGCTCAGGCCTTCTGGATCACCCCTCAGAAGAAACAGCTGGCTCATCAGCGGATTCAGCAGCCAGTTTCAATCGGTCTGCTTTACTGATGTACTTGTCCTTGCGGGCGGGTGCCAATTTGGCGCTGGCCTTTTTGGCCTTGGCCTTGAACAGCTGTTGCAGTTTCTTTTGACGATTCATGTGGTTTATCCGGTTTGTAATCAGTGCTTGCCGCGGTGATTATCCATCTTTCATGCCTTTATCGAAGCACAATTAATTCACGGCACTCCACAGCGCCACAGTGGTCTGTCCCTATACGCCCCTATTCTCGCCCAGCGGAGCCACCATGATCATTGTCCACCACCTCAACAACTCCCGTTCGCAACGCATCCTGTGGCTGCTCGAAGAACTCGGCCTGCCCTACGAGCTCAAGCGCTACCAGCGCGACCCGAAAACCAACCTCGCGCCACCGGAACTCAAGGCCATCAATGCCCTGGGCAAATCGCCGGTGATTGAAGACGGTGCACAGGTGGTGATCGAGTCCGGCGCCATCATCGACTACCTGATTCGCCGTCACGGCCACGGCCGCCTGCAACCCGATCCTGCCACGGCCACCTATGACGAATACGTGCAATGGCTGCACTTCGCCGAAGGGTCGGCCATGCTGCCGCTGATGCTTAACCTGTACGTCGGGCGCCTGGGTGATGCGGGTGCGCCCTTGCATCCGCGTATCGAATCCGAGGTCGCGAACTACCTGGGTTACCTGGATAACGCGCTGGGGCAAACGCCCTACCTGGTGGGCGACGAATTGACCGGCGCGGATATCCAGATGAGCTTCATCGGCGAAATCGCCAGGGCCCAGGGCAAGTTGCAGGCGTACCCGAATGTGGCGGCGTGGGTGCAACGCTTTCAGGCAAGACCCGCGTATCAAAAGGCCCTGGAACAGGGTGGCGAATACGCGTTCGCGAAGTAAAAGGCCAGGCGGTTCCGGCGGGTGCCCATCTGTATTGCGTTAATCCCCGGGATAAGGATTACTGTAGGACGCATCCGGCTTTGAGATAACACAGCATGTTCGAACTCGCCCCCATCCTGACGTATGTCGCCGTGGTCATCGGCCTTTTCCTGATCCCAGGCCCAGCCGTGCTATTGGTGATCACCCGCACCCTCCAGGGTGGCCGCAAGGTCGGCATTGCCACCGGACTGGGCGTGGCCTCGGGCGACCTTATCCATACGCTGTGTGCGGCGTTGGGCCTGTCTGCCATCCTGATGACCTCGGCCGTGGCGTTTAACGTGGTCAAAATCGTCGGCGCCTGTTACCTGATCTACCTGGGCATACGCGCGTTTATGGCCAAGCCTGGCGCAACCACGCGCAAAGACCTGCCCACGGTGACCTCGACCCAGGCGTATTTCCAGGCGGTGGTTGCCGAAGTGCTGAACCCGAAAACCGCGATTTTCTTCCTGGCGTTCCTGCCGCAATTCATACACCCGGAATCGGGTTCTTCCCTGGCGCAGTTCGCGGTACTGGGGTTGATCTTTTCGGGACTAAGTGCCGTGTACACCACGCTCATCTCGATCTCTATTCGTCCGTTGAGCAAATGGATGGTGGGCCTTTCAAGGCTGCGCCGCTGGGAGGGAAAGATCATCGGTACTCTGTTTATGGGGCTGGGGCTGAAAATAGCGCTTCAGCAGCGCTAAGACCGGCGGATACTCATGCGGATCTACATCACAGGCGCCTCATGTGCAGGCGTGACCACCCTGGGCCGTACCCTCGCCTCTTTGCTCAGCCTTCGCCATCTTGATGTCGATGACTTCTACTGGCTGCCCACCGATCCTCCTTTTACAACCAAGCGCCCGCCCGATGAGCGCGTGGCCCTGATTCAGCAACGCTTCGGTGATGACGGTTGGGTACTCACCGGTTCTTGTATGGGCTGGGGAGATGCACTGATCAAAGACGCCGACCTGATTGTGTTTGTCGCAACGCCTACCTCGGTTCGTCTTGAACGCTTGGCTGCACGTGAAAAGGCGCTCTTCGGAGATCGAATCGCGCCAGGTGGCGACATGTATGAGATACATGTGGCCTTCCGGAAATGGGCATCCCAGTACGACGACCCGACCTTTGCCGGACGCAACAGGGCGTGGCACGAGCGCTGGATGTCGCAGCAAACAGTACCGATTGTCAGAGTGGACGGGTTGAACAGTACTGAGGAAATGGCGGCGGATGTCATGCATGCATTGTCGCAAGGCATCGCAATAGCTCGAAACCAGGAAGTTACTGAGCCGCGAGGCAAATAGCCCAACGCGGGGCTGGGCTGTTCCAAATGCCACTTTCGCCATTAGCTGCCATTCGTGACGTGCCGCAATCGGACGAGAGCAGCCGTTCATGAACGACTGCCTGCGAACTCAAGCATGCCATCCATCCGAACGGCTCAGTGTGGGCTGGCGGTCGGACGAACCACAATCTCACTCACATCCACATCGTCGGGTTGTTCGATGGCATAGGCGAGTGCTCGCGCAATGGCGTCTGCGTTGATAGCCACACGCCGGTAGGCTTTCATTACCTCGCGGGCCTCCTCATCGGAAATCGTATCGGCCAGTTCGGACTCGACGACGCCCGGGCACACCACGGTGACCCGGATCTTGTCCGTTTCCTGTCGCAGGCCATCCGAGATTGCCCTGACTGCGAATTTGGTCGCGCAGTACACCGCAGCGGTCGGAGAGACCGCAAGACCGCCGATCGATGAAATATTGATGACCTGGCCGAACCCTTGCGCCTCCATGCCCGGCAAGACGGCGGCAATACCGTGCAGCACCCCGCGAACGTTGACATCGAGCATCTGGTTCCACTCGTTGACCTTCAACGAAGCCAAGGGAGACAAAGGCATCACGCCCGCGTTGTTGATGATCACATCGACCTTTCCATGTTGCGCCCTGGCGAACGCCACGAACGCCTGCATGGACTCCAGATCCGTAACGTCCAGTGCACTGGCGCTCGCCGAGCCGCCTTCGGCCTGGATCTCGCGCACCAGTTTGTCCAGCCGCTCGGTACGGCGGGCACCGAGTACCACCCGTGCGCCTTTGGCGGCGATCAGCCTGGCCGCCGCTTCGCCAATACCACTGCTCGCACCGGTAATCAGGACGACTTTGTTTTGAATGTTCGACATATCCGTAGCTCCTGCTGTAGGCATTGAAGTTCAGCATCGACCGCCGATGGCGCGGACGTTGCTGCGGGGTACGTCGAAAAGATTAAGGGTACGGGCCTGGTCGACGCGTGCCAAAACCTGCGCAACTTTTGCCTATTCGTGTCTGTGCACCTCTCCAGCACCCGGTGCATGCGCGAACCCTGCGCACGCAAATTTTCGGCAAGATCGTTACACCGCCCTGTGGGGCACCGCTGATGGATTCATCCGTCACACGCTTCTGGCGACTGGGCGTTACGACGGGCTCGTGGTAAAAACAAGAGTGCCTGGACCCCCAGGCAGACGCTCATGAATACGTGTGAGAGCCTTGAAATGGAACAGCACGATGCTTTCATCCTTCAAAACACAGCCATCTACCGTCATGAACTGGTTCGCCTGCTGACGCAACGGTTTACGGCGCCCGGGGTCTATGAGACCGCGATAGCGCCCCTGCAGGTCATTCGCCTGGACGCGCCCTCGGAAATTATCCATACCGTCCATAAGCCGGCACTTTGCCTGATCGTGCAGGGGCAAAAAGAAGTCGGCCTGGGTGACGACCGTTATCTGTACGACCCGCTCAATTACCTGGTGGTATCGGTGACACTTCCGGTTTCCGGTCGCGTGTTGATGGCCAGTCCGGAGGCGCCCTACCTGTGTATCCGTTTTGATTTCGAGGCCACGGAAATCGCTCAGGTCATCGCCGATGCTCCCCCAACGGGCGTGCCGGATGAGCCGGAGCTTGGCCTTTTCCTTGAAAAAGTCGACGTGCCGCTGCTGGAAACAATGCTTCGCCTGGTACGGCTGCTGGAGACGCCGAAGGACATCGGCATGCTGGCTCCGCTCGCCCTGCGAGAGCTGTATTACCGCCTCCTGCGGGGCGTGCACGGACGCCGCCTGTATGAGCTCGCCCTCGGTGATTCGCAAACGCGTCGGGTCACCCGGGCAATCGATTGGTTGAATAACCATTACACCCACCCCTTACGCATCGAAGAACTCGCCCGGGTAGCCAATTTGGGCAGCTCTACGTTGCATCATCGCTTTAAGGCGGTGACAGCCATGAGTCCGTTGCAGTATCAGAAACAACTCCGTCTGCAAGAAGCCCGCCGTCTGATGCTCGTCGAAGGCCTGGATGTGGCGAGTGCCTGCTATCGAGTGGGCTACGAAAGCCCATCGCAATTCAGCCGAGAGTACAGTCGCCAGTTTGGGTGTCCGCCCTCCAGAGACACCAACCGAGTTTGCCGCCCTGCGTGAAAGTCTGACAGGCTGCCTGCGGCTGCGACGATACCCGCTCGCAGCCGGCTCATTCGTTAGCCGCTGGAAAGATGCATCCGCCCCCACGCAATAGCGCTTTCACCTCTTCGATCACCTGTGCGGGGCTTTGGCTCAACTGCTCAAAGAGCGTTGAGTCCGGACGCACGTACGATTGCGAATCGTGCTTCGCGCTCCACAAGACGATGTTCAGCAGGATCGGAATGAGGTCTATGCCTTTCTCCGTCAACCCATAAAAATCCTTGCGCCGGTCATCAGGGTTGGGCGCCTTCGAGAGAATTCCCTGCTCCTCAAGAAAGGCAAGGCGAGAAGCCAGGACGTTGGTTGCGATTCCCTCTTCCGATTTAAGGAATTGGCCGTAGGTCTTTTTCCCAGTAAAGACGATGTCGCGGATGATCAGCAGCGACCACCGATCGCCAAATACCTCCACGCCGTAATTCACTGCGCAGTGAGACCGAAAGGTCTCTTTTCGTGTCGTTTTCATGGCCGAACTTTAGCATCACTTGCACATCACAAGTAAAATTTCAGCATTTCACTTGCTTTATACAAGTGAAAAGCCCAGCATGATTTCCACACCTGATGCAGTCGCCGAATCGTTCGGCGCTCTGCCCATGAGAGAACGCATATGCACGTTTTTGTTACCGGCGGCACCGGCCATTCCGGTCCGTACGTCATCTCCGACCTTATCGCCGCCGGCCATGAGGTCACTGCCTTGGCTCGATCCGACAAGGCCGCGGCGCAGGTCGCGGCGCTCGGCGCCAAGGTGCGTCGCGGCAATCTCGAGGACCTCGACGGGCTCAAGGAGGCGGCCGCTGCCTCGGACGGCGTGATTCACCTCGCGCACCGGCAGGACCTGATTCCAACCGGCGGGATCAACGCCGTTGCGGCCGCGGAGCTTGAGATCATGCTCGCCTATGGCGAAGCACTGGCCGGAAGCGCGAAGCCGTTGGTCGTGTCTGGAAGCGTCGGCTCACCCGGGTGGGCGGGCCTGGGCCGGCCGGCCACCGAGGAGGATCCGCCCCTTCCCGGCGGCGATCCGTACAAGAACCCCCTGCGGGTTCGGAACATCGTGGAAACCACGGTGATCGGTCTGGCCGAAAAAGGCATACGGTCTTCGATCGTGCGGATCCCTGAGATCATGCACAGCGCCACCGATAACGCGGGCTTCCTTCCGTTGTTGATCGGGCTGGCCAAGGAAAAGGGGGTCGTCGGTTACCCCGCAGACGGTGCCAACCGTTGGGGGGCCGTACACGCACGTGACCTCGCCACTGTGTTTCGCCTGGCGCTGGAAAAAGGCGCACCGGGCAGAAGCTGGCATGCAATCGCCGAGGTGGCTATCCCCTACCGTCAGATCGCCGAAGCCATTGCCAGCCGGTTGAACCTGCCGGCCGTGTCTATTCCCGCAGACGTGCTGATGTTGCCTGGCTACTTCGGGTTCTTTGCGAATCTGGTCACGCTGGACACCCCGACATCGAACGCCATCACGCGTCAGGTGCTTGGCTGGGAACCGACCCAACCCGGACTCTTCGCCGATCTCGATAGCGGTCATTACTTCCCGGCCGGAGACCGCACATGAGCACTATCAGCATCATCGGTTCGGGAGGCATGGCCACGGCGATCGCCGGTCGGATCGCCAAGTCCGGACACACCGTCGAGGTGGTCAGCCGCGATCCCGCCAAGGCACGGGCGCTTGCCGACAAGCTCGCTTGCGGAGCGATCACGGGGACTTACGGCGCCATTCCGGCGGGCGACATCGTCATTCTCGCCGTACCCTACACCCATGCGGTGGCGGTCCTGGCCGACTTCGGGAAAGCGCTCGACGGCAAGGTGATCATCGACATCACCAACCCGGTCGGTCCCGATCTTACTGGCCTTGTTACCCCCCAAGGCAGTTCCGGCGCGCAGGAAATCGCCAAGCTCGCCCCGGCCAGCGCGCAGGTCGTCAAGGCGTTCAATACCCTTTTCGGTCACGTACTGGCCAAGGATAAACGCCTCGATGCGTTCATCGCGGCGGACGATGCAGACGCCAAGGCGCGCGTCTCGACCTTCCTCGAGAGTCTCGGGCTGCGTCCGCTGGATGTCGGCGACCTGCAGATGGCCCAGTCGCTCGAGTGGCTCGGCCTGATGATGATCGGTCTGGCTAAAAACGGTGCCGGCACCTGGGACATATCCATGAAGGTCGATATCGGCTGAATCTGTTGTCCGATAAGTACCGCTTTTGACCGTTATCCCCTCTAAAGCGCCTCCCACCTATGCCGATAACCTCCTGGCATCAATCAATCCGAGTTCCCTTACAGCTGATTCGCTCCCCCGCATGCGCGTGTGGCACGTCGCATGCTTGCCTGATCCTGGCCAGACCACATGGAGTACGAGTGAATGCCCGCGCAAGCCCGTTTCATCGAGCACTACCGCAAAGCCGACCGCATCATGCTTGCCCTGCTCTGGCTGATGGCCCTGTTTTCCCTGGGCCTGGCGTTCTGGCACGACACGCTGCTGCAAGCGCTCATCGTCGGGGGAGGCACCAGCGTGGTGCTGACCCTGGCCTATCGCGTCATCGGCGGCACTCGCCTGATGCGCTGTGCGCTTGGCGTTGGCCTGATGATCATGGCGGCATTGCACATCAACCAGGCAGAGGGCGTCATCGAATCGCACTTCGGTATCTTTGCACTGCTGGCGGTGCTGACCTTCTACCGCGACTGGCTGCCCATCCTGGTGGCCGCCGCCACCATCGCGGTGCACCACGTGGTGTTCCATGCCTTGCAGCACCAGGGCTTCCCGGTGTTTGTGATGGAGCATCACGGCGGCTGGAGCATGATTTTCGTCCACGCGTTCTACGTGGTGATGGAGACGGTCGCCCTGCTCTATCTCGCCGTTCACAGCCAAAAAGAAGCGGTAGAAAGCCAGGAAATGCTCGAAAAGATGCTCGCCGTCACCACCCGGTTCAGCGGTGAGGCCGCCAAGGGCAACCCGGAAAAAGTCCACGTTTCACTCGCCACCCGTTTCGACCACTTTCTGACCCAGCTCACCGGCCTGATCGACGGCGTCGCCCGCGACTCCCACGGCCTCGGCCAACTCGGCCAGGAACTGGGCCGCGCCAGCGACACCCTGGAAAAAGGTGCGCGCCATCAACTGGCGGAAATCGCGCAAATGACCGATTCCATGCAGCGCATGGAAGACGCCATGGGCCACATCGCCGTGCACGTCGAACAGGCCGTCGACCACGCGGGTCAAGCCAGCCAGCAAATCATCCGTGGCCAGGAAAGCGTCGGTCGGGCCCAGCAGGAAATCACCCAGCTCGCCACCCGCCTCCACGACACCAACGAGACGGTCGAAGGGCTGGCCGTGCAAGCTGAACAGATCGGCTCGGTGCTGGAAGTCATCAACAGCATCGCCAACCAGACCAACCTGCTGGCCCTCAACGCCGCCATCGAAGCCGCCCGCGCCGGCGAGCAAGGACGAGGGTTTGCCGTGGTGGCCGATGAGGTACGCAGCCTGGCGCAGCGCACGGCGGTGTCGACCCAGGAGATCAAGACCATTATTGAAGGCTTGCAACACGGCAGCCGGCAAGCGGTTGAAGCCATGCACGATAGCCGCCAAGGGGTGGAACGCTGCGTGGAAGACAGCCAGCTGGCGGTGGAGATGCTGCGGGCGGTGGGCAATGATATTTCGCAGATTGATCAGCTCAATGGGCGGATTGTGTCGACCACCCGGGAGCAATCCACGGCGAATGTCGAGATTGTGGGACGGCTGCAATCAGTGCAGAGCATTGCGCAGAACACGGCCCAGGATGTGGAGACGCTGGCCAGGAGCAGTGAGCGCTTGCCGCCGATTGCAGTGCGGCTGGATGCGCTGGGGCGCAGGTTTCATCAGTAGAGGCCTGACTCAGGTCACTCACCTGCAAACCGATTTCTTTTTACCCGGTACATCTCGCCGTCCGCATGGCTGAGCAGCGTGTCGGCGTCTTTCCCGTCCGCGGGATAAAACGCCACGCCAATACTGCAGGACGGCATTTTCACCGCGCCAAACTCAGCGCTCAGCGGCTCGGCCATGACGGCGAGTATCTGCGCGACTTTTGCGGAAACGGCGTCTTCCGACTGGATGTCCGTCAGCAGCACCGTAAACTCATCGCCGCCCATTCGGGCCACCAGGTCGCTGCCACGCACACAGCCTTCCAGCCGCCTTGCAATCACGCAGAGCACGCGGTCGCCCATGGAATGGCCATGCACATCGTTGATGCACTTGAAGTCATTGACGTCCAGAAACAGCAGCGCCAGCTTGCTGTTGTGTCGCTGGGCCGCTTGCAGGGCCGTGTCCAGTCGATCATTGAACAGCGATCGATTGGTGAGGGCCGTCAGCGGGTCATGATGGGCAAGGAAACGTAGCTCTTCTTCGGCTTGTGTCAGGGCCGTGATGTCCCGCGCGACACCAATCCGCGCGCCCACCTCTTCAGACCAGAAAGCCGCCCACAAAATCTGCACCACGCTGCCATCCTTGCGGATATAACGGTTGCGGAAGTCGACGTGAGGTTTGCCATTCATGACCCGGACAATGGAAGCGCGGGTGCGTGCCAGGTCTTCGGGGTGCATATAGTCGGTGATCAGGGTGCCGGTCAGTTCGTCGGCGCGGTAACCGAGCAGCGCTTCGCAGGCATCACTCACAAAAACTATCTGGTTTTCACTGTCGACCACGAACACGGTATCCAGCATCAAGTGGATCAGTTTGGGATAGAGGGCTTGCAGGTCAACGGGCATAGGTCATGGAGCGTCTGGTTCATATGAGTCCGATCATAGCCCGATCACCATGGATGGCAAAAAGGAATCATAACGGCCCGCAAAATAGCCCCAGGCAATGTTGTTCGAGCAGATGCGTCGCCACCAGCAGGCTGCGCCACCCTTCGAGGTCGTAGGACAGCGCCCGCCAGAGCAGCCACGGCCAATAGCAGACAAACCAGATCATTCGGCGACTCGGATTTTATAATGAACGAATGATTGGTATGCTGAACAATGAACACCAAAGCGTCAACCTGATTTTGGATGATTTAGAGAACAAATGACCGACATAGCGAACAACCCATTCAGCAGTAATCCAAGCCGAATCGACCTCCTGGCCCTGTCGATCAAACGCGAACGCCAGTCAGCCGGGCTTTCATTGACCGAATTGGCGAAACGCGCCGGGGTGGCTAAGTCGACCTTGTCGCAACTGGAGTCCGGGATCGGTAACCCCAGCATTGAAACCCTATGGTCGCTGGCCACCGCGATGGGGCTACAGGTGACGCGGTTCTTCGAACAACCCCAGCAGCGCCTGCGGGTGATTCGTGCCAACGAAGGTCTGACCACCTATGCCGAAACCGCTCACTACGCGGCAACACTGCTTGCGGATTGCCCGGCAGGCATACGGCGCGACATCTACCGCCTCAAGGTCCAGCCCGGTGAGGTGCGCCTGTCCCAGCCCCACCCTTCCGGCACCGTCGAGCACGTGGTGCTATGCAGCGGCAGCGCGAACATCGGCCCGGCCGGTGAGCCGGTGCTGCTGCAGGCCGGCGACTACATCAGCTACCTGGCGAATGCGCCGCATGTGTTTGAGGCACTTGAGGCGGATACCACGGCGGTGATGGTCATCGAGCACCCTTGATGGGGTGGGCATGTGCCCTCAGGCATGGATAGGCAGGGCCAACCCGAACAGTACGAAGAACCCGCCACAGACTTTATTGAACCGGCGCCCGGTTCGAGCCAGCCAAGGCCGGACCCGGTGCGCAGCGCTCGCCACCAGGTATTCAACGATGAACTCCACCACGGCGTAGGTCAGCGCGATGGTGATCGTCTGCGCGATGATGCTGCGGTGGGAATCCAGGAAAGGTGGAATAAACGCCGTAAACAGCAGCAAGGCCTTGGGGTTTGAAATCGCCGACACCAGCCCCTGACGGAACAGCGACCAGCTCCGCGAGCTGGTCGCGCCGGTCGCCTCAAGGCTGACCGGTGCCGCCCGCCACAGCCCGAAGCCCAGCCAGATCAGGTACAGCCCACCGGCCACCTTCAACGCAAAAAACCAACTGGCCGACGCCTGGATCAGCGCCCCCAACCCCAACGCGCAAAGCGACAGCACGATGGCAAAACCGAGCACGCCACCGGTGATGGTGAACAGCGTCTTCCGATTGCCGTGAAGCGCGCCATGGGTCAGCGCCAACAACGCATTGGGCCCCGGCACCACCGCGATGCCGAAGCAGGTAGCCAGGTAAAGCAGCCAGGTATCAAAGGGCATGATCCGATCCAGTAGGTGTGAGCCAGGCCAGAATCTTGCGGGTGAACAAACAGTCATGAAAAGCGCATAATTCACGTCACAGCCATTCGATTAACGAATAGAGGTAAGCGCAATGCCGGCCAGTGACTTGCAACTCGATTGGCTCAAATGCTTTGTGGCCGTGGTGGATGCCGGCTCCTTGTCGGGCGCCGCCCATGAGGTCAACCGCTCGCAGTCCGCCGTCAGCATGCAGATGAAAAAACTCGAGGCCGCCCTTGGACGACAGTTGTTGAGCCGAGGCCCCCGGCACCTGCAACTGACCGCCGACGGCCAGACACTGCTGGGCTACGCCCGCCGCATGCTCGCCCTGCACGCTGAAACCCAGGCGGCGTTCCACGGCGAAGAGCTGACCGGGCGCATCCGCCTTGGCGTTGCGGAAGACTACGCGGCCAGGTACCTCACACCGCTGCTCAAGCGTTACTCCCCGCGCTACGCCGGGGTGGAAATCGAACTGACCTGTGAACAGTCGACCACCCTGATCCCACAATTGCGCAGCGGCGACCTTGACCTGGCGCTGGTATCCAGAGACTCGCCCCAAAGCGGCACATTTCTGTTCAAGGAACCCATGGTCTGGGTCGGCTCACCCCAATTCGAGCTGTGGCGACGCGACCCGCTCCCCATCGCCGTTTACGAAAGCGCAAGCCTGGCGCGGCGGTATGCGGTGAACTCACTGACCCAACAGGGCCGCGAATTCAAGGTGGTCTACAACAGCTCCAGCCTTGCCGGCCAGGTGGCCGCCGTCGAGGGCGGGCTCGCGATTGCCGCGATCACCCAGTGCACCGTGCAGCCATCGCTGCAGGTCTTGGGTGAGGAGCACGGTTTGGCAGCCATCGAACCCATGGACGTTTCGATTTTGCGCAGCCGGGCCTCTCGCAGCTCCAAAGCGGTGAACAGCCTGCATGCGTTTATCATCCGGGCGCTCAGGGTTCAGCCTTAATGGAGAGAGCATTACGCTAAACCCACGCCTGAACACCACCGCGTGTGGGTCACCCAACAACCTGTGGCGAGGGAGCTTGCTCCCGTCTGACTGCGCAGCAGTCCCCTCACTGGCCCACTGGGAACTCGCGGTCGACACAGAAGCGACCGCTCTACTCAGGCCGTCTTATCAACGAGACTGATGATTACTATCGAACCGGTCGCCTATTGCCTTGCCGAAACCCATTCCTATAATCGCTTCCACTTTCCCCCTCCCGTCTGTCCTCAGGCGAAATATCCTCCCGGAACCCGACACCATGCCAAGCGCAAGCCGGGCCCCTAGCGGCCTCCCCGAACATAATCAACAAACCGTCCTGCAACAGTGGCTGGCGATTCTCTCGGTTGCCGTGGGCGCCTTCGCCCTGGTCACCAGCGAATTCCTGCCAGTAGGCGTACTCAACGACGTCGCCGCCGACCTCGGTATCAGCGCCGGCCACGCCGGCCTGATGGTCACCCTGCCCGGCATCATGGCCGCCCTCGCCGCCCCGCTGCTGTCGGTGGGCATTGGCGCCATGGACCGCCGCTACCTGCTGATCGGCCTGACCCTGATCATGATCATCGCCAACATGGTGGTGGCCTACGCCAGCGACTTCAGCCTGCTGCTGTTCGGCCGCGTATTGCTGGGCATCAGCATCGGCGGCTTCTGGGCCACGGCCATCGCCCTCAGCGGCCGCCTGGCGCCCAAGGGCGTCGGCGTAGCGAAGGCCACCTCGATCATCATGATGGGCGTGACCCTGGCCACCGTCCTCGGCGTGCCCGTCGGCACCTGGCTGAGCGGCCTGATGGGCTGGCGCATGACCTTCCTCGTCACCGCACTGGTGGGCATCCCGGTACTGCTGGCGCAGATGTTCCTGCTGCCGCGCCTCGAACCGGAAAAAGCTATCCGCATCAGCGACCTGCCGGCCCTGTTCATCAACCCACAAGCCCGGGTTGGCTTGATCGCCGTGCTGCTGATCGGCCTGGCGCACTTTGCCGCCTACACCTACGTCGCGCCGTTCTTCAAAAACAGCTCCGGCTTCGACGGCCCGACCATTGGCTCGCTGCTGCTGCTCTACGGCGTGGCCGGCGTAATGGGCAACGTCTTCGCCGGCTTCGCCGCCAACCGCAGCGTGCGCCACACCCTGCTGCTTGTCGCACTGATGATCGGCACCAGCACCGCCCTGTTCCCCTACTTCGCCACCGGCATGAGCGGCGCCGTGATGCTGATCGCCCTGTGGGGCTTCGCCTTCGGTGCCTTCCCGGCGTGCGCGAGTATCTGGATGTTTGTGGTTGCGCCCAAGGATGTTGAGCGTGGCATGCCGCTGTTCGTCGCGTTGTTCCAGGTGATCATTGCCGTGGGCTCGTTCTTTGGCGGGCAGATCGTCGACAAGATGGGGACGTCGGTGCTGTTGAGTTTGGCGACCGCGTTGGTGGGCGCTGGGTTTGTGACGGTGCTGGTGCTGGGGCGCAAGGTGAGTAATAGCTTGGCGGCCCAACCGGCCTGAGAAAGAAAAACGGGACTGATGGATTTCAGTCCCGTGGCTTGAGGCAGTGAGCACGGCGCCTTGCTCCATTGCCTACAGTTGCGTCAGAATCCGCCGGCTTGTGCACCTGGGTGGGCGTCTCTAAGGTTGCTCGGTCGCTGAAAACTCAGTGATCGGGTTTAGTAGCCCTGGATTATCCGAGCAATGTGCATGAGCTTCATCGATCAGACGTCTCTGTCTGTGCTTGATGGTGGCTGTGCGCAGGGCGCCTTCGGGCGCGCCGGTCTTTGTTTGGATTCCCGGTCTACTAACCTGTGCACAGCTGCCACCCCATTCGTTTAGTAGCGAGAAGGTGGCGGCCCACATAGAGAATCCAAACAATGTTCAAGGTAACGCCGAATCCTCCGGGAACTCCCGATTTGAAACTCAACCAAGCCGCGCAACGCGCCTTGGATCACTATCTCAATCCCTCCTCCGCCAAGACCGCCCCGCCGTCGGGTGTGCTGTTCAGTGTGGCAGCTGATGCCAGCAGTGAAAGTTTGATCACCAATAGCTATGAAACCTTTACCTCGGTCAGCGCGTTGCTGCTTGATCTCTCGGAAGAGCTGAGCGGGAAAGACCGTGATGTGGCGTTGACGATTCACCAGCTCAGTGAGCTGGGAGTGCTGTTGATGGGCAAGCTGATGGATCGGGAGGTGCCTTGTAGCTGAAATCAGACGTAGTCCGATAGCACTTACCGCTCAGCACACGCAATCGATTAGCCGCTGGGGCGTTGTAGGCATCTACAGCGTCTCAGCGACGGCACATGCCGGGGCGCCGCCTTTAACTAAGTAAGTCGCCGCTCTAGCGATGCTGAATGACGGCTTTCGACCCAAAGCTGCCGGTCAGATCCCGTGGATGTCGGACAAATAGCCCAAACGCCTATGCATTCCCAGGCTGATATTTGAGAGGGTAAACTGAGCACCTTTCCATCTGTGTGGTACCGATATGGACATCAATCTACTGACCGAATCCATGCTTGGCCACTGGCGTGCTCCCTCGGGTGTCTGGCAATGCGAATTCCAGTTCGGCAGCCGATTGATTTACGTCCAGCACCACAATGACGAGCCACCTTACGCCAGGCTCGCCGCTGCGCAACGCGCGGTCAAGGCTACGTGGGATGATTTGCCCCAGGCACTGACGTTTGCCGAACAGCACTGTAAAGCACAGATGCCCGAACTGATGCGGTTGTACGAAACCCACATGCCGTGGGAATCTCCGTTGTTCGTGTATTCGATCCACTTCGATCTCGACAAACCTTACCCTAGCTATACCATTTCCAAGAACCCTGACTTCGATTGGGATCGCATCCTGATCGACGAAGATGAACTGTGCCAGGAACATAGTGTTTGCATGGAGCAATATGAGCCAAAGGATAACTTTTGGGTTTACGTCAGGCGCGTGGGGTTTCAGCAATTCGAGCTTGGGGATTAGCTTGGCGATCAACTATGTATACCCCCCCAGCCCCTGAATCACCGCTGATTAAGTAGACACTGGAGAGCGTCCGCTTCTGGCCGTTTACTGCCCATTGCGAAAGGCAGCAATCGGATTTCTGCCCCGCGATAAGCCTCAATCGAGCCACTGCGCGGTTCTATACCATCAGAACCCCAAGCATTTTCTCCTCGTTTATCCAGCCGTGGCGACTGACTCGGTTTCACGAAAAACAGTTCATAGCCCTGAAGCAACAACGTGCGTCGCTCTGCCTCGGCTCGATGCGTTCAAGCTAGGCGTCACCGGACTTCGTGTTTTTTTGTTCAAGTGGGACGGGCTGTTCGTTAGAAAGGCCTGCAGCCTTACTGGTCTGATTTGTAGTGGATGAAACTGAAGATCGACAAGCCTCAGCCCACTGCCTGCAACCAATTAAGTAAATCCATTTCCAGGCTGCCTGGCTTAGGGGCTGTGGGAGACAACAGGCAGTAGTGTGAGCCGTCTTCAACAAATCCTAATGGCGCAACTAACACGCCGCTCTGAATATCGTCGCGCACTAAGTGCCATGGGCCAATTGCCACCCCGAGGCCTGCGACAGCCGCTTGGATGCTGAAATAAAAGTGCTCAAAAGATTGCATCTCCGTGGCAGTAACGGGCAGTCCTTTTGCATTAGCCCACTCCTGCCAAGCCGTAGGTCGGCTAGTAGTCTGAAGCAGAGGGGCTGTGGAGCGCAGACTTTTCCTGCTTTTGCCGAACCACTGATCTGCCTTTTCTGGCCGACAGACAGGGCCGATCTTCTCTGGGAATAGGGTCTCAGCATGATAACCGGAGGGGCGAGGAAAATCGTCCCGCCGAATGGCTAAATCTATGCCATGGTCGAATGAAAAGACGCCGCCTCCGGCCACTAAATGAATGTCTATCCCTCGATGATGTGCTTGGAAGTCGCTCCAACGAGGGATCAGCCATCGCATTAACAGCGTTGGCTCGCAGGACAGCACAAGCTGACGAGCACGACGGGCGTCGGTGCGTATCTCGCGAACTGCCTGGTTCATCAATCCAAGCCCTTCACTAACTGCTTTCGCCAGGTGTCTTCCGGCGTCCGTTAAAAAAACCCTTCGGCTACGCCGCTCGAACAGTTCAACGCCCAGATCCTCTTCAAGCAAGCGCACTGCTCGGCTTATAGCACCTGGTGTCAGATGCAGTTCGTCAGCTGCACGGGCGAAGTTTTCGAACCTTCCGGCTGATTCGAAGCAACGCAACGCGAGCAGAGAAGGCGTGCGTGTCTCGGAGGTTGATGAGCTGTAGTCACTATTACCTTCAGAAATCATCGTTATTGCCAGTGCGTATGGTCTGTAAAAATAGCTTTATACCACCATTAATTCGAAGAGTGCCGCATGAGCGAATGGATAGTAGTAATCACCATTACGATACTCGCATGTATCAGTCCTGGGCCGGATTTCGCCATGGTTTCTCGCAACGGATTGCTACTGTCTCGACGGGCGGGCGTCCTCACAGCTGTGGGTATTGGTTTGGGGGTACTTGTCCACCTCTGCTATACGCTGCTCGGACTAGGGTTAGTGCTTCAACAATCGCCTTGGTTGTTCAATGCGCTGAAGCTGGCTGGAGCTGCGTATCTCGTCTACCTAGGCATCAAAATGCTTCGTTCTAAGCCGGCTATTGAACCGCTGGACGCACCGCCACCGGCCATATCAGATTTTTCAGCTCTGCGTACGGGATTTCTCACGAATGCGTTGAATCCGAAAACTTCGATCTTCATCGTTAGTCTGTTCATGGGTGTAGTACGACCGGACACTGCCTTGACAGTGCAAATAGCATATGGGCTTTCCATCGCTGGGGCGCACACGGTGTGGTTCAGTCTCGTCGCGCTGTGCTTCTCGGCCGGGATGGTGCGCGAGAAATTGTTGGCTGCAAGACAATGGATTGACCGAATTTTTGGAGGCCTACTCGTGAGCTTCGGGATATTACTGGCAATCGCTCAGCGTTCAGTCTGAGTTGAGTTAGCTCTTGCGCAGCGCCTATCAGAACGCCGCATGTTCAAGTTGTTTCTCGAAGGCCGCCAGCACAGCGCTCTACTTACTGGAGGATGCTCAGTTCCAGCCCATTCCGATCCCCTCTGTGCCCTCCTGGCGCGGAGGTTTTACTTGAGCCAGCTGCGTAGACATGCGTGCTGGCACGACCATGGATAGACGTACGCGGTATGCCTGTTCCGGAGCGTAAACCATCGGTGTCGATCTCTACTTAAGTATTCATAGTTGAAACGGCTAGAACACATAAGCGAGTAGCACATGCTTAAGTAGAACGTTGTCACCGGTCGCTCCTGGCCGCCAGTAGCTATTCATGACAGACCGCTTCCGGCCAAGCCAGTGAGCCACTTCCACCCTATCGGTGAGCAAAACCAAAACACCCCGCACTTCAACCAAAGGCGGGGTGTTCTCTCCAGCATCACTTCACATCAATCACATCGCCGTATGAAAAATTTGCTCAATCTCATCCTGATTGGCAGGACGCGGATTGGTAAAGCCGCAGGCATCTTTCATGGCATTGGTTGCCAGGGTCGGAATATCGTCAGCCTTCACACCCAGCTCAACGAGCCCACTCGGAATCCCAACATCCGCAGACAGTTTACGGATAGCCGCGATGGCCGCAGCAGCCCCCTTCTCCGCGTCCAGATGCTGAGTCTCAACCCCCATCGCATGGGCGATATCCTTAAACCGGGCCGGGCATACGCTGGCGTTGAAGCTCGACACGTGAGGCAGCAGGATCGCATTGCACACGCCGTGAGGCAGGTCGTAGAAACCGCCCAGTTGGTGCGCCATGGCGTGTACATATCCCAGCGAAGCATTGTTGAAGGCCATGCCGGCAAGGAATTGCGCGTAGGCCATGTTTTCCCGGGCGGTCATGTCGCTACCCTGAGCAACCGCGGTGCGCAGGTTGGCCGAGATCAGTTCGATGGCTTTGAGTGCGCAGGCATCGGTGATCGGCGTGGCTGCGGTCGACACGTAGGCTTCGACGGCGTGGGTCAGTGCGTCCATGCCGGTGGCGGCGGTCAGGCCTTTGGGCATGGCGGCCATCAGCGAAGGGTCGTTGACGGATAACAGGGGGGTGACGTTGCGGTCGACGATGGCCATTTTCACGTGGCGGACTTCGTCGGTGATGATGCAGAAACGGGTCATTTCACTCGCCGTGCCGGCGGTGGTGTTGATGGCGATCAGTGGCATTTGTGGCTTGGCGGATTGGTCCACGCCTTCGTAGTCGCTGATGTGCCCGCCGTTGGCGGCGCACAGGGCAATGCCCTTGGCGCAGTCATGGGGTGAACCGCCGCCCAGGGAAATAATGAAATCACAGTCGCTGCGGGCCAGCAGTTCCAGGCCCTTCTCCACGTTGCTGACGGTCGGATTCGGTTTGGCGCCGTCAAACAGGGTGGAGTCGATGTCTTGCTGGGCCAACAGGCCAGCGACCTTGGCCGCCACGCCGGCTTTGGCCAGGCCGGCATCGGTGACGATCAAGGCTTTGCGGAATCCGTACTTGCGGATTGCGAGCATCGCCTCGTCGAGGCTACCAATGCCCATCATGTTCACGGAGGGAATAAAGAAGGTGCTACTCATGATAAATCCTCTTTTTATTATGGAGACACGGGAGTCAGTGAGGTTTTCTACTCATCTCGCAGGTGATGCGGCGCGTCTTGCTGTCATCGTTGACGATCACAAGGCTGAGCCTAAACCTATGGCGTCAGACCGAAATGGTCCTTTAGCGGGCATTGACACCTCCTTTAGTACTGGAACAGGGCCTTACCCATTCCATGGGGGCGGCAGCAAAATCTGACGCCCACAGGCCAAGACCCGCACGGAGGGTTATGATGCTTCGCTGATCAACAGCCCTCACCCACCCTTCTGTGCAGGAACTGCAAAATGAGCATTGATTGGATCAACTTCACGCCGTGGGCTTCATTAGGCGGAGGCGCCTTGATCGGGCTGTCCGTCAGCGTGTTTGTTCTCGCGAATGGCCGAGTCGCAGGTATCAGCGGCGTGCTGGGCAGCGTGATGCGGTTTGGCAGTGAGGGCTGGGGCGAGAAAGCGTTGTTTCTGCTTGGCCTGGTGATTGCGCCAATGCTGTGGGGACTGTTTAGCGTCTTGCCACAGATCGAGATCACGGCACAGTGGCCGGCCTTGGTGATGGCGGGGCTGCTCGTCGGCTTGGGAACTCGGTACGGCTCCGGCTGCACCAGTGGTCACGGCGTGTGTGGGATCTCTCGATTGTCACCCCGCTCCCTGGTGGCGACCGTGTGCTTTATGACCGCCGGCTTTGCAACGGTGTACGTCATCCGCCATGTGCTGGGGGTTTGAAGCTGATGACCAAGTTGACCGCATTTCTCGCCGGGCTGATTTTTGGCCTGGGCCTGCTCCTGGCCGGCATGGCCAACCCCGCCAAGGTGTTGGCATTTCTCGATGTGGCCGGAGCCTGGGACCCGTCACTCGCCTTGGTGATGGTCGGGGCCATCGCCGTGGCGGTTATCCCGATGAATTGGGCGCGCAAGCACAAACGATCCTTGCTCGCAGCCCCCATGCAGTTACCTGTGAGCCGGGAGTTGGACGTGCGCTTGATAGGGGGCAGCGTGGTGTTCGGTATTGGTTGGGGAATTGCCGGTATCTGCCCTGGGCCTGCGGTCGCCATTCTGTTTACCGGGCACTGGCAAATTCTCATCTTTGTAGTGGCGATGCTGGTAGGGATGTATGTGTTTTCCAGCCTGGAAGGCCGGCGCACGTCTTGATGGGGTTTGACCCCGATTTTTACTGAACACCACTCACGGACGGCTTCATGGAACGACTCCAACCTCGTGGCATTGATGCGGACGGTTATATCCTCACCGTGCCCAACGTGGAGATGCAGCCACAGTTTCAGGCTTTGCTGACGGACGTTTGCATGACGCTCGCGCGATCGGAACCTCTGCTGGACGGGATTTATCTTTATGGCAGTGTCGCTAGAGGCGACGCAGTGCCGGGGGTTTCTGACCTTGACCTAACCCTTATTCTGCACAGCCCTCCTACGTCGCAGGATTTGGAACTGCTGGAGTCGAAAAGGCGCACGTTGGAAAGTCGGCATACCGAAGTCACCAAGATCGATTTCGATATCGGTAGTCGTGCTGAAGTATTGGCACCTGACAATCGATTGAGCTGGGGGTATTGGCTCAAGCATCACTGTCGTTGCTTATGGGGCAATGATCTGACCAAACTCTTCGACCGGTTCAAGCCGTCGCGCGCTATCGCCATTGCCGTGAATGGTGACTTTGAATCCGTACTGACCCGGTATGCCGACCTTATCGACCAGGCGACCACACCGACGCAATCGCTGCGCTTGCAGCGAGAAGCTTCGCGCAAACTCATCCGGTCAACTCAAGTGCTTCGCTCTGAACAGGACCTGATGTGGCCGCAAACACTTGAAGAGCTGGCAGAGCAGTTTGTTCGGCATTACCCGAGTATGAGAATGCAGATCTCTTTTTTCTTGTCCCAGGCAAGGAACCCGGATGCCAAGCCGAAGAAGTTTACGACTCAGCTCCATCATTTTTTGACCTGGATGGCTACACAAACTGGTTGAATCCATAACGCGCCTATGAAATCAGGGGCGATTCATGTACCTACAGACGGGTTATCACGCATGCCATTACCGCGAAATTCGATATCCATAACCCGTTGGCTGCTCCATGGTGTTACTGAATTGAGTGAGTCATCCTAAGCGTTCCTGGATCATCATCAAAAGATACACCTCCAAGCGACAACAGGCCTTGGATCAACTCCCCCTGAATGACCGATACCCTCTTCTTATTGATGAGTATCAGCCTCCTCTGCGGGGTAAAACTCGCCCTCCTTCCCCATTTTTTTCAGCCGTTCGCGCACAATTACCTCGACGCTGGCTACGGCGGTTTGATCGTCAGGGTTGACCAACTGCAAGCACAGGCGTTGGACATTCTGATCGTGGGTGCCCTCGCTCATCATCTCGTGGGTGAAGACCTGTTCGCCACGCCATAGGCATAGCTGGGTATGCGTCTCGCCAAGCCATATTTCGTTGATTGATCCAAGGTCGGTTGTCTCTAGTTGATCGACGGTGATTGTCTTATCCATTGCGCTGTACCTTACCCATGAGTAGATACAGATAGACTTACCGGCATAGCGGGTCGTTCCACACGTTGGCAGTTCAACCGGGCCAATGGTGGTTAAGCACGTCCCGGTTGGAACCAGGCCAATTGACGATTGAAGGCGGACAGTACGAGTCGATAAGGGCAATCACATGACTGATCCTGCTGTTTCACATGCAAATGGGCGCGTCTGGATCAACCTTTATCTCCACTCCTCGGGCTGATATGCCAGCTCAACAGATGGAGTGCGGCTTACGGAACGACCGGCTGCTATCGGCCAGGAGCAGACCTTCCTTAAATCTCCAAATAGGTTTACAAGCCAGATACGTTCACAAGTTTAGGCAAGACGGCATGACACTTTCCAAGGGCCGTATCATAAAACTGATCACTATTGACCGGGCGGCGGTGGTACTCAGGGACTGGATGAGTTCTCGGGAGGCGGCTCCTGGAGATATCGCCGTGGTTGAAAGGGTTTCAATGGGGGAGGCTGGATGTACCGTTCTCTTGTTGTGCGAGCCAGAAGTAGGATTCCTTGAGTGGAGAGCATCATATTTTGAGGCTGGGTTGACCTATGAGGTGCTTAGTAGCAGTCCCACTGACGTCGCCTCTTGAATGTCTGCTCAAGGCCGATAGCTGCCCCTCGCGGTTGGCTTAGGCACGCACTTACATAGGGATCGCCGGTGCCGAGTGGGCCATAGATGCTTCGGCACCGCGGGACCTCTGTGGGGGTTGGGCAGCCTTACGCTGCAGAAATCTATCCGGCATTTCCTCAGGCCCGCGCTGAAATTCAGTGATATCCGTCCGGCGAGTCGGCGAAACAGGTAACCCGTCTACTGACATGCTCCAGGGGAGTAAATTAAAACTAGGTCAGATTCAATCCGCCGTCTGACAGGAGTATCTCGCCGGTTAAGTAGTCCGACTCGATCAGCATTACAACAGCTTTTGCGATGTCTTCTGGGCTAGCGGCCCTGCGCATAGGTGCGCGAGTTCGCCACAACTCTTGCGCACCTGTCCACTGTGCGGTCAGAGGCGTGTCGACCAAGCCGGGCGCCACTGCGTTTACGCGAATTTCTGGCCCTAGCTCTAAGGCGAGCAAGCGGGTCATGTGATTAAGCGCAGCTTTGCTCACCGCATAGGGAATCGATGCACCTTTAGGACGGATACCGGCATGCGAACTTATGTTTACGACGCAACCTGCTCGACGGTAACGTGCGGCATCGCGCAAGGCCGACTCGGCCAACGCAACCAGGTGGAACGGTGCCACGACATTAACCTCGTGAAGTTCGTGCCACACGGTCGAGGTGGCCGAGGCAAGGTCGCCGTGCGGAATGACTCTGCTAATACCGGCGTTATTGACCAGTACGTCGAGTTGCCCCCACGCGGCGATCGTCTCTTCAATTAGCCTGACCCTGTCAGCTTCTAAAGCAAGATCAGCTTGCACGTAAATAGCCTGCTTCATTTCTGCAACCATGGCGCGTCCCGTATCCGCCGAGTTCCGCGAATGGATCACCACCGCATAGCCTGCCCGATTTAGTACACGAGCAATGGCCGCGCCGATACCAGAAGTGGATCCTGTAACCAACGCGACGCGTAATACAGGATCAATTGTCGAATTGGTTTCCATATGGATACCTTAAATGGATTGCCAGTGAGCCAACACCGTAGCATCAAGTGGGTAACGTCGGCGTCATCTACCAAATCTGTCCAGCTTGGGAAGAGCTGTCTTCCGAACGGATTTTGCCTTTCACGACCGGCTGAAATCGACCCATAGCGGACGCTGGCTAGATCGTTTGAGTGAGCCTAATTGCCGCTGGCATTTGCCTCACATTGGCCGGTGGCAGTCAATCATCGATGCTGATGTGGTCGATTAAACAGTGGCGATTTTCCCTTCACAGGCGGGATCGAGTCACCACCGCTCAGTCCGGCTTTACCAGGTCCTTGAAGATCAATGGACCCCAGCTGTTGCCCCGCGCTTGCACAAGCAGTCCACCTTCCGAAAGCCCTCCCAGCTTGATCGGTGCGAAACCTAGGGTTTCTGCAAGCGAACCGATTTCCTTCGCGGCAGCGTCATCGTCGCTGGCTAAAAAGACGACTCTTCGGCCACCTTGCAACGTCGGATCCTGTTCAAGGACATTTGAGCCCAAATGGTTGAAGCCCTTGACCAATCTTGCGCCCGTAAACGCCTGAGCGACGGCCTTGGACGATGGCTCACCACCCAACTCTTCAGGCGATACGCCGTACGCATTGGTCACATCGATGACGGTCTTTCCCTTCCACGTTGGCAGCGCCTTTGCGATATCCAGGTGGGACTCAAACCGCACAGCAAGAAAGATGATATCCGCGCTGACAGCCTCGGTTAGCGTTTTTGGAATGATCGTCGGCCCGATAGCAGCCGCATCGGCTGCAAGGTTTTCAGGACTGCGAGTGGCTGCCACGGCTACGTCGATGCCCTTGCGGGCAAACGCCTTTGCCAGGGCATGGCCGATTTTGCCGAAGCCGATAATTGCGTAGCTCATATTATTTCCTTTCGGATTTACCGCGCCCGACGAATGATGGAAAGGAGGTCGGGCGCAGCGGATTAAAGTTGCGCCAGGCCGCCGTCGACGGCCACTTCGCTGGCGGTCATGAAACTGCTGTCCGACGACGCGAGAAAGGCAGCCACTGCTCCAATTTCCGCCGGCTCGGCCATGCGCTGGAGCGGAGTCATTGCACCGTAGGCCTTCTGACCTTCTTCGCCCAACGCTTCCTTGGCCAGTTCGGTCGCCGTCGCGCCAGGCGAGAGCACATTGACGCGGATGCCCGTGCCCTTCAGATCCTCAGCCCAGGTCCGGGCGAGGTTGCGCACGGCTGCTTTGCTCGCGCTGTACGCGGTGAATCCCGGGGCACCGGTGGTGCCCGCGCTCGAGCCGGTGAGAATGATCGAACTGCCCGGGCCCATCAGCGGCAGTGCCTGCTGGACCGTGAAGATGGTTCCCTTCACGTTGGTATCAAAGGCTTCGTCAATGTGCTCGGCGGTGATCTGGCCAAGCGGTAGGGGGCTGCCGGCACCGGCATTGGCGAAGACGATGTCGAGGGTTCCGCGTTCGGCTTTCACCGCTGCGTAGAGCCGGCGGAGATCGGCCTCATTGGAAACCGAGCCTTTCACCGCACGAGCATCGGGCCCCAGTTCGGCCACTGCGTCGTCGAGCGCTTGCTGCCGGCGGCCGAAGATGAAGACGAAAGCGCCTTCCTCGATGAAACGCTTCGCCGCCGCTAGGCCGATGCCGGTAGCGCCGCCGGTGATCACGGCGGTCTTGCCATTGAGTCTGGTCATGGTGTGCATCCTTGGTTGCAGTTGACGCAAGCAAAACTGCTTGCTTGAAAACAAGGATGCGTCGTTGATAACCTAAGGACAAGTATGCACCTTTTGGTAAGTAGGTAAGACATGGACACATTTGATGAGGTTTGCGGGACCGGTTGCGGGCTCAACGCCACGCTGCGCGTCATTTCGGGCAAGTGGAAACCACTGATACTTTTTTTTCTGCGCGACGGTCCGAAACGCTATGGCGAGTTGAAACGCTTAATCCCAGGCGTTAGCGACAAGGTGCTGATTCAGCAGTTAAAGGATCTTGAAGGTGACCGCGTGCTGGCCCGCAATGACTACCGGGAAGTGCCGCCGCGCGTGGACTACACGCTGACCCCGCTGGGTAGCAGTTTGTCGGAGGCGATTCTTCCCCTATGCAATTGGGGAACCCGGAACGCCGCTGAAATGGCGAGGATCTTCTCTGAGCGTGATGCCCTTGCTAAGCAGGACGTCTGAGCGCTGCTGGAGGGGCAGAGGTCGGCATGCGCCAGATCTTGGGAGGTCTGATTCCCACGGACTGCATCTGAGGGTGACGGGACTAGCGGGAAGGCGGCGGTATTTCTCGAATGTCCACTGTCTGCTTCTGGCCGATTCTGTTGAAAAAGTCGGCTTGCCCAAAACGCTTGAATATTGATGGATGAAAACATCTGGTTTGCACGCTGCTACGTGAAATCAGACTCCTGAACCTTCTGCGCAAAACTCAGATTTCAATCTCAGGCGCGTACTTTTCTGCCGTGGAATTAGAAGTCGACTTTTTCAACAGAATCGGCCGATTGCAGCCAGTCACCAATGGCAGCAATCGGACAAAAGCAGCGAACAACGCCAACCCATCCGGCGTTACTGCACCTTGCATAGCCCTTCTCCAAACACACCCGTAGCCGATGTATTGGGCCAGCCTGGAAAATGTTGGGCCAAGCAACACTGGCCGATTTACAAATGTTCACGCCTTCACGTGGCTATTGGCTTTAGGCTTTGACTCACAAAGTCCGATCGGACCCAATCAGTTTCAAGACGGCCCTACAACCATGAATCTGCACGCCATCGCCGCGACGCTTTTTGCGTTTTTCACGCTGCTTCCTTACTCGGTGCAAGCCGCAACCCCCATCACCCATGTCGCGATCTACCGAGGCCCCGCCGGCTGCGAGGAATGTTCAGAGAAGGTTAAAACAGCCCTGCTGCGCGTCCGCCCGAATGCGCAGATTGACTTTGTAGGTGCCGATGAATCGATCGACATCACGCCGCAAAGCCTCGCTCGTTATGACCTCTACGTTCAACCCGGGGGCGGTCAGGACATCCCTGCGGCGCTTGATAGTTTGGGGGATGCGCGGGTGCAAGCCATTCGTGACTTTGTCGCCCAGGGTGGGCGCTACCTGGGGCTGTGTATGGGCGCTTATCTGGCCGATGACAGCAATTTTGGCCTGATACCCTACGACCTTGATTCAGAGGCGGGCAGGCCTGGGTTTGAGGTCGCGGGCATTGCGGACGCGGCGGTGAACGTTGTGTGGGATGGGAAAGCCGATAGCGTCTTTTATCAGGATGGGCCTTACTTTCCCACGCCTGACGCGACCTCGCCTTCTTCAACCATTGCGACCTACCGGAATGGTGATGTGGCGGCAGCGCGTTACACCTATGAAAACGGGGTAGTGGTTCTGAGTGGCCCGCATCCTGAGGCGGATTGGGAGTGGTTCGAGAAGGCGAATATTCCTTCGAGCGAGATGCCGCGGAGTGACCTTTTTGGGGCGTTAGTGCGCAGCATTGAAGATCGCAGGTAGGGGCGAGCTCTGCACATATTAGGCGGGGTGTTCTCTCCAGCATCACCCCACATCAATCACATCCCATGGGCGATGTCTTTAAACCGGCCGGGCATACGCTGGTGCTGAAGCTCGACACATGGGGCAGCAGTATCGCGTTGCACACGCCGTGCCGGCGGTGGTGTTGATAGCGATCAGTGCTATGTGTTTTCTACGCTGGAAGGCCGGCGCACGTCTTGATGGGGCCTGACCTCGATTTCTCTGTAGGCAAACCCAAGAAACAGTAACCTGCTGGTCATAAACCAGACGGAAGGCACACAGGAAGTCTAAAGTTGTTAAGCGCAGGGCAGATAACCCCTATGTCGTTCATATCCGCAACAAAGTTCAAGGATCGAACTCATGACCCAGCGTCAATCCAGCCACACTCCCCCTCTCGGTCATCCGCGTTTTCGCTGGTTCGCTTTCATCCCGGTCGTACCCGCCGTGATTTGGACAGTCATGCAATCAACCTCTGCAGCCAACCTGACGGCCTGCGCGGTACTGGTGTTGATCGGCCTCGGTGCCTGCGCGTGGAGCGCGAGTTCGCAGCGTGACGCAGCGCAGCTAGACGTTGCGCGGGCGCAGACGGATCAGGCCGTCGCGCAAGCGGCGCGCAACGCCATGGCCTCGCGGGCACAGCTCGATGAGGTGTTGCTGGGCGCCATGCCGATCTGGGCCAAGCAGGTAGAAAGCTCGCGCCATCAGACCGAAGAAGCGATTGTGAGCCTGGCTAACCGGTTTACCGGGATCGCCGCGCGTTTGCAGGAAACAGTACAAGCCTCGCAGCACGCTGCCGGTGAACTTGATGGCCACGCCGCCGATGGGGCGCTTGAGGCGCTGGCACGCAGCGACAGTGAACTGAGCCAGGTGATCGATTCGCTCAAAGCCACTCAAAGCAGCCGTGACCAAACCTTGGCCCAGGTCCGCAGCCTTACCGCCTACACAGGTGAACTGCGCACCATGGCCGCTGACGTGGCAGCGATTGCCGCACAAACCAACCTGCTGGCCCTCAACGCCGCCATCGAGGCGGCGCGTGCCGGTGAGGCCGGTCGTGGCTTCGCAGTGGTGGCCGATGCGGTGCGCAGCCTGTCGAGCAAATCCAGTGAAACCGGCCAGCAGATGTCGGCCAAAGTCGACATCATCAATAACGCCATTACTCAATTGGTGCAGGCCGCGTCCAGCAGTGCCGACCAGGACAGCCATTCGGTGGCCGAGTCCGAAAACAGTATTCAAGTGGTGCTCGAACGCTTCCAGAACATCACCGGGCGTCTGGCCGAATCCGCCGACCTGCTCAAGCAGGAAAGTTACGGCATCCGGGATGAGATGACCGAGGTGCTGGTCAACCTGCAATTCCAGGACCGGGTCAGCCAGATCCTCAGACACGTGCGCGACAACATGCACGCCCTGCATGACCACCTTCTGCAGGCCAGCCAGGCCCCGGACCAGACGGTAGCCGTCGACGCCCGCCAGTGGCTAGCACGCATGGAAGCCACCTACGCCACCGAGGAGCAACGGCGCATCCATCATGGTGAAGCGACCGTGCAGCAGAATTCCCAAGACATTACTTTCTTTTAGGAGCGCATCATGGCAAAGAGTGTATTAGTGGTCGACGACTCCAGCAGTGTGCGGCAAGTGGTCGGTATTGCCTTGAGAAGTGCCGGTTACGACGTCATCGAGGCCAGCGACGGCAAGGATGCACTGGGCAAGCTCACCGGGCAGAAGGTGCACCTGATCATCAGCGACGTGAACATGCCCAACATGGACGGCATCACCTTCGTCAAGGAGGTCAAGAAGCTGGCCAACTACAAGTTCACGCCTATCATCATGCTGACCACTGAATCCCAGGAGTCGAAGAAGGCCGAGGGCCAGGCCGCCGGCGCAAAGGCCTGGGTGGTCAAGCCGTTCCAGCCGGCGCAGATGCTGGCAGCGGTGTCAAAACTGATACTGCCCTGATCCCCGGCGCCAAGGAGGCTCCCATGACGATAGCCACTGAAACCTCCGACGACACTGCCCGAGTGCGCATTGACGGCGAGCTTACGATCTACACCGTAGCGGAACTGGCGGGCGCGCTGCTGCCGCAGATCGGCGCGGCACCACGCCTTGAGTTGGACCTGTCTCAGATCACGGAACTGGATGGCGCCGGCTTGCAGTTGCTCGCGGTCATCCGGCGTGAAGCCAGTATTGCCGGCGTCGCCTTGAGCGTGACCGGCCAGAGCCCGGTGCTCATACAGGCGCTCCAACTGTGTCGCATTGAGGCCTCATAGTCAGCGCCTCCCACGTTTTTTGATCGACAAGGAAAGTCACGGTGAGCATCAATCTCGATCAGGCACAGCAGACATTCATCGTTGAGGCACGCGAGCTGTTGCAGGCCATGGAGCAATCCCTGCTGCAATTGGAAAGCGAGCCCGCCGACCAGGATGCCATTGGCGCGATTTTCCGCGCCGCCCACACCATCAAGGGTTCGGCGGGCCTTTTCGGTCTGGCGTCGATCGTGGGGTTCACGCATATCGTCGAAGACGTGCTTGACCGTCTGCGCGAAGGCAAAGTGGCGGTGGACGCCGCATTGATCGTGCTGCTGCTCAAGTGCGGTGACCACATCCTGGAACTGGTCGAAGTGGTCGCCAACCGCGGTGAGACGCCGACGCCTGCCACACTGGAGCGCGGCGAGGCATTGCGCGAGGCGCTGAGTGCCTATCAGCCGTTGCAAACCGCCGTTGCCAGCGTCGAAACCGCTGAGGTGGACGACGACGCGGCGGTCGAAGTGCTTTGGCATATTTCCCTGCGCTTCTGCGTGGATGTATTCCGCAACGGCATGGACCCGTTGTCCTTCCTGCGTTACCTCGACACCTTGGGCACGCTGTTGCAGGTCACCACCTTGACGGATCGCATTCCGGCCGCAGACACCTGGGACCCGGAAAGCTGCTATCTGGGGTTCGAGATTGACCTGCGCTCGACGGCCAGCCACGCCACCCTCAACGAAGTGTTCGACTTTGTGCGTGACGACTGTGAAGTGCACATCAGCCCCGTAGACGAAGCGCCTGACAGCACAGCGGCCGTCGCTGGCGACTGGGTCACGCCGGCCGAACCAGGCCTTGTGACCACCGCACCGCAGCGTCCGGCGGCCAGCGAGGCGAAACCCCGCGACGGCAATTACGTGCGCGTCAACGCCGACAAGCTCGACGAATTGATCAATCTGGTTGGCGAGTTGGTCATCGCCAGCGCCGGCGCGAGCCTGCTGGCTCGTTCCTCTGACAATGACTCCTTGCAAGAGGCCGCTTCCACGGTCTCGGGGCTGGTGGAAGAGATCCTCGATGGCGCTCTGCACTTGCGCATGATCCCTATCGGCGACACGTTCAACCGCTTCCGCCGCGTGGTGCGCGATATCAGCCAGGAACTGGGCAAGGACATCGAACTGATCATCAGCGGCGCGGAAACCGAACTGGACAAGACCGTGGTCGAGAAGATCGGCGACCCGCTGATGCACCTATTGCGCAATGCCATGGACCACGGTATCGAAAGCACCGAGGCGCGGCGTGCGGCCGGCAAGTCGGCCAAGGGCTATCTGAGCCTCAATGCCTACCATGACTCGGGGAGCATTGTCATTGAGATCGCCGACGACGGCGCCGGGCTCAACCGCGAGCGCATCCTGCAAAAAGCCCAGGATCGCGGGCTGGTGGCCAGCGGTGCGGTGCTCACCGACCAGGAGATCTACAACCTGATCTTCGAAGCGGGCTTCTCCACCGCCGAGGTCGTGACCAACCTGTCCGGGCGCGGCGTCGGCATGGACGTGGTCAAGCGCAATATCACCTTGTTGCGCGGCACCGTGGACCTCGATAGCCGCCCCGGCCAGGGCACCGTGGTGCGCATTCGCTTGCCGCTGACCCTGGCAATCATCAATGGATTCCTGGTCGGCATCGACCAATCCACCTATGTGATTCCGCTGGACATGGTCCAGGAATGTATCGAACTGGATGGACACCAGCGCCAGTCCAGCCGTGAAACGGGCTATCTGGACCTGCGTGGCGAGGTGTTGCCGCTGGTGCACCTGCGCGACCACTTCAGTCACGAAGGCCCCGCAGCCCGACGCCAGAATGTGGTGGTGGTGCGCAACGCCGAGCATAAGGCCGGGCTGGTGGTGGATGACCTGCTCGGCGAGTTCCAGACCGTGATCAAACCCCTGGGCAAGTTGTTCGGCGCACTGCGCGGCATCAGCGGCTCGACCATATTGGGCAGCGGCGCGGTGGCCCTGATCCTGGATGTACCGGTACTGCTCAACCACATCGTACAACTGGAAGCCCGCACGACTCAGGCGCCTCAATCGCCACCGGTCGTCGCCCGCTGACGCATTCGCAATTCCATGGAGGTTCCCCGATGAAATGGTTCTACGATCTTAAAATTTCCACCAAGCTGATCAGCTCGTTCCTGCTGGTCCTGGCGCTTACCGCGGCCATGGGCGGCTTCGCCATCCACCAGCTCGGTGCGGTCAACCAGGCTGCCCAGGACATCAAGGGCAACTGGATGCCCTCCATGCGCGCAGCGGCCGGCATGCGTTTTTTTGCCGCCAACTACCGCTTGAAAGAAAACCGCCAGGTCGGTACCGAGATCGCCGAGGAAAAGGCCCAGGCCGAACGCGAAGCCGTCGAGTCGCGTCAACAGTTCGAAGCCCGCATGGGCACCTACGAGCAATTACTGTCGAACGATGAAGATCGTCAGCTCCTGGCCGGCGTGAAAAGCGCCTGGACCTCCTACTTGGCGACCAGCAGCCAGTTGCTCGAACTGTCCCGGCAGAACCAGGAAGTTCCGGCGCGCGTCTTGCTCAGAGGCGAGTCCAGGGTGCAATTCGATCAGGTGACCGACCGCCTGCAGAAAATGGTCGAATTCAACGACGCCGGTGCGAGTGCTGCCGGCGACAAGGGCTCAGCGCTGTACGAAAACGCACGCGTGTCGATCATCGCGGTACTGGTCGCGGCCCTGTTGATCGGCCTGGGCCTGGCGATATTCATCGCGCGGATCATTTCCCGCCCGTTGCGCCAGGCCGCGAGCGTCGCCGAGCAATTGGCCGAAGGCAACCTCAACGCCCACATCGAGCCGGGTGGGAAAGATGAAACCGGCATGGTGCTCAACGCCATGCGCAATATGGTCGGCAAGCTGGCACATATCATCGGTGAAGTGCGTAACGCCGCCGATAACCTCGCCAGCGCCTCCGAGCAAGTCAGCGCGACTGCGCAATCGATGAGCCAGGCGACCAGTGAACAGGCCTCCAGCGTCGAGGAAACCAGTGCGTCGATCGAGCAGATGAGCGCCAGCATCAACCAGAACACCGAAAACGCCAAGGTCACCGATGGCATGGCCAGCAAGGCCGCCAAGGAAGCCACCGAAGGCGGCGAATCGGTACAGCAGACGGTGGTGGCGATGAAAAAAATCGCCCAGCGCATCAGCATCATCGACGACATCGCCTACCAGACCAATCTGCTCGCGCTCAACGCCGCCATTGAGGCCGCTCGGGCCGGCGAGCACGGCAAGGGGTTCGCCGTGGTAGCCGCCGAGGTGCGCAAGCTGGCTGAACGCAGCCAGGTAGCCGCCCAGGAAATCGGTGAACTGTCCTCCAGCAGCGTGGACATGGCCGAGAAAGCCGGCAAGTTGCTCGACGAAATGGTGCCTTCCATCAACAAGACGTCCGACCTTGTGCAGGAAATCAGCGCCGCGTCCGAGGAACAGGCCGCCGGTGTCGCGCAGATCAACACGGCGATGACCCAGCTCAACCAGGTGACCCAGCAAAATGCCTCGAGCAGCGAGGAACTGGCGGCCACGGCCGAGGAAATGAGCAGCCAGGCCGAGCAACTGCAACAGGCCATGAGCTTCTTCGTACTGGATTCGGCGCCCAAGGCCGCAGTTCAAAGCAGCAACGTGGACAGCCCGGGCAGCCAGCCCAACCGTCAGGCGCCACGCGCAAAACCACCGACGCCGCGCAAAGCGTTCGCCTACACCATGGCCAGTGCTCCGGACGAAGCGGATTTCACCCGCTTCTGATCGCACGATCAATACGGGCCTACCAGGGAGAGTGACATGGGCGCAGTAATGACGACTCGGCAGACCGCAGTGGCGGTAGATGAGGACGCGCAGTACCTGACCTTCATGCTCGGCGGCGAAATTTTCGCCATCGGCATTCTGGGGATCAAGGAAATTATTGAATACGGCAGCCTGACCGTGGTGCCGATGATGCCCGCTTTCGTGCGCGGGGTGATCAACCTTCGCGGTGCGGTGGTGCCGGTGGTCGACCTGTCGGCACGCTTTGGGCGGGCCAACTCGGCGATCACCCGGCGCTCCTGCGTGATCATCATTGAGGCGAGTACCGAAGAGGGTCAGCCTCAGGACATCGGGTTGCTGGTCGATACGGTGTCTGCCGTAAGGGAGATCCCGGCCACGCAGATCGAACCGCCCCCCAACTTCGGCGCGCGAATTCGCGCTGACTTCATCAGCGGCATGGCCAAGGTCGACAGCAAGTTCGTGATCGTGCTGGAGGTGGACAAGGTGCTGTCCATCGATGAGATGTCCAGCCTCGCCGAGGCCGGCCAGGCGCCGGCCCTCGACCTCGACCTGCGTTGAGACCCGACCATGCCAGACACCGTCTCCATCGACGACCGTGAATTCGGTCAGTTCCAGGCCTGGCTGTACCGCGCGGCCGGCATCAATCTGTCGCCGGCCAAGAAAGCCCTGGTGGCCGGGCGCCTGTTCAAGCGCCTCAAGCACTATGAGCTGCACAGCTATGGTGAGTATTTCAAGCTGATCATGAATGACCAGCGCAAGGGCGAACTGCAGGTTGCGCTGGACTTGCTGACCACCAACGAAACCTATTTTTTTCGCGAGCCCAAGCACTTCGACTTCCTGCGTCAGCAGGTGCTGCCCCGAGCCGCGCCGGGCAAGGTGTTTCGCGTGTGGAGCGCGGCCAGCTCCTCCGGTGAAGAGCCCTACAGCCTGGCGATGACCCTGGCCGAAAGCCTCGGCAGCACGCCCTGGGAAGTGATCGGCTCGGACATCAGCTCCCAAGTGCTGGCCAAGGCGCGCACCGGCCATTACTCCATGGAACGCACCGAGACATTGCCCCAACCGCTGCTGGCCAAGTACTGCCTCAAGGGCATTGGTCGCCAGGAGGGCACCTTGCTGATCGACAAGGCCTTGCGTAGCCGCGTCAATTTTGTCCAGGTCAACCTGAACGAAGCGCTGCCGGCCCTGGGTGAGTTCGAGGTGATCTTCCTGCGCAACGTGATGATTTATTTCGACCAGCCGACCAAGAGCCAGGTAATCGCGCGCCTGCTGCCGCTGCTCAAACCCGGCGGTTACCTGATTATCAGCCACTCGGAAAGCCTCCACGGCGTCAATGACACCCTGAAGCTGGTGGCTCCGTCGATTTACCGCAAGCCATGAAAAAGCCCGTCGGTACAGCCGAAGTGGTATTGGCCCCTGGCCAGGTCAGCTTTGCGACGCGGCCGACGCGCCTGCGCACCTTGCTCGGTTCCTGCGTGGCGATCACCTTTTGGCACCCGCAACGGCTGATCGGCGGCATGTGTCACTTCATGCTGCCGGGGCGCCTGCGCCACCATCAGCCCCTGGACGGCCGATATGCCGACGAAGCCCTGGAACTGCTGCTGCGCCACGCGGAGATCAATGGCACGCACGCACGGGATTACCAGGTCAAGTTGTTCGGCGGCGGCAAAATGTTTCCCGAGCAGCCGCGCCGCCTGCCGACGCAGGACGTGGCCAGCCTGAATATTCGCGCGGCGCTGGCCCTGGCCGAGCACTATCACCTGCACCTGACAGCCCAGGACCTGGGCAGTACCGGTTACCGCTCGATCATGTTCGACCTGTGGAACGGCAACGTCTGGGTTCGGCACCAACCAATGGGAACACTTCAACAAAATGCTTACCAAAAAAATCAGTGTGCTGCTGGTCGATGACTCGGCCGTGGTGCGCCAGGTACTGCTGGCGATTCTCAGCGATACGCCGGATATTCACGTCATGGGCGCCGCCTCCGACCCCATTTTTGCCATGGAAAAACTCGCCCGGGAATGGCCAGACGTGATCGTGCTGGACGTGGAAATGCCGCGCATGGACGGCATCACCTTTCTCAAGAAAATCATGAGCGAACGGCCGACACCGGTGGTGATCTGTTCCTCGCTGACCCAGAAAGGCGCGGAAACCTCCCTGCAGGCGCTGTCGGCCGGCGCTGTGGAAATCATCACCAAGCCCAGCACGGGGTTGAAGAGTTTCCTGATCGAATCGGCGGCCGAGCTGGTGGCAGCCATCCGTGCCGCAGCGAACTCCAACGTCAGGAACCTGGGCAAGCGCAGCGCCAGCCCGGCGCCGTCACTGGCCCCGGCCAGCAAGCTCAGCGCGGATGCGATCCTGCCCGCCGCCAATGGTCATGCCATGGCCCAGACCACAGAGCGTATCGTCGCCATCGGCACCTCCACCGGCGGGACCCAAGCGCTGGAGGCGGTGCTGACGTCACTGCCGCGGGTGTGCCCAGGCATGGTGATCGTGCAGCACATGCCTGAAAAGTTCACCGCGTCATTCGCTGAGCGCCTCAACAGCGTATGCGAGATCGAGGTACGCGAAGCGCGCAACAACGACCGCATCCTGCCTGGCCTGGCCCTGATCGCCCCTGGCGGCAAGCACCTGATGGTCACCCGCAGCGGCGCCTATTATCACGCCCAGGTCATTGATGGACCGTTGGTCAACCGGCACCGGCCATCAGTGGATGTGCTGTTTCGCTCGGTGGCCAAGTTCGCCGGCAAGAACGCCACTGGAATCATCATGACCGGCATGGGCGACGACGGCGCGCGCGGGCTCAAGGAGATGCTTGAGGCCGGAGCCGCGACGGTGGCCCAGGACGAAGACAGTTGCGTGGTGTTCGGCATGCCCAAGGAAGCCATCAAACTCAACGCCGCTCAGCGCATCATGGCACTGGGGGATATTCATCAGGCGATTTTGTATAAGTGAACTTGAGCCGCCCAGGGCACCTCCTGTTTGGCCTGGGCATAGGCTGCAGTTGTAGACGGTGCTGATGGGCACAACGTCATGAACTATCCCAACTCCCGCCCCAAAAACGGCGCAGTCCGGCTGCTCTTGCTCTTCGCCACCTTCTGCGGCGTGCCACTCACCACCACCTTACCTCCGCGATCCCCTGCCCCCGGCCCGATATCAATCACCCAATCACTCTGGGCCACCACACGCATTTCATGCTCCACCACAATCACCGTATGCCCCGCCTCCACCAGATGATTCAACTGGCTCAACAACCGATCCACATCCCGCGGATGCAGCCCGGTCGTCGGTTCATCCAGCACATACAACGTCGCCCCCCGCGCATTACGCTGCAGCTCGGTCGCCAGCTTGATCCGCTGCGCCTCCCCGCCCGACAACTCGGTCGCCGGCTGGCCAAGGCGCAAATACCCCAAGCCAATATCCCGCAGCACTTGCAGCGAGCGCAGCACACCCGGCTCTTCGGCAAATACCTCTACCGCCTGTTCAACCGTCAGCCCCAACACTTGGGCGATGGTCAGGCCTTCCCACTTGATCGCCAGGGTTTCCGGGTTGTACCGAGCCCCGTGGCACGTCGGGCATGGGGCGTACACGCTGGGCATGAACAGCAACTCAACGCTGACAAACCCCTCGCCTTCGCAGTTCGGGCAGCGGCCCTTGGCAACGTTGAAGGAGAATTGCCCGGCGTCGTAATGCCGCTTTTTTGCCGCGGGTGTGGCGGCGAACAGTTTGCGTACGTTGTCGAACAGGCCGGTGTAGGTCGCGAGGTTGGAACGTGGTGTGCGACCGATGGGTTTCTGGTCGACTTGCACCAGGCGGCGGATGTGTTCCAGGCCGCCGCTGATGCGGCCGCCACTGGTTTGTGGGGCGTCGTCTTCGAGGCTGGGTTCGTCTTCGGTTTCCACGACGCGGCCCAGGCCTGCGCCTACCAGTTCCAATAGCGCCTGGCTGACGAGGCTGGATTTACCCGAGCCGGAGATGCCGGTGACGGCGGTGAAGCAGCCGAGGGGAAAGTCCACGCTGAGGTCGTTGAGGTTGTTGCGCGTGACCCCTTCCAGGCTCAGCCAGCCGGTGGGTTGGCGCGGTGGTTGGCTGACCGGGCGCTTTTCGGCGAACAGGTATTCGCGGGTTTGCGAGGCTTCGATCTGTGCCAGGCCGGCGGGTGGGCCGCTGTACAGGACCTGGCCGCCGTGTTCGCCGGCAGCCGGGCCGACATCGATCAGCCAGTCGGCGCGGCGCATGGTTTCCAGGTCGTGTTCCACCACGAACAGGGAGTTGCCGGCGGCCTTCAGGCGGTCGAGGGCAGCGAACAGGGCTTCGCCGTCGGCAGGATGCAGGCCGGCGGAAGGTTCGTCGAGTACGTAGATCACGCCGAACAGTTGCGAGCCCAGTTGGGTGGCCAGGCGCAGGCGTTGCAGTTCACCGGAGGACAGGGTCGGTGTGCTGCGCTCCAGGGCCAGGTAGCCGAGGCCGAGGTCGGTCAAGGTGCTGACGCGTTCCAGCAGGTCCTGGGTGATGCGTTGGGCGGCCAGGCGTTTTTCCACGGAGAGTTTTTTATCGCCCTGCCCTTCAGCCACCGGGCGCAGGAGCTCGGCGAGTTGCAACAGGGACATTTGCGACAGTTCGCCAATGTCCACGCCGGCAAATTTCACCGACAGCGCGGCCTTGTTCAGGCGTTTGCCTTCGCACTGCGGGCATGGGCTGCCTTGCATGAATTGCGACACGCGCTTTTTCATCAGGGCGCTTTGGGAGTGGGTGAAGGTGTGCAGGATGTAGCGCCGGGCGCCGGTGAAGGTGCCTTGGTAGCTGGGTTCGAGTTTGCGTTTGAGGGCGTCGCGGGTTTGGGCAGGTGTGAAGCCGGCGTACACCGGGACGGTGGGGGTTTCTTCGGTGAAGAGGATCCAGTCGCGCTGTTTTTTCGGCAGGTCGCGCCATGGGATGTCGACGTCGTAGCCGAGGGTGACGAGGATGTCGCGCTGGTTCTGGCCTTGCCACGCCAGTGGCCAGGACGCCACGGCACGTTGGCGGATGGTGAGGGAAGGATCGGGCACCATCAGGGCTTCGGTCACTTCGTACACCCGGCCCAGGCCATGGCATTGCGGACAGGCGCCTTGGGGCAGGTTGGGGGAAAAGTCTTCGGCGTAGAGCATCGGTTGCCCCGCCGGGTAGCTGCCGGCGCGGGAGTAGAGCATGCGGATCAGGCTGGACAAGGTGGTGACGCTGCCCACTGAGGAACGTGTGCTGGGTGTGCCGCGCTGTTGTTGCAGGGCCACGGCGGGTGGCAGGCCTTCGATGGAGTCGACGTCGGGTACGCCGACCTGGTCGATCAGGCGACGGGCGTAGGGCGCCACGGATTCGAAATAGCGGCGCTGGGCTTCGGCGTAGACGGTGGAGAATGCCAGCGAGGACTTGCCGGAGCCGGACACGCCGGTGAACACCACCAGGGCGTCACGGGGGATGTCCACGTCGACGTTGCGCAAGTTGTGTTCCCGGGCACCCCGCACCCGCACGAAGCCTGGGCGTTGGGTGGTGAGCGGGGTGTCTGGAGGCAGGTTGCGCTGGGAAGTCATGGGTAACCTTATCGGTGTGTTCAAGGCAGTGAAGATCAACGGTGGGAGCCGGGCTTGCCCGCGATTGCGGTGTGCCAGTTACCGGATGGGGTGCCTGACACTCCGCCATCGCGGGCAAGCCCGGCTCCCACAGTGGCTTGGTGTTGCTGGCTGGATCTTCATTCGTCACATCATTCGGGAGGTCAGCACCGAGCGCACCCGTTGCGCCAATTCATCCGGCCCATAGGGTTTGCTCAGCAGGTGAATGTCGGTGCCCAGCAGGTGGTTGCTGGAAAGAATGTCGCGGGTATGCCCGGACGTGAACAGCACCGCTATCGCCGGCACTTGCTCCCGCGCCCACTTGGCCAGGTCGGTGCTTTTGACCCGGCCCGGCATTACGACGTCGGTAAAAATCAGGTCCGGTTGCAGGCCGGCCTGGAGCATCAGCATGGCCCGGTCGCCATCTTCGGCGGTGAGCACGGTGTAGCCGGACTGTTCAAGCAATTCCACCGCAGCCGCACGTACGCCTTCGTTGTCTTCCACCACCAGGATGGTCTCCTGGCCGCCGCTGTGTTGTGTGAGCTGGACGGGCGTATCGTGGCTTTCCGGCTCTCCGAGGTTGCGCGGGAAATACATCTGCACCACGGTGCCGCTGCCCTCCACGCTTTCAACCTCCACATGCCCGCCACTTTGGCGCACGAACCCGAACACCATGCTCAGGCCCAGGCCGGTACCGTGCCCATTCGGCTTGGTGGTGAAAAACGGTTCGAAGGCCCGTGCCAGGATCGTCGGTGACATGCCAGCGCCGCTGTCGGCGACGGCCAGGCGCACGTATTCACCGGGGTTGATGCTTTTGCCGGCGCAATCCGGAGGGTTGAGGATGATGTTTTCGCCGGTAATCCGAATCACGCCCTCGCCTTTCATGGCATCCCGGGCGTTGATCGCCAGGTTGAGCAGTGCGTTTTCCAGTTGGTTGCGGTCGACGTTAATGCACCACGGATCCTGGGGCAGTTGCACATCAATGTGGATGGTTTCTCCCAGCGCCCGCTGCAGCAGTTCACCCAGGCCTTCATAGATGCGCAGTGGGTTGTACACCGCCGGCGACAGCGGTTGGCGACGGGCGAACGCCAGCAGTTGCGAGGTCAGTTTGGCCCCGCGCTCCACGGCCGCGATGGCGGCGCTGACCCGGCGCTGCACCTGGAGGTTGTCCGGTTCATGCCGGGCCAGCAGGTGCAGATTGCCGGAGACCACTTGCAGCAGGTTATTGAAGTCGTGGGCCACGCCGCCGGTCAGGCCGCCGATGGCTTCCAGCTTCTGTGATTGACGCAACTGTTCTTCGGCGGCGGAACGGGCTTGCACTTCCGCCGCGACACGCTGCTCCAGGTTGTGGGTGAGTTCCTGGCGCAGGCGCTCGGAGATCACATGCTCGGTGGTCTCCACCACAATCGCCAGGACCCCGGCCGGTTGCTGGTCGTCACCGGCCACGGGGCTGTAATACAGGTCCATCCAGACTTCTTCCGGGCGGCCGTCGCGCAACAGTTCCAGGGGCAGATTGCGGTAGGACAAGGTGCCACCGGCCAGGCAGGTGTCGACCACGTTGCGGTTGAAGTCGGCGACTTCCGGCCAACCCAGTTCTACCGGCACTCCCAGCAGATACGGGTGGCGGCCGCCGGCAAACACTGAATAGCTGTCGTTGTAGATCATGTAGCCCGCCCGTCCCCACAGCATGACCATAGGGATGGGCGATGCCAGCATCATCTGCACGGCACTGGTCAGGCTGGAAGGCCAGGCACTAATCGGGCCGAGGTCGGTGCCGGACCAATCGAATGCGCGAATCCTCTGGGCCATTTCCCCAGCCCAGCCATCACAGCCATGGGTATCGGATAAAAACTGCATCAGTCGGCTCTGCAAAAGATAAAAGGTGGGCGGCGATGAAAACTTTGAGCCCGACAGCGGCGGTTGGTTTCATCGCATATTGCTTAGGCGGCCATGAAGGAGCAAGAGCCGGATCAGCGAAAATCCCGGCTGCGCACACTGATACCCGACAGCAGCGGGGTCAGGTCGGTCAGGCGCCCGGCGATCAGGTGCCGAACCTCCCCCACCGCCTCCCAGCGCCCATCGACTTTGAGCAACCGCGAACCCACCAGCGCCTGGCGCTGCCGCTCGGCCAAATCGCGCCAGACCACCACATTGATATTGCCGAACTCATCTTCCAGGGTGACGAAGGTGACGCCGCTGGCCGTGCCCGGGCGTTGTCGACCGGTGACCAGGCCGGCGACGCTGACGTTGCGCCCATGTTCAACCAGCAGCAACTCGTTGGAGCTGCGGCAGCGTCGTGCGCGCAGTTCATCGCGCAACAGTGCCAGCGGGTGCGGGCCCAAGGTGGTGCCGACGCTGGCGTAGTCGGCATACAGGTCTTCGCCCACTGTCGGTTGCGGCAGTTCCACCATCGCTTCTTCGGGGCTGGCCACACCGGCAAACAACCCCAGTTGCTTCTGCACCCCGGCCACCTCCCAGCGCGCCCGGTGCCGATGCCCGGCCAGGCCGCACAAGGCTCCAGCATCCGCCAGCAGTTCCTGGGCACGGGCGTCCAAATGGGCACGTTCGCCCAGGTCGGCAATGTCGAAAAACGCCCGAGCCTGGCGCGCGGTTTCGATGCGCCGGCCATCTTCTTCGCGAAACCCGGAGATCATCCGCAAGCCCATGCGGATGGCCGGTTGCTGGCCTTCGATGGGTTCAAGGCTGCAGTCCCAGTCGCTGGCTTGCACATCCACGGGGCGGATCTGCAAATGATGGCGGCGAGCGTCCTGCAGGATCTGGTCCGGGCTGTAGAACCCCATGGGCCAGCTGTTGATCAGGGCGCAAGCAAAGGCTGCCGGTTCATGGCATTTGAGCCAGCAACTGGCATAGGTCAGCAAGGCGAAACTGGCGGCGTGGGACTCGGGAAAACCGTAGCTGCCAAAGCCCTTGATCTGCTCGAAGATCTGCGCAGCGAAGGCTTCGCTGTAGCCGTTTTTCAGCATGCCGGTGCGCAGGCGCTGCTGGTGAGGTTCGAGGCCGCCGTGGCGTTTCCAGGCGGCCATGGAGCGGCGCAGTTGGTCGGCTTCGCCGGGTGTGTAATCGGCGGCGACCATGGCGATCTGCATGACCTGTTCCTGAAACAGCGGGATGCCCAGGGTGCGTTTGAGCACGCTTTCCAGTTCCGGCGACGGGTAGGTTTCGGGTTCTTTCTTGTTACGTCGCCGCAAGTACGGATGCACCATACCGCCCTGAATCGGCCCGGGCCGCACGATGGCGACCTCGATCACCAGGTCGTAGAACGCTTTCGGCCGCAGACGGGGCAACATCGACATCTGTGCCCGCGACTCAATCTGGAACACGCCAATGGTGTCGGCCTTGCTGATCATTGCGTAGGTCGCCGCGTCTTCCTTGGGCACCGTGGCCAGGCTGAGGTCCTGATTGCGATGGCGGCGCAGCAGGTCAAAGCAGCGGCGAATCGCACTGAGCATCCCCAGCGCGAGGATATCCACCTTGAGCAGGCCCACCGCATCAAGGTCGTCCTTGTCCCACTGGATGATGGTGCGCTCGGCCATGGCGGCATTTTCTACCGGCACCAGGGTGTCCAGCGGGTGTTCGGAAATCACGAAGCCGCCGGGGTGCTGGGACAGGTGCCGGGGGAAGCCAATCAGTTGTTGGGTCAAGGTCAGCACCCGGCGCAGCACCGGGCTGTCGGGGTCGAAGCCACCTTCGCGCAGGCGCTCCAGGGGCGGCGCCTCATCGCTCCAGCGCCCGCAGCAGTCGGCCAGGGCGTTGACCTGATCCGGCGGCAGCCCGAGGGCCTTGGCCACGTCCCGCACCGCGCCGGCGCCGTGGTAACTGCTGACTACCGCCGTCAATGCGGCGCGGGTGCGGCCGTAGCGTTGGAACACGTATTGCAGCACTTCTTCGCGGCGTTCGTGTTCGAAGTCCACGTCGATGTCCGGCGGCTCGTTGCGTTCCCGGGACAGGAAGCGCTCGAACAACATGTTCATCAGGCTCGGGTCGATCTCGGTGATGCCCAGGGCAAAACACACCGCCGAGTTGGCCGCCGAGCCGCGGCCCTGGCACAGGATCGAACGGCTGCGGGCGAAGCGCACAATGTCGTGCACGGTGAGGAAGTAGCTTTCGTAGCCCAGCTCGGTGATCAGCTTCAGCTCCTCGTTGATCTGCCCAAGGGTCTTGGCGTCCACACCGTGCGGCCAACGCTGGGCAATGCCCTCTTCCGTCAAGGTGCGCAACCAGCTCTCAGGCGTTTGCCCTTCGGGCACCAGTTCCCTCGGGTATTGATAGCGCAACTGGCCGAGGTCGAAGGTGCAACGCCGGGCGATATTCAGGGACTCTTCCAGCAAGTGCGCCGGGTACAGCGCAGCCAGTGCATCGAGGCTGCGCAGGTGACGTTCGCCATTGGGATGCAGGCGCGTACCGGCTTCGGCCACCGGGACGTGATGACGGATCGCGGTCATGGTGTCTTGCAGGGCACGGCGGCCACGCACATGCATATGCACATCGCCGCAGGCCACCGCCGGCAGGTGCAGGCTGGCGGCCAGGTTCAAGCGTTGTTCAAGGTGGCGGGCATCGTTCTGGCCGCAATGCAGCTCCACCGCCAGCCACAGGCGATCGGTAAAGGTGCTGCACAGCCATTGGATAGGGGCCTGGGTGTCGGTGTCTTCGACCATCCATAACGCCAGCAAACCTTGCACGGATGTGAAGTCTTCCTGCAGCAGGCGGTAGTGACCTTTTTCTGCACGGCGGCGGGCGATGGTGATCAGTCGGCACAGGTGCTGATAGCCCTCCAGGTTCTCCACCAGCAGTACCAGCTTCGGGCCATTTTCGAGGCGCATCTCGCTGCCGATAATCAGCGGCAACTCGACTGCCTTGGCCGCCTGCCAGGCACGGACGATACCCGACAAGGTGCATTCATCGGTGATCGCCAGCGCTGCGTAGCCCTGCTGCTTGGCCCGTTCGAACAGTTCGCGGGCACTGGAGGCGCCACGCTGGAAACTGAAGTTGGACAGGCAATGCAGCTCCGCGTACTTCATGCGAACCAGCCTTGCAGCCACAGCGTGCCGCTTTCGCCCACGGTGCGATAAGCCCAGCCCTGTTGGCCGGCGCGGGTGCGCACTAGGTAGTAATCGCGGCGCACATCGGCACCATCCCACCAGCCGGATTCGATGCGCTCCGGGCCCATCAGGATGTGTAGACCTTGCTCGGCCAGGGGCGTCGGTGCATGCAGCAACCAGCCCGGGCGCTGCACTTTATTTGAGGGTGTGCACGGGCGACTGTCAGCACCGGCTTGCCAGGCACATTCGGGGCGGTGGTCGGCGTGAAAGCGCAGGCCTTGCACCGCTTCGTCCCCCAACCGCGCCCGCAGGCGTTCGCGCAGTTGCTCCCACGGCAGGGTTTGTTGCGGGCGCTCGTCGAACAGATCCTGGCGCTGGGGCACAAACACCGGCAGGTCCTGGGCCACCAGGCGAAAGCCACGCACCGGCGAGGTGACTTGCACTTGCTCCAGCCGGCCACGGGCCAGTTCGAACAGCATCGCGGCGTCACGCTCGGCGCTGAGCAGGCCGACCTTGATCACGCTGTCGGGTTCTGCGGCGTGTTCCAGGTGCAGGTCAAAACGCTGCACGCCACTGTCGCGGCCACACAGGAACGCCGATAAATCGCCGGTCAAACGGCGCAAGGGAAACAGCAAGGCCTGGTGGGACAACACATCAAAATTCAGCTCGATGCGCACATCGAACTGGTCCGGCGGCTGGTAGAACGCCAGGGCCAGGGGCCGTTGCCCGCACAGTGCATCGAGGTGCTTGAGTAGCGCCGCGTCGAAACGCCGGGCCAGGGTATGCCGGGGCAATGCCTGCACTTGGGCCAGGGTGCGCAAGCCCATGCGCGACAACGCGGTGGCGGCGTGCGGGTCGAGGCCGGCGCGGTCGATGGGGATCGGTGCCAGGGCGTGTTGCAGGCCTTGCTCATCGGCCACGGCCAGGCCGTCGTAGACATTCGCCAAGATCCGCGCCGCCGCCGGGTTCGGCGCGGCGACGATGCGGTGGCGAAACCCGAGGTCGGTCAACTCCTTGCGCAAGCGCGCTTCGAGCAACGGCCAGGGCCCGAACAGGCCCAGGCTCGACTCGATCTCAAACAGCAACGCCCGTGGGTAATACAGGCTGACCTGGGAACTGAAACGGTAGGCCCAGGCCGCAAGAAATTGCTGCCAGTATTCGATCTGCGCCGGGTCGTATTCGGCGCAGGCGAACGCCTTGGTCAAGGCATGGGCCGCCGTCAGAGATTGGCCGGGGCACAGGCCGAGTTTGCGCGCGGCCTCATTGACGGTTTGCAGCACCCGCCGCTGGGGCGTGCCGGCCAACAGGGCCAACGGCTGATCCGGCTCGGGGCGCAGACGCAGCACCCCGTCCAGCGCCAATTGCGGGAAGACAATACACACCCAGCGCATGTCAACCTCAGTGCCCAAGCGCAATGGGCGCGGGATGGGCCAGGCCGCCCCGGCACTTGAGCACCCGCACTTGCGCAGGGCTGGCCTCCACTGCCAGGCGCAAGGCGGCCGGTGACGGGTTGATGGCCTCGTTCAAGGAGCGCCAGGCAAAGGCCAGGGTCTGGCCGGTTTCCGCGGCCACCTGCAAGCGGCGCAAGGCGCGGTCATCGGCCTTGCGCGGCCAACACAACACCGCGCCACAACTGCCGGAGCGCAGGCATTGCTCCACCGCCCACAGGGCGTCACGTTCATCGGCCTGGATCACGGAAAGCTGGCGCACATCCACCCCGGCGTTTTGCCAGGCGTGGGGGTACGGCGTGTAAGGCGGCGCCACCAGCACGATGCGCTCGCCGGCCGCCGACAACCGCGCCAGGGTCGGCCACACCAGTTGCAACTCGCCCACGCCCTCCTTCGCCATCAGGATTTCGCTCAACGCCGCTTCCGGCCAGCCACCGCTGGGCAGCACCGCATCCAGGGCCGCAAGCCCGGTGGGATGGACGCTGGCCGGCGGCGCGGCGGGCCGACCTTTCCAGACCCGGCCGCCATTGAACAGCGAGTCCAGTGCAACGACGGCGCCCATCAGCCTTGCCTCACCAAACCGCAGAACACCCCTTCGATGGCCAGGTCCTGATCGGGCCGCACCACGATGGGTTGATAAGCGGGGTTGCGCGGCAGCAAGCGCACGCGCTCGCCGACATGTTCGAAGCGCTTGATGGTGACCTCACCGTCCAGACGCGCCACCACAATCTGCCCGTTCAAGGCCTCGGCACTGCGGCGTACGCCCACCAGGTCGCCATCGAGGATGCCGTCTTCGATCATCGAATCGCCCTGTACCCGCAGCAGGTAATCCGGGGTTTTCGCGAACATGCCCGGGTCGAGCAATAGACGGTTGTGCACTTCGGCATCGGCGCCAATAGGCAAACCGGCAGCCACCCGGCCGAGTACCGGGATGTCCAGCAGCTCCGGCCGCGCTGGCTGATTGAGCAGGCGAATGCCGCGCGCCTGGTTGGGGTTGACCTCGATAAAGCCGCCCTCGGTCAGCGCCAGCACATGCTTGCGCGCCACGCTGCGGGAGGCAAAGCCGAACGCCTCGGCGATCTCGGCGAGGCTGGGGGACTGGCCTTGCTGCGCGATACGGTCGCGGATAAAGGTCAGGATGGCGGTACGGCGGGGCGTTAGATTCGTCATGGAGTACATTTGTACTCCTGTGGGAAATTTCTAGCAATATCCGTCAGTCGCTTCCCATACAGCCACCGGAAAAGTCCCCGTCAAGTTGACGAACGGTCTTTCGAATGTTCAGATGCCGGCCTGTTTCAGGTGCCCCCTGCCGTCGTGCTTGGGGTGAAACGGGAAACCGGTGCCGCTCTTTTTTCGAGCCAGTCCGGTGCTGCCCCCGCAACGGTAGACGCGTGACCCCTTCGACACACCACTGTGGCCTGCGCGCCATGGGAAGGTGAAGGTGTCCATACGCGTGAGCCCGGAGACCGGCCTGGAATTCTGTTTGGCAAAATCCTGCGGTGGGCGGGCATGGGCCGGTATTGGCGTGTGCTCGGTGCCTACTCGTGCGTGCTTTTCGCGAAAGATACTTTTCCGAGAAGACTATGATTCGACCTTTCAAGACTCCTGTGCCCGGCCTGTTGTTCGGTTGCCTGTTCAGCCCCCTGCTGCTGGCCGACGACAACACCCTCGAACTCAAACAACTCAACGTTTCCGCACCGTCGGTGGAGTCCACCACCGTGGCCGATATGGCCCAGTACGGCAGCAAGGTTGAGATCGTCACCCGCGAACAGATTGAACGCGCCGGCCCCGCCGCCGATGTGTCGCGCGTGATGCAGATGTTCATCCCCGGCCTGTACGTGGCGCCCAAAAACGGCCCGTTCGACTACGGCACCTACTCCCTGTTGGGCGGGCGCAACGACGACACGCTGATCCTGCTGGACGGCGTGCGCCTGAACAATCGCCTGTACGGCGGCCTGTACCTGGACACCCTGCCCGCCAACGCCATTGAGCGCATCGAAGTGCTCAAGGGTGGCCAGAGCCTGCTGTTCGGCACCCAGGCGGTGTCGGGGGTGATCAACATCGTCACCCGCAGCCCGCAAACCCGCGAGGCGTCCGGCGAGGTGAACCTGGGCGTGGATACCTTCGGCGGCACCACCGGCGATGCCCGGGTCGAGAAGATTTTCAATAACGGATTTGGCGACCTCGGCTTGCTGGCCTACGTCAGCCGCAACGCCTCCGAGGGCTACCAGCCGTTTCGCAACCGCGACATGAAAAACGTCACCGACAAAAAGCGCTCCTACGAAGTCACCACCTTCGGCACCAAGGCGATCCAGTCGTTTGGCGATGACACGCGCCTGGAACTGTTTTACCAATACGCCGACGCCAACCTGGATTTCGCCCGTCCGGTGGACAACCACAAGACCACCAACGACCGGGTGCAGCAAATCGCCACGGCGACCTTCGAGCAAACCGTCAATGAGCGCCTGAGCTACTTCGTCAAAGGGCATATCAACGATTGGGACACGCGCTATACCCGCCTCAACAATGTCGAAGGCGGCGGCACCAAGGTCATCAACCACAACGACTATTGGGGCTTCACCGACTGGGGCGTGCAGGCTGAAGGCAAGGCCGTGTTGCCCGGCGATCATGTGCTGGTATTCGGTTCCGACAACCAGTGGTTCAAGGGCCAGGACGATGTGTTGATCATCGACGACAACAAGGCCCAGGCCCACGCGCTGTACACCCAACTGCGCCCGACTATCGAGGCGTTGCCGAACTGGCACCCGAGCATCGGCGTACGCCACGAAGCCATGAGCGGCGGCGACAGCGCCACCGTCGGCATGCTTACTTCACTCTACGACCTCAACGACAACTGGGCCCTGCGCGGCCAATACGGCACTGCCTACAAACTGCCGAATGCCGAGCAACTGTTCGTCAATGAAGACGATGAGAAAGGCAACCGCAACCTCAAGCCGGAGAAGAGCCGCAACGCCGAGCTGGGCCTCGACTACAAGGGCAGCCTGCTGGCGCGGGACTTCAGCGCCAGTGTCACGCTGTTCAAGCGCAAGATCACCGACCTGATCACCCAGGACGATATCCAGTGGGTCAATGGCCAGGGGCAGATCCAGATGCGCGGTTTCGAGGCCGACGCCAAGCTGCAACTCAACGAGCAATGGAGCGTGCAGGCCGACATGACCCGCAACCTCACCGAGTCACGCGCGGGTGTCACCCTCAACGATATTCCTGGCTTCTTCGCCCGCTCGCGGGTCGGCTATGAATCGGTGGATCGCCTGTGGGGCGCCGGTACCGCCGTGCGCTACATCGGCGATATCGTCAGCTCGAAGAAGGTCGAGTACGGCAACTACACCGTGGTGGATGCCGACGCCTATCGCTATCTCGACAATGCTCACCAACACCGCGTCAGCCTGCTGGTAGAGAACCTGTTCGACCGCGACTACGTCACCAGCCGCGCCAGCAACGTCGACAACCTCGGGCGGCCGTTCACCTCCGAAGTACGCTACACGTATCGCTTCTGATGAGTACGCCCGTGGAAACTCATCCGGACTGGTCCCATGTGCCTGACCACGCCCGCCACGTGTTCCTGTGCACCGGCCCGCGCTGCACCCAGCGTGGCGCGCTGCAATTATGGAAAACCCTGCGTCGCCACCTGCTGGCACACGACCGCATCGAAAAGCCTGGCGGCGTGCTGTTGACCCGTACCCACTGCCAGTTCCCGTGCAACCTGGGCCCGATTGTGACGGTGTACCCGGACACGTGCTGGTACGGCGTGCACAGCAACGCAGAGGTGCAACGGCTGGTGGAAGTGCATCTGGTGGGCGGCGAAGTCGTCGAGGATTTGCTGATCAAGGAGCGCCCATGAAAGCGTCGTGGCTGCTGCTGGGCGCCCTGCTCTGCCCATCGTTGGCTCTGGCGGACAGCTATCGCAACTGCAACCAGGACTGGACCGCTGCCCACTCACCGCCCTCACGCATCGTGGCCCTCAACCAGCATGCGGCCGACTTGCTGTTGGCGCTGGATGTCGGCCCGGCATTGGTGGGCGTGGCGTATCTGGATGACAACGGTGCAGCCCACCGAGACGGCGAGTATTTCGGCGCGCCGGTGATTGCGACCAAGTACCCGTCCAGCGAAGTGCTCTATGCGCAGACACCGGATCTGGTGGTCGGTGGGTTCGCCACTGCCTTTGGCACTGGCGTGACTTCCCGCACGGGCCTGGCCGGCAACGGGGTTGGGTCGTACTTGCTGGAGTCGGCGTGTGACGGGCATTCGCTGGATTACTTCGGGCATATCCGCAGCGACCTGTCTACCCTCGGCGCCCTGGTGCACAAACAGCAACGGGCGCGGGCGTTGAGCGATGCCATGGACGCCGACCTGGCCAGTGCCCAGGCACTGACTGGCAAGGGTAAACCGCTGTCGGTGTTTTACCTGGACAGTGAAGTCAACGGTCTGGACAGCGAAGGCCGACGTGGGTTCGTCACCACGTTGGTGGCGGCTGCCGGAGCGCGCAATTTATTCGCCGGGATCAACCAATACCGCGTCACCGTGAGCAGCGAAACCCTGCTGATGAGTGACCCGGATGTGATTTTGCTGGCGGATGCAGTGTGGTCACCGGCCAGCCGCAAGCGCCAGTTGCTGACCAGTGACCCGGTGCTCTCGCGTTTGCGGGCGGTGCGGGAGAACCGGATGATCGATATTCCGTTTACCCATCTGGTGCCCACTGCGAATAGCGGCCGAGTCGTGTTGGAGTTGGCGAGGCAATTCAAAAAGCTGGCTGAATAATCAGGCGCATGGGCTTCGCTACTCTCTTGTCGCCGGGCACTTTTCCCCTTCCCCCGTTTCCAGCCAGTGGGCGCTGACGCTCAACAGCCGTGCGATGTTATCGCACCGCGAGCGCGGGATACCCCGGGAAAACCAATTGGTCAGCCGCTGGGGGCTGATCTTCAGAAATAGTGCGAAATCCATCGGTGCGATATTGCATTCACTCAACAACACCCGCAGACGCACGCCTGAACATTTTGCGCTGACCGCACGAAGCGCCGTTAATCGTCGCCCTGTACACCCTTGTTTCACTTGCTCGTAGACCATTCCCTGCTCCTTGTGTAACTCCATGGTGACGCCTGCAACTTCCTGAAAAGACTGAAAAATCCAACTGGTCTGCGATGGCGGGCTTATGCTCGGCATAGCACCCCGAAGCGGCCCGCTACCAACATGTGCTGGAGTTCATGTACCAGTGCCTGATCTCCGGCCTCAAGGGCAAATACGGCGCCCATGCCAAAGGCGATGACGAGATACAGAAGATCATCAACCAACTGCATGGCCTGCTGCGCCCACTACGGGGTGAAACACCCAAACGCCTGACCAACCCGTTGGCCAACGTCACGCCGCGTAACTACCGGATCAAGCGCGCCTGGCCATTGTGGACGCCGTGGGCTCTTGCCACCGTCGTGCTGACGGTCGCCTACACGATCTACTCGATCCGCCTGAACGCTATCACTCAAGAAGTGCTGGTGTCTCTGGAGCGCATTCTCAACCTGTAACCGATTTTCAGCGTGCTCACCCCGAGCGCCTGCAAAGCCATGGCCTTTTTGGCCAGAACCCGCGACCTCACGGGGTCGTTCATTTGATCGCGACAAGGAGCTTGTCATGCCAACACCCGCGTATATCAGCATCCACGGCAAAAACCAGGGCCATATTACCAAGGGCGCGTTCACCGCAGACTCGGTGGGCAACGTTTATGTAGAAGGCCACGAAGACGAAATCCTGGCACAGGAAATCGACCATCAGATCGCCGCGCCTACCGACCCGCAAAGCGGCCAGCCTGCCGGCCAGCGCGTGCATAAGCCGCTGATCTTTACCAGCGCCCTGAGCAAAGCCTCGCCCATGCTCTACCAGGCCCTGGCCACCGGCGAAATGCTGCCGACCGTCGAGGTCAAGTGGTTCCGTACCTCGGGCGACGGCAAGCAGGAGCACTTCTTCACCACCAAGCTGGAGGATGCCACCGTCGTTGACATTCACACCGTGCTGCCCCACGCGCAAAACAGTAACAACGAAAACTACACCCAACTGATCAAGACCAGCCTGGCCTACCGGAAGGTCAGCTGGACCCACGTGGTGGCCGGTACCGAAGCTTCGGACGACTGGCGCAAACCGGCTTAATCGCCAACCGGCACGTTCCGCCGCTCAGGCGGCGGAATGTTCACTGATTCGATGCTTATCAGTTGGCTGAACCGCTGCGAGGCGGCTCACAGCAACGACGAAGGCAATGGCAACTCATAAGACTTCTTAACCGTCCTGACCACCAAAGTAGACGAATAAGTACGAATCGGAATATCCCGGTAAATGTCTAAAAACCGATAGATATAATCAGTGTATTCAGTAGCATCCCGAAACTTCGCCACCATCACAAAATCAAACTCCCCGGTCAGCAAATAACAGTCCTGAATCTCCGGATGGTTCGCCAGGATATGCTGCATCTTGCGGTCGATATCATTGCTGTCCCTATCAAGCTTGATCAAAAAGAACGCCGTGACCTGAATCCCAAGCTTGCGCTCATCCAGCACCGCCACCTTCGCCTTGATAATCCCGACACTCTCCAACCGCCTGATACGCCGGTAACAACTGGTCGAAGACAGCCCGACACTGTCACTCAACAACTCCAGACTCTGACTGCAATCCCTTTGCAACTTCCCCAGAATCTTCAAATCCATGGCATCTGTCATTTTTTCCATATCTTCCTTGAAAAAACTGCAATGAATCCACCGTAAACACCCACCATTTTGCAGAAATCCTGCGCGGTGGCGCACTAACATCAATCCAGCTTAGCAGCCCAGCCAAATCAGGCACTGGGGCGGCATGAGAGGGATCTTATGATAGTCGCGAAACCGACATGGGCCACCGATATCCACGGCCTCTTCAGCGCCCCCTACTGGATACCGCCCGCCCAACGCGCCGCCGTCGCTGCCTCCTGGGTGGGCTGCATGAACGCCTACTTCGTGTTCCTCGAAGACCCCGCCTCGGTCAAGACCTGGTCCGAAACCATCTACCAGCACCTGGCCTCCCGCAGCATGCCGCTGACCCTCGACCAGCAACAGTTCTGGCCCATCGATGCCCTGGAAACCTTCCGGTTGTGGGTCAACCAGGGCTGGCGCCTGACCCCCAGTTCACCGTTCGATATCGCCGAGCGCATTCCCCCACCCGACCTGCCCCACCCGGTGAAACGGGTGCGTCAGGACATTCGCGCCCTGACACAGGAACAACTGAACCAGTACCGCTCGCGCCTGGATGACGTGATGCAGGTAGCCGACCCCGACAGCGGCTCGCCCTGGCAGCGCTACGCGTACATCCATACCAACTGGTGCCTGCATTACCAGGAAGCGTTTGCCTTGTGGCACCGGGCCTATCTGCTGTACCTCGAGGCACTGATCGACTGCCCGATTCCCTATTGGGACTGGATGGCCGCAGACGCCAGTGTCGACGGCAGCCCCCAGGCCGGTTTGCCCCAGGCGTTTCTCGATGAAACCTATGTGCACCCGCACACCGGTGAGGTCCGGCCGAACCCGCTGCGCTATGCGGCGGCCAAGGACGGCAGCTCGAAGGTGTGTGCCAGGGGTGATGTCAACGGCGTGGACTGCCGCTTCGTGCAGCGCAACCCGCTGTTTTATACCCAGGGCGAGCCGTTCCGGCGCGAACGCACCGAGTTGTATGCCATGAGCCGGATTTTCCAGCAGCAGGTGGTCGATGCACTGAAGTTCACCTCGTTCAGCCAGCCCCAAGGCGTACCGGGTTATCCATGGGCGAATATTCCAGTATTTGACCCGCCGCAAAAAGATGACCTGTACCCCAACCGTGCCCTGAATTTCGACGGGCTCTACGAGCAGCCCCACGACAACTATCACGGCTGGATCGGCGGTGACATGGCCGACAACGCCTACACCGCATTCGACCCGGTGTTCAGCTCCTACCACGCCAATATCGACCGGATGCTGGAGGTCTGGATCCGGGCCAACCCGGCGGCGCAGTACACCACCCAATGCCTGCTCCAGCCGTTCGCCGGGAGTGAGGCCAGCACCGTGACCTTCACCAGCGCCGATGCCTGGCGCTACACCACCCTCGGTGACATGGCCCAGGACAGCCGGCATATCGGCTACGACTACGGCACACCCGTGGCCCCGCAGTTTGGCGCAACCAAGGCAGCTGCAAAGGCGTGCTGCCAACACAGTTCGGCCCCCGCCCCGGCCACCCGCAACGCGACCGGGCTCGGGCCGTGGGTGGTGTTCGACCATGTGCGCTGCACCCACGACACCTACCTGATCGACGTATTCCTCAACCAGCCCGACGCCACGCCGCAGCAGGTGAGTGCCGACAACCCGCACTATGTCGGGCGTTTCAGTCGCATCGGCATGGGCCTGGTGGATGACAAGGGCCGCTGCATCACCCACGGCGTGTCCCGCGCGCTGAATGCCGCGCGTAATGCCAGCGCGCTGAACCTTCGCCCCACTGACGCCACGCAGTTATCCGTGGTGGTGACCCATCTCGATAGTGCCCGGGTGTTGACGCCGCAAGAGTACGCGCCGCTGCCAGGCTTTATCGCCCAACTGGTGTGGGACGACCCGCGCCAGGCCATCACCGGCCCTGCCCCCAGTGCCGGTTGCTGCTCTGCTTCCACCCACACAACACCTGGAGAATCGCCATGAGCACACCCTTCAAACAATTCACCTCTCCCGCCGGGCAAGCACCCAAGGACTACAACAAGCTGGGCCTGGAAAACCAGCTGCCGCAGTTTGAAACCGACTGGAACAACGACCTCACCGGCTGGACCCAGTCCGCAATCATCGGCAACCCGTGGTCGGGCCTCAATGACGCACCGCGCTCGGGCTATTACAACCCGCTGGTGGAAGGCTACGGCCCCAGCACGCCGCCGGCGATTACCTGGGCGCCCTTCCCCAATCGGCTGTGGACGTTCTTCTACAACAACGGCACGGCGGTGATTCCGCAATTGGGCGGCAAGGCCATGTCCATGCAACAGGTGATGGAACTGACCGACAACGGCCAGATTACGATCAACAACACCCTGTACATGCTCTACGACCCGAACAAGCAAGGCACCCTGCTGCAACTGCCCGTCACCCGCTGCCCGACCATCGACTGGCAAGGCAAGTACAAGGATTTCTCGCCCTCGGGGCCCCGTGGCTGGCTTGACGAATACTGCGAGTGGTCCATCGTGCGTGACGCCAATGGCAACATGCGCAAGATCACCTTCACCTGCGAAAACCCGGCGTATTTCCTGGCCATGTGGCGCATTGATCCAAATGCAGTGCTGGGCCTGTACCGCGACTACATCGACCCGCAGGTGCAACTCGAAGACCTGTACTTGCGCTACACCGCCGACTGCCCGACCGGCAAAGCCGGCGATCCGGTCATCGACCCTACCACCGGCCAACCGGCCTACGACACGGTCAACAAATGGAACGCCGGCACCGCCTGCGTACCCGGCCAATACGGCGGGGCGATGCACCTGACCTCCGGCCCCAACACCTTGAGCGCCGAGGTGTACCTGGCCGCCGCAGCGACCATCCTGCGTCCACTGGCCAGCAGCCAGAATTCCCAGGCATTGATCTGCTGCGCGCAATACGGGCAGAACTACCGCAACTCTGACCCGCATATCGGTTTCTCGGCCAACAGCGTGGCGGTGAATAACCGGCTGTCCCTGACCAACCCCATCGGCCTTTACCTGCAACAACCCACCGATTTCTCGGCGTGGAAAGGCCCTCAAGGCCAGGACGTCAGCCAGTACTGGAAAATCACCCGTGGCACCGCCAAGTCCGCCGCCAACGGCTCCGACCAGATTCTGCAAGCGGTGTTTGAAGTGCCGGTCAGCGCCGGGTTTTCGATCAACGACATCACCATCAGTGGCCAGCCGATCAACTATGTGTGGGTGATTGCCCAGCAGTTGCTGGTGGGCCTGAGTGTGACAACCACGCCCATCAGCCCGACGCCGGATTCCTGCCCCTGCGTGACGGATCGGGTCAACGGCGTGCAACCCTGGCCGGTGCAACTGCTGCCCCTGGATCTGTTCTACGGGCAGTCGCCTACCGACCTGCCGGCGTGGCTGGCACCCGGCACCAGCGGGCAGTTCGCTCTGGTGGTGCAAGGCGCCGACCTCAAGACCACCGCCGAGACGGCGCGGGTGCAGTTTTCCAATCCTAGCGTGACGGCGCAGGTCACCCAGTTCCTGCCGGATGCCTCCGCCATCCCAGGGCAAACCAACTCCGGTGGCACCCAGGGCTACCTGCTGACCATCACCGTAAGCCCCACTGCCGCTCCGGGACTGGTGACGGTGCGCGCGCTCAACCCGGGCGAAGCCGATAACCCCAGCGCGACGGAACATCCATGGGAGTCCGGATTGGCGCTGGTGCCTGGCGCCTGACTGATACGGCCCATCCGCCGCACCCAGCCAGGGTGCGGCTTTACCTGCTTGCAAGGAGCGCGATGATGTCCAGGTTACGCTTAAGTGTTTTATCGCTGCTGACCAGTGTGGTGCTGAGCCTGTTCGCCATGCAGGCCGCCTACGCATCCCCCACTTCCGACGCCGACGCTTGCGTGCAGCAACAGTTGGTGTTCAACCCGAAAAGCGGCGGGTTCCTGCCGATCAACAACTTCAACGCCACCGGCCAGAGCTTTATGAATTGCTTTGGCTGGCAGTTGTTCATTGCCCTGAACTGGCCGGTGAATCCCGGTTGGCCAGCCACGCCCGCCCTCGCGGGTGAGCCGGACATGAACAGTACCCTGGCGCAATTCGGTGTGCCGCCCGCCTCCGGGCAGCCAATGAGCGTCGCGCCGGTATGGGCCAGCTACAAGGACGCCAACGATATCTTCCTGCCCGGCGCCCCCGCGCCCACCGGCTGGGGCGTGCAAACCCTGGTGCCGTCCAATTGCAGCACCCAGGGCAGCCTCAGGGCGATGTCGGTGGGGGCGCGCAAGTTCATGACCGCCACCTCCGAAAGCGCGATCAACGCCCGCCATGGTTTTCACCTGTCCAGCGGCACCTTGGCCTCGATTCCAGACCCGATCATGGAAGCCTCCGGCGGCTGGCTGACGGACCAGTCGCAGAACCTGGTGTTTTTTGAACGCAAGGTGGGCAAGGCCGAGTTCGACTACATCGTCAGCAAAGGGCTGTACGACGCAGCCAACCAGCTGAAAGTCGCGCAGAACATCGACAACCAGAACCCGGGCGGGCTGTCCTTGCCCATCGGTGAGCCCATGCGCTCGCTGCCGCCCAACCCGGTGCCGCAGGAGCAACTGGGAGCCCTGGAGGTCAAGGCGGCGTGGCGGATCCTCACCGGCAAACCCGAGCTCTACGGGCGTTACCTGACCACCGTCGCCTGGCTCAAAAACCCGGCCACCTTGCAGTGCACCCAGCAAGTGGTGGGCCTGGTGGGCCTGCATATCATCAACAAGACCCAAGCCTCGCCCAACTTCATCTGGACCACCTTCGAGCAGGTGGACAACGTGCCGGAACCCAACCAGGTGCCGCCACAACAGACGCCGCCCGACAGCTTTGCCTTCAACAACCCGAACTGCGGCACCGGCCCCGAATGCACGCCGAACGTGGCGCGTATCCAGTGCAAACAGCACCATCCCGACCGCGACTGCACCGAGCCGTTTCCACGGGACCAACCCGTGCAGACCACCCGGGAACATCCGCTGCCCACTGAACTGCAGGCGCTTAACGGCGCGGTGCAGGCCAACTTCGCCCAGCAGAGCCAGGGCAAGTCGGTGTTCCAATACTACAAATTGATCAACGTACTCTGGACCCTCACCCCCAACCCGCCCACCCAGCCGGAACCGGGTGTCAGTGCGCAAGTGCCACTGTCCTACGGGCCGTTTATCAGCCAGGGCAACGTACCGGTGGCCAACACCACCCTGGAGACCTACGTCCAGGGCGATAACTGCAATGCCTGTCATCAGTACGCAACCATCGCCGGCAGCTCCACCCTGGCTTCGGACTTTTCGTTCCTCTTCAACAGCGCCGACTCGGCCAGCAAGAAAAGCCTGGTCAAGCGCGTGAAAGCCTTCCAGACCCTCAAGGATCAACCGTGATCCAGACGAAAAAAAGGGGCGATCAATGATCGCCCCAAATACAACGAGAGGTCCTTTTCTAACACTACAAACTGATCTGCTGACGCTCCTCATCCGTCAACCGCGCCCGTGCCTGGTCACTCAACGGCCCGGCGCCGAGCACCTGCACCGGGCTGTTGGGGTTGTAGCCCGAGGTCTTCTGGCCGTCCTCCGATTTGCGCTGCACCGGCTCGCTGCCAAAGCTCAACACCTCCACCGTGACAATCGACGCCCGGCCCTGTTTGGCCGCCGCCTGCTGGCTGCGGGCGGCATCTTCCGCCGCCTGGGACGCCGCCGCACCGGCCGCGCTCGCCGAGGTCATGGCCCCGGTGTTCACCGCTGCCGACACCGGCACCCCGGACGACTTGCCCTGGGTCTGGATGTTCGCCGCGTTCACCACCCGCAATGCGGCGATGTTGATGTTGCCGGAGACCCGAATCCCCGCCTCGCCCGCATCGATGGTGCCCAGCGGGGCGATCAGGTCGATGTCGCCAGCCGGCACTTCAGGAATCGGATTCAACGTCGCAATCCCCGCCCCGGTGCTCGGCACCGCTGGCGACAGCGTGACGTTGCCCCAGTTGTCATAGACACGCTTGGGCGGCGTGTACACCACGGTGGTCTTGGAACCGCGACCGGCATTGATGTCGCCCTCGCCGGACCAGCCCATGATCGAGCCGCCGAAGGTGGTCATGATGCGGCTTTGGCCCAGCAGGATGCTGCCCATGGAATACAACTGGATATCGCCGGCGCCCTGGGTGATTACACCCGCCGTGGACGGCGGTGCCGCGCCTTCGACGCCGAAGGTCTGCCCGCCGCCCGGGGTCAGCATCTGGATCGAGCCGCCGAAATTGGTGTGCACGCCGGAGCCGCCGAACAGCGTGATATCGCCCTTGTAGGTGATCGGGTTGCCGGCCACGTCCTTGTCCGGGAACAGCGCGGCAATCGCCGCCCGCCCCCGTACATAGCTGCCCTGGCGCACGCCGCCCACTGCGTTGTACTCACGGCCGGCGGCCTTGAGTTCAGCGAAGTAAACATCACGGGCGAACACTCGTTGCTGCTCGGCAGGCAGTGCCGCATAAACCGCACGGGCCTGCTCGCTGCTGCCGACGAAACCGAAGCGCTCGGCGAGCCAGGTGACCAGTTCGTTTTCGTAGGTCTTGGCAACCTTGCCACCCTGGATCGACAGGGGTTCGCCTGGCTGGACGAGGTTGACCGGGTCCAGGTAGGCCTCGACAAAGCGCCGGTAATCCGGGCCGTTGGGGCCGACGCCAGCTTGCATGACGATGCCTGCGCCAGGGCGGTTGTCGCCCGCGACCACCGGGCCCAGGCTGGTGATGCTGACTTCGCCCCCCTTGGACGGGTCACGCCCGGACATCAGGATATTACCGCCCGCCGTCACCTCCAGCAGACCGGGGCCGGCAACCTGGAAGTTGCTGTACAGAATGTCGCGCCCGGCGGAGACGATGGAGATGTCGTCGGGGTTGTTGTGGATGAACAGGTTGCCGGTCGAGTTTTCTCTACCGAGGACACTGGCGGTATTAAACCGACTACCGCTGCTGACAATATCTCGCCCGGCCATCATCCACACCGGCCCGTTGCCTTCGTACCAGGTCTGCCCCGAATGCAAGTACGAGGGGGACGCATCAAACGTCAGGATCCGTCCACTGCTGACGCCCACCAGATCGCCGGTCAAGGCATAGAACCGCGACGGCTGCGCTGGCGCATAAGCCGCTGCCGACGCCGTGGCGGAGCCAAAGGCAAACAAAGGCCGCGGAATGGAACCCGGCGAGCTGCCGTTTTCCGACAGATTGTTGCCATCGACAACCACCTGACCATCAATGGTCCCAACGAACGCCGGCCGCCAAGGTGTGGCCATGATGCTGGGGTCGGCCCCGGAAGGCGTGACAAACATACCGCCCGCATAAATCGAGTCATGGGCCAGGAATTGCAACTGGCTGCTGGCACCTGGGGCGAGCACCAAGGCATTTATCGGACTCGTATCGGCTTGGGACCCCAGGACGGCGTTTCCGTAATAAATACTGCCGCCAGCCGCCGTCGCTCGAACGATCGATGGGTAAACAGTTGCCAGGTCGGACGCTGCGGCGGAGACAGCTGGCGTCAAATTGCCCCCCGCCGAAAACAGGTCGATTGCCGTGTGCCCGGTCCACAATGAGAACCAACTTTCGCCGGTCCCACTCGTCCCGCCACGGGTAAACGATGAGTTGTTCAGCAGGACGACACGGCCCGGATCGATCACGTCCTGCAGCACCAGATCACCCAAAGTCGCCAGGTTGAAGGTGGCATCACCCGGCACCAGGGTGATGCCACCCACTGCCCGGCCACGGGTCGCCTGGAACGGATCGAATGCACGGGTTTCGCCGGGGCTCTGCTCAGAGCTGTTACTGCCGTAGGTCAGGTCGATCCTGCCCGTGGTACCACTTTGCAGTTGGGCATTGCCCCGGATATTCACCAACTGGCCGTTCTGATCGTTTACATCAACCACGCTGCCAGGGTTCAGGGCGCCACCGATACGCACCCGCAAATCACCACCACCCGTCAACTGCAGGCTGCCATCAGCGGCAACCCGCCCGGTGCTGCCAACCGCCAGCACCAGCCCTTGGCTGCGCGGGTTGGCAGAGGCCGACATTTGATTGCCGTCCATGCGCCGAAGCACACCGGCATCACCGCCTACCTGTACATCCACGTTACCGCCGCCGAGGGTGCCGAAACCGGTAAACCCGACAAACGCATCAGCCTTGGAGGCATTGGCGGTATAGCTACCGAAATTGATCCACCAGGCCGTCGGCTGCGCCTGCCCACCGGTGTTCACCGTGCCGCTGCCCTGGCGCCACAGCCAGTTGGCCACATCGGCGGAGTCGATACCGTTATCCAAGGGGTTGGGCCGACTGGGATTGAAGACGCCGCCCAGGATATTCCCGGTCAGGTTGCCCCCCACGTTCACGCTCAGGTTACCGCCCGCCTCCGGGTACCAGGCACGGTACAGACTGTCAGATGAGCCATTGACGAACTGTTCAAAATAACTGTTGGTATCGTTGAGCACCGTCTTGCCGCTGTTCAGGGCCTTGGGCTGGTTGTAGGGGTCACCGGCACCGGTTGCGGTGGACGATGTACCGGCGGTGTAGACCCCGTACAGGGAGTCCATGCTCAAGTTGCCGGCACTCAGCAGTTCGAGGTCGCCCGTGCCGGTGCGAATCACACTGAAACGGCTGCTGGACGGGGTCGCCGCATACTCTTTGCCGCTCTGGGCCAGGCAGTAGGCGGGCGAGCTTGCACAGAACTCATCGATGGAAGGGATACCGAACTGGTCCAGGATGCTTTGCTCGATCGGCGTTCCGACGGTGACGATAATCCCGTTGTCCGCCAGGTCCTTGGCGCCGAATTCGGTCCAGACATAGCCCACTTTCACTGCGCAGTACGCCGGGTTGCCTGCACAGAAATCATCAATCGAACCCAGCCCGAAATCGTCCAGGGTCTTTTGGTCGATCGGATCGCCTTCCTTGACCACCACCCCATTGGCCGCAAAGTCCTCCACCGCAAAGGCGGTCCAGGTCAACTTGCCCTTGGCGGGCATTTCCTTGGCAAACATGCCGTAGTGGCTGTCGGCCAAACGCAGGTCGCCGCTGCGCGGATGGGCTTGCAGGATACGGTTGTCGGCCGCCTCGGTGTCGGCGCCTGCCACCAACCGCAGCGACCAGGATTGCGAACCTTCGGCCAGCATCGGCGAGAGAGCCCACAGTTTGCCCTGGCGCCCCGCCACTTCCGGGCGCAACGCCACCGACTCAGCCCCGCCCGGCAACTTGACGTTGGTGCCGGAAGGAATCAACGCGCCGCGCGACAGCGGCATGTCGCCATTGAGCGTCACGACGTTGAACGATGGGTTGATCGCCTGAGAATTCGTCGGCAACGGCACACCTTTGGGCCAGGTCAGCGCCCTGAGCTGGGTGTTTTGGGTCAGCAGGCTGCCGGCGTCCAGCTGCGAGCCGGCCGCCAGGGTGTGTGCCTGGCTCAATAACGTGCCGGCTGCAAACAGCAGATTGCCGGCGCTGTCGAACACCGCTGCGGCCAGCACCGTACCGGCAGGCAGCGTCAGGTCCTGGTTCAGCGTCGCCCGGGTCGGCAAGCGCGTACCGGCGGCCACGCCCACGGCCTTGATCGGCAGGTCGTAGTTGAGCACGGTGCCCGCCGGGAAAGTCGTGCCGTCCGCCAGGGTGATGCCGTTACCCGGCACGATGATCGTGCCGCCGGTAAAGTCGATGCCCGGCAACAACACCCAGCCCTTGTCATCGACGGTCTGTGGCGGCGGCGCAAAACCATCGTTGATGCTGCCGTAAATGTTCAGGTCGCCACCGGCGCGCAGAGTCAGGCTGCCCGACTCACCGGAGCCATACACCGAGGTTTTCTGGCTGTTGGGGTTGAGGCTGGCGTAGCGATAGCCGGACAGGTCCAGATCGCCCTGCACCACCAGGTCACCGTCCGAGGTCTTGCTGACGATTTCCACCCCGGGCCGCAGGTGGAAGGCATCGGCATAGGTTGAATTGTTAAGCCCGGCAAGTTTGTTTTGCAGCAGGTTCTGGTTGAGCAATGCACCGTTGATAAAGGCCGTGCTCAGCACATGCTTGCCATCCAGGTAGGCCTGGTCGATCTGCTGGTAAGGCCGCCCGCTGGCCGTCGGGTCGGTAACGAGTGGCGCATCGTCGTAACTGATCATGCCGTTGAGGGCGATCGAACGCGCGCCCTGGATCGTCAGGCGGCCATGGGCATCAATGTTGATGTCGTTGCTGGAGCCATCGGCGTTGATCAGCCGTGGTGCATTCAGTTCGAGGGTGCCGCGGTTGCGCCCGTCATTGCCCTGGACCGCCTCGGTGCCGTGACGCAGGTCGATGCGTGCGCCATCGGCCAGGGTCAACTGGCCGGTGCCGGAGCCGAGCACCACCATGGCCCGGTTGGGCGAGTCGATGATCTTGCCGTAGCTGTCCACCCGCAGCTGGCTGCCATGGGCGTCGAGTACCGCGCCGCCGTCCAGGGTCAGGCCGTGCTTGGCGGCCAGGTTGATGCTGCCGACGCGCTCGCCACTGGCATCCACCAGGCCGGTGACCCGCAGGCTGCCATTGTCCACGGAGACGTTAAGGGTGCCGGCCTTGAGGCCATTGCCGATGGTCAAGTCGCCCTGCTTGAGCTGGAAGCTGCGTGTGCCGAACACCTGGCCTTGATTCAGGCGCTGGTTGAGGTCGGCAAACTGCTGGTCCAGGGAACCGCTGCTGCCCAGGCGCTGGGCCTGGATTTCCACAGTGCCGGCCGCATAAGGCATCGTGGTCCCGCCCGCATCGTAATAGCCACTGCTGCCGGCGAGGATCGTGCCTTGCAGGTCGACGATACCGCCCGCCGCGTCCACCGCAACCGCCCGCAGTTTGCCGGCCTGGTTGTTTTTGGCGGAGAGGTCGATGGTCGAGCCGGCGGCCTGCAGGATATTGCCGCTGCCGCTGTCCAGCAGCACAGTGCCGCCCGCGCCGTACTGGGTCACATCGTTGAACACGATGGCGCGACCGGCCACATCGACCATGGCCGCGTCGGTCAACACCACATCGCCCCGGGCCCCCAGGCTGACCTTGCCGCTGGGCAATACCACCGCCGTGGCCAGGCGAATGCTGTCGCCTTGCAGGGACAGTTCGGCGCCCTGGCCGTTGGCCTTGCCCCGCACGCCCGTGGACGCTGCAAGATCAATCGCCCCACCTGCGGTGATGCGGTTCACCGAACCGGCTTCGCCGGTCATCAGCGGCGTGATGATATTCAGGTCGCCACCGCTGTACTGGAAGCCCTTCACCGGGTCATAGGCGCCCTGGCTCTGATACACCGAGAGGCTGCCCTTGTGGTTGGCAGTAATGCGCTCGCTGGCATTGAGATTCACGCTGGCAAAGCCCAAAGCCAGGCGGTCGAAACTGCTCACGGTATTGGTCTGGGCAAAGGCGCCGTAGCCGAACTCAATACGCTCGGCGTTGATATCCAGGCGCCCGCTGCCAGTGCCCGCCCCGCCGCCTATCACGCTACCCGGTGGTGGGGTCGCGCCCTGCCAGATCAGGTTGGCGGTATGAATGCTGGCCACGTCGCCAGCGCCACCGGCACCGTAGATCGCCGGGGTGGAAAGCATCAGGTTGCTCAGACGCGATTTACCCGTCAGTGGGTCATAGGTGTCCAGGGAGGTACTGCCGTAGAAGTTGAAACTGTCCCGCGCCGAGAGCTGCAGGGTTTCCAGAGCCGGCGCACCGAACTGGGTATCCCCCTTGAGCAGGCGATCCAGAAGCGCCTGGGTGAGTGTCAGGCCGGCGGGTAACTGATTGGCCGCAGCGGCAGCAGCCAGGGCTTCCACGCTGCCCAGGTTAATGGTGTTGACCCCCAGGTTGAGGTGGCGGGTGCCGTAGCGCACCTGGTCGCCGAGCTGGAAGGTATTGTTGGTCAGCGCCACGATACTGCCTTCGGAGTACAGCCCGGTTTGCCCGCTGCACACCCCCGTGTCACACACCCCAACCCTGATCCCGCCGCTGGGAAACGCCGAACCGGATGAAATGACATTGAGCAAGCCGTTGGACACCGCCAGCATATTGGTGACCTTGTAGATAAACCCATCGCGGGCATCGTAGCTGGCCTGGCCACGGCCGATGGTGTTGATGGACGCCCCTTGCTCCAGAACGATCGCTTTCGTGTCGCTCAACAGAAAAACTTCCGGCGCGGCGAGCGTCACGCCTTCCCGTAGCGTGATTGCGCTGTCGGCCTGATTGGTACCGCCTGCCAGAACGATGTAGTTGCCGGACTGGCCATACTGCACCGCCGTCATGCCCCCCACCATCAGGCGCGAGGCCCCGAGGGCGTTGAGGCTGTCTTCGCTGAAGGTAATACCGCTGAAGCCGGTGGTTGCGGAGCTGCCCGCCGCGACGACTTCAATACCGCGTTTGCTTGGATCAATCACCGCCACGGCGCCACCGTAGCCACCCGCCGCCGCCTCAAAACGGCCTATGCCCTGGAACGAAAACCCATCAGCGCCGCCCCCGGGCCGCAAGGCCAGTTTCAGGGTCTTGGCGTCGACGGCGAGCATCGGGCGTGGCACCCCCTGTTTCGCGGCGTCGGCGATTGCGAACTGTGCGTAGCTGGTTTCGTTGTATTGGGAATAGCGGCGCAAGGTATCGGCCGAGGTCAAAATCAACTGGCTGGCGACGCTGTTGCTGATCCCGGTGTTGGCGATGGACAAGCGCCCGGCGGTGGACCAGGAGCCATTGCGCATCCGTTGGGTGGCGGTATCACTGCCGAGCCCGGCCAGGCCGTTGATCTCGACGCGGAAAGCACCGGGCAACAAGGCGTAGGTGGACGGCATCAGGGTATACGTGCCCGCCGGCAGCCCCGGCACTCCGGCGCCGATGGTGACCTGCTGGCCCACTAACGGATCGACCGCCCCCTTCTCCGGCGCCACCGGCGCCGCGCCGGGCTGCACGCAGGGCACGATGGCGTAAATCGGGTTGGTGCCCAGGCCCGGCAACACAAAACCGCCATTGGCACCCAACTGCACCAACGGGCTGTAGCGCGCATCCGTAGAACCGCCACGCCCGGAGACGAACCCGGCCCCCAGCAACTCGCCACCGCCGGACAGGTCCAGGGTAGCCTCAGGCTGCACCTGCACCGACTGGCCGCCGAGCATCACCCCGACGCTGAGTTCCGCGTTCTGGTTGACCAGCCCGCCCTGACCGACAAACGTCACGGTCTTCCCGTTGTACGTGTAGACCTGGCCATCCAGGGTGCCGCCATACGGCAGCACAAGGCCTTTGCCACTCACCGAGGTCACGCTGCCCGGCAGCAATTGCACCTGGCTGCTGCCCATGGTGCCGATATCGATCAACCCCAGGGGCGCCCGTACCACGCCGCCCTGCCGCACCGTCGCGGCGCCCAGTTGCAGGCGCCCGAATGCCGAGTAAGGCACCGCGGCATCCGCGCTGCCGGTACGGCCAATGGTCAGGGTACGCAGCGGGTCGAACGTGATGTTGAGGCTGTTGAATTCGCTCAAGTAGCCCGCGATGACCCGCGCACCGACCTCCGTCGCCGGGTACAACTGCGCCGCGCGCAAGGTCATATCGCCCTGGGTCAATAACTGGGTGCTGACCTTCAAGGCCACGCCGTCCGGGTTGGCGCCCGCCAGGAAGCGCAGATCGCCCTGGCTGCTCAGGTTGACCTGATCAAAGCCGCGACGCTCAAGGCCCACCAGGCTGTCGTCGGCCTGGCGCAGTTTGCCCTTGCTGCCAAACAACACGCTGCCGCGCACATCGATCAAGCTGGCGCTGGCATTGAACTGCGCCTCGGTGGCGCGCAGCGATGGTAACGGCAACACCGACACCGGGTTCACGTAGAACTCCCGGGCCGGCGAATCCATGCCGGACAGCAGCAGGTAGGGTGCCGACAGATTCACCCGGGCATTGGCCGCCGCGCCCTCACTGAGGTTGAAGGCACCGCTATACAGGCGCAGGCCCTGGCCCATGGCCAAGGACACATCGCCGTCGAAACTCAACAGGCCGTTGCTCATCAACGCCAGGTTGTCGAAACCGCCCGCACTGACCTGGTCTACGCCCAGGCGAGCATGGCCATATTCCAGGCTGTCGGCTGCGTCGGCGGCGGTGCCGGCAAGTGGGTGGGCCTGATGGGTCTGGCCGAGCACCAGTTCGCGCACCTTGAGTACCCGGTCCGTGACATCGCCCTTGGTGTAATACGGGCTGTCCAACGCCACGTTCAGGCTGCCGCCCGCTGCGCCGGCACCGCCGGCCCGGGCGACCAGACTGCCGTCCAGGTACAAGCCATTGTTGGACGCCAGGCTGATGCTGCCGCCATTGCTGACCACCCGGGTTGCGCCCTGCCCCGGTACATCCAATACGGCTTGCGTGCCCGACGCGTCCAGCCGGGCGCCCTCGCGTACCACCACAAAAAGGTCACTGGCCGTGACCGTCCCGGTGCTCAGGTTGACCTCGCCCCCGATGCTGATCTTGCCGCCGTCGCGGACCAGCCCGTATTGGCTTCCGCGATTGTCCACGGCGGTCGCGGCCCGGGCGGCGACATCGATCAGTGCGTTTTCACCCAGCCAGATGGAGCGGCCGTGGCCAATCGCGTTGGCTTGCTCGAACGCCCGCGTGGTCAGGCCAGTCAGGTTGACACTGCCACCCCAGGCATTGAGCGTGCCGTCGACCGTCAGTTGGCCGATGCTGCGCAGATTGATCGACTGGCCCGGGTCGACGCTGATCACCGCGCCCTTGCCGACGTCCAGCGCCGTTGTCGGCAATTGCGTCGCAGGCGACTCCAGGTGGCCGGCGGAAAGGGTCAGGCTGGCGCCACGCCGTTGGGTGAGAACGCCCTTGCTGGGGTCTTCCTGGTAAAGCGGCGGGGTCCAGCGTTCCATGACGCTGGCCGCATCGCCGCCGCCCGGCGTCGTGGCGGCCTGCTCCGAGAGCCGGTAGGCCGGCACGCTCACATCAACCTGAGTGCCATCGGTGACCAGCAACCCTTCGTTGCCGGTAATGTCATAGGCCGAAAAACCCTTGGTGAAAAAATCCCCGGCCAACTGCAAGGTCTTGGCGTCCGCCGCCTGCGGGCTCTCGCCGATCTGCACCTGGTTGGCCTGCAAGGTCAAGGTGCCGCCTGCGCTGACGCCATAGCCGCGAATCTCAGCGCCCAGGTCCAAAGCCCCCAGCGCGCCCACGGTCACGTCGCCGCCCTTGCCGCCCCGGACTTTGCCATCCAGGCCGATGGTTGCCCCGGACGACGTGTCCACCCGGCTGCCCACTGCGAGGTTCACGTCCCCAGAGCTGCGCAACGACACTTTGCCACCGTTGATATACGCCACCCCGTCAGTGGCCGATGGGTCCAGCGCCAGATTATTCCAGCGCCCGGAACTGTCCAGCCTGACCCCGGCGGCCACATCGAGCCGCCCGGTGCCCGGCAGAATCACGTCGCCGACGACATTGGAGCGATTGAGGTCGACCTGATTCAACAGGTTGCCCGCGTTGATGCTGCCGCCGTGGGCCGTGAGGTTGGCATTGACTGAAACCACAGGGCCGAACAGGGTGATGTCGCCGCCGTCCGCCACCTTGAGTGCGCCATTGACGTCAATCTGCTGCTTGGCGCCGACCTTGATCGCGCCCAACCGGTAACCATTGAGCAGGTCACTGTCGAGCACCAGTTTGCCCTGACGTTCGGTCGGCAGCGCGGTAGCCAGGTCCAGGCCGTCGGCGATTTTTTGCGTGGCGCTCTCGATCAGCACCTGGTCGATGGTCGGGGTCAAGGCGTAGCGCAAGGTGCCGTTGGCCTTGTTGTAGACCGGCGTGTACTGGCCAATGATCAACTGCGCCCGCTGGGCCATGGCCTGCTGTGACTGCTGATAACCATCAAGGTTGATAGTGGGGGCCTGGGTCTGGCGATCGCCCTGGAATACATCACTGATCAACTGGCCTTCCAGCACCGCGTTGGTGGTGCCCACCACCAGCTTGCCGGCGTCGCGGCCCACGGTGTAGCCCGCCTCGTAGCGGCTTTGCTGGGCCACCAGCGGGTTGTAGTAGAAATCACTGCGGCCCCAGCGGGCGCTGGTGTCTTCAAAGCCTTTGTAGATCCCCGCGTAGAGAATGTCCGCAGGGGCTTTCGACAGTTCATAGAGCTGGCCGTCAGGCCCCTTGAGCCAGGTCTGGCGGATGTAGCCGGCCTGCACATCGACGGTACCGCCCGACAGATTGACCTGGGCCCCCTGCTGGGTCACCACGTCCTTGCCGGTGAACGTCACGGTGCCGCCCTGGGCCATCCACTCGCCGATCGAGTGGCCCTGGGTGCCCAGGTAACCGCCGACTTCCAGCAGCCCGCCAGCGGTGTACCAGCGGTCCGTCGCATAGCCGTTGGTGCCGGCCGGGACGAACACCAGGTCCCGCAGGTCGACCCATACGTCGTTGTTGATCAATTGCCCGCCGTCACGGTTGACCGGCGCATCGCGCTGCTCGTTGCCCTGCACGTTGATCTTGATGTTGTTGGCTTCCATCGCCACCTTGACGCCAATCGCGCCAGACACATCAATTATCGCGCCGTCGCGTACCAGGCTGCGTTGGCTGGCGCTGACAGCCACTTGGCCGCCGGTGGCCAGGGTGATCGAGCCTTTCTGGAAGTCCACGGTGCCGCCGCTGACGATCTCGATCCGCGATTGGTCGGTGCGGTCGGCCACTGCACTGAGGTTGTTGAACGGGCCGGTGATCAGGTTGGCGGGCAGGCCGTCGAGCTTGCTCAGGCCATTGTCCTTCTGGCTGTTGAGGGCGGTGCTGCCACTGGCGTCCAGCAGGATCGCCGTGGTGCTGCCCTCGCCCAGGGTCACGCTGCCGGTGGCATCGCTGGCGGCGTTGAGCAGGTGAATCGTGCCGCGGGTATCCACCGAGGTGCTGGCCAGGGCCACGCCGTTCTGCTGCACCTGGTGCCCGGTGAGGGTGATGTCGCCGGTCGACGCCATGATCAGGCCGCTGTTGCTGACCTTGCCCGACGTGCTGCCGGCCTTGAGGCCGGTGGCCACTTCATTGCCACGGGTGGTGGAGCGGTCGTTGCCGGTGGTGCCGACGCCCTTGCGGATATAAAAACTGTCGCCGGCGGCCAGGGTGGCCTGGCCCTTGGCGGTGATGATGCTGCCGGCGTTCTCGACTTCCGAGCCCAGCAGCAAGGCATAGCCACCGGCGTCGGTGGAGGTGGCCGGGTTGTGAGTCTGGATCAACGCGCCGCGCTGCACCTCGACCTTGCCCGCCGCGTCAGTGAAGGTCGGCTGGGTGCCGTTGGCATCCACGTAAATCCCGCGCTGGGTGAATTGGTCATCGCTGATGGTGGCAGCCGCCGCCACCAGGTTGCGCACATTGACCTGGCTGCTGCCGCTGAAGATCACCCCGTTACGGTTCATGATCATCACGGTGCCGGGGGCGTTGATCTGGCCCTGGATTTCGCTGGGGCGCGCGTTGGGATCATTGACGCGGTTGAGCACCGCCCAATTCGACTGCTGCTGGAAATCGACCTTGGTGTTGCGCCCGACGTTGAAGGTTTCCCAGTTGAGGATCGCCTTGTCGGCGGTCTGCTCGATGCTGACGGTGGTCTTGCCACCGGATTGGCTTTGGGTCGGGCCCTTGGCGTTGGTCCAGCCCTGGGTCAGGCTGTTGTCCACCTGCAAGCCGCCCTTGCCGAGGCCGTCGGGAATCGTCGAGACCTGGCCGAACGCCGCTTGCCGGCCAGCGGCCTGTGCCGCCTGCTGGGCCGCAATCGCCGCGACACTGTTGTTGAGCGTGCTGATGGAACGTGACAGCTGCTGGTTCGCCCGCGCCTGCTGATTCAACGACGGAATCCCCGGCACCTGCGCCCCGCTGAGGCGAGCCGCGGTCGCCGCCTGGGAGGCACCCTTGTCGGCAAACCAGCCGGAGCTGAACGCTGTCGCCGCGTGGGCGCTGCCTGCCACCATGAACAAGGCAATCGCGTGGGCCAGTGGCTTGAGGCGCAGGATCGTCTGGCCGCCAGGGCCTTGGGCATTCAGGTTGACCGGTGGTTTGCAGCGGACCATCAGGAAGCTTCCTTCTTTGTTAGTGCCCATGGGGAGCTGGCGACGTGCGTCACGTATGGGAGTTAGGCGGTTGGCGAGGGGCGGGACTGAACTTCTGTCATGGAAAGTTCATGTAAGGCTGCTAGCCCGGCCGCCAACGCAAAAAATCAGCAACGGCACAGGCCGTTGCTGATCGGGTGTTGCCGGTCGGTAAAAGCGTGGTTTACAGCGGACGACCGATGGCGTTGCAGACATCAGACTTGCCGATGCTCAGCGCGCTGGTGGCGGTGACGAAGTTGCTGGTGATCGCGGCTTTCCAGGCCGTTGGCAGCGGCACGAAGCGGTTGGCCTTGATGGCGTTGTCGTTGGTGTTGAGGGCGCTGGCACCGTAGTGACGGGTGAAGAACGCACGCACTTGCGAGGTTTGGGTGGCGTCGGCGTAGCACTGGCTGAAGATCAGGTTAGTGAAGCCCAGGATTGGATAGCCGGTGCTTGGGTAAGGCACGACGCTTGGGTCATTGGCGTCAGCGGCAGCAGCAAACACCGGTACCCAGGCGTTCTGGTTGGCGACGTTGGCAGCCGCCGGTACTGGCACAGCAGCAATGGCAGCGGAAACGTTATCAGGGGCTGGAGAAACACCGGCGACCTTGGCCACTTTGGTGGCGTCATCCAGGCCGGCCAAGGTAGGAGCGGCATAGTCCGGGCTCATGTAAGTGATGCGACCATCACCGGCGTTCAGCGCGTCCATCACGCCTTGGCTGGTGACGGCAGGCACGGCACCTGCCGGCACGCCGAAGCTGTCTGCAAAGTTGGTGGTGACCACAAACTTCTTGGACTCATTGACGCACTTGGCCGCCAGGAAACGGGTGAACAGCTCGGTGGTGCCACTGGCTTCGTTACGGTAAACCACCACGATGTTACCAGTGCGACCAGTAGCCGGGAGTTGGTCCCAGGTGGTGATGCGGCCCGAGAACACGCCGCACAGTTGATCAACGCTCAGGTCAACCGCGTTGGTACCGGCCTTGTTGAATGGAATGGCAACCGAAGTGGCGACCGAAGGCACTTGAATCAGCTTGCCCCAGGCCGCTTGTTTGGTGGAGGCGTAGGTGGACAGTTCAGTCGAGGTCAGCTTGGAGTCGCTGCCCGCCCAGTGCACGTTCTTGGTGCCGGTGCCGAACTGGCTGTAGTCGTTGTTCAGGAACGCCAGTTTGCCTTTGCCGCTGCCCACACCGATGTACGGGGCGAAACCGGCAGTCAATACGCCGGAGGTCTGGTACAGCGGTTGTGGCAGGGTGGCGCCGCCGCCGTTGATGTCTGCCATGGCAGCCTGGGCCGAGCACAGTGCAGCGAGGGTCATGGATACCGCGAGAACGTTGCGCTTAAACATGAAGAAGCTCCTTTCGTCGTGTTTGTACGTTGGGGTAGATGACGCTATGGCTTCGGTCCCGGGCTGTGTTCCGGGGGGTACCCAGGGGTGAGGCCATGGGTATGAAATTTCGCAGCATCCGATGACAGCTAAAGGAAAAAACCTCGGGAGGAACGGCTTGATTTTTAAAAAGATTCTCGGGTGTTTTGGTCATGCTTTTGGACGGTTTGGGGGCAAGGTGACAGCGGGGTTTCAGCGCGGCTTTCGAGTGCCGGGCTGGAGGCGGCACGGACCGTGTCGAGGGGTTGAAAAATGACAGAACGAGGAACCCGAGGTTGGGACCCGCATGCCAGGCGCGCGAAAATAGACTTGAAGAAACGCAGTTGAAATGTGGGAGCTGGCTTGCCTGCGATGGCGGCGGGTCAGCTTGCATCTTGGGCGACTGACACACCGCCATCGCAGGCAAGCCAGCTCCCACATTTTTGACCGCGTTTTGTCAGCAATCAGGTCACCAGTTGGTTGATTTCGATGATCGGCAGCAGCACGGCCATGACGATGACCAACACAACGGCGCCCATCACCACGATCATCAGGGGTTCAAGCAACGCCGTCATGCCCATCGCCCGACGTTCGATATCCCGGGACAGGGTTTGCGCCGCACGCTCGAGCATCGGCGGCAGGGAGCCGGTTTTTTCGCCGCTGGCGATCAGGTGGATCAGCACCGGCGGAAAGACCTTTTCCACCGCCAGCGCCGGGGCCAGGTTGACACCCTCGCGCACCTTGGCGGTGGCGTCGCTGACGCACTGGCTCAGGCGGTCGTTGGACAGGGTCTGGCGCGCGGCTTCCAGCGCCCGCAGCAACGGCACACCGGCCCCGCCGAGAATCGCCAGGGTCGAGGCAAAACGCGCGGTGTTGAGCCCCAGCACAAAGCGCCCGATCAGCGGCAGGCGCAGCACCCGGCTGTGCCAGTTCAACCGCGCCACGGGGTTGCGCAGGTACAGGCGCCAGCTCCAGAAGCTACCCACGATACCGGCAAAACACAGCCAGCCCCAGGCGCGGATAAAATCACTGGCGTTGAGCATCGCCAACGTCAGCCCCGGCAGGTCCTGGCGGGCCTGGGAAAATGCACTGACCACCTGGGGCACCACGTAGCTGAGCAGGAAAATCACGATGCCGATGGACACCAGCCCCACCACGCCCGGGTAGATAAACGCCGTGAGGATCTTGCCCCGCAGGTTGTTGCGTTCCTCGATGTAGTCGGCCAGGCGCTCCATGACTTGCGCCAGGTCGCCGGACTCCTCCCCCGCCGCGATCAGTGCCCGATAGATCGACGGGAAATCCCGGGGCCGCGCGGCCAATGCATCGGCCAGGCGCATGCCGCTGCGCACATCGGCGCGAACCGTGCTCAAGGTCTGGGCGATGTGTTTTTTTTCGGCTTGCTCCACCGTAGCGCTCAACGCGGCCTCCAGCGGCAAGCTCGCACCGAGCAGGCTCGCCAGCTGGCGCGTGGCCCAGGCCAGGTCATTGTCCGAGAGCTTGGCACCGAACCGGCTGCTGCCGCCGGCGTGCGGGTTGTTGTTCTCGATCTGCACCTGCAAGGCCGTCAGGCCCCGGCTGCGCAGGTTGGCAAAGGCGCCGCTCTGGCTGTCTGCCTCAAGGTGCCCGGACTCCAGCTTGCCGGTGGCGTCGGCGGCTTCGTAGCGGTATCGGTTCATCAGGCGTCCCGTGTTACGCGCAGGATTTCTTCGGGGGCAGTGGCGCCGCTGCGCACCCAGCGCTCACCGTCTTCGCGCATGCTGAACATGCCGGCGCGGCGTGCGGCGGCTCTCAGGTCCTGCTCGCCGGCGCCCTGGTGGATCAGGCCGCGCAGCTCGTCGTCAATGCAGAACAACTCATGGATACCGGTACGGCCGCTGTAGCCGATCTGGTTGCACTGCGCACACCCGACCGACCGCCAGGTGCCGGGCGCCGCCGGGTCTTCCTGCTTGCAGTGCGGGCACAGCCGGCGCACCAGGCGCTGGGCCAATACGCCGAGCAGGGAAGAGGCCAGCAGGAACGGTTCGACGCCCATGTCGATCAGGCGGTTGACCGCCGAAACGGCGTCGTTGGTGTGCAGGGTGGCGAGCACCAGGTGGCCGGTGAGGGAAGCCTGGACAGCAATTTGCGCGGTCTCCAGGTCGCGGATTTCGCCGATCATGATGATGTCCGGGTCCTGGCGCAGGATCGCCCGCAGGGCCAGGGCGAAGGTCATGTCGATCTTGGCGTTGACCTGGATCTGGCTGATGCCCGGCAGGTCGTATTCCACCGGGTCTTCGACGGTCAGGATATTGCTGGTGCTCGCATCCAGCCGGGCCAGGGCGGCGTAAAGGCTGGTGGTCTTGCCGCTGCCGGTGGGGCCGGTGACCAGCACGATGCCGTGGGGTTGGCGGATCAGGCTGTCGAGTTTGCCCAGGACGGCGGGGTCCATGCCGAGGGTTTCCAGTTGCAGGCGGCCGGCTTGTTTGTCCAGCAGGCGCATCACCACGCGCTCGCCGTGTCCGGTGGGCACGGTGGAGACGCGGATGTCGATGGGACGACCGGCGACGCGCAGGGCGATGCGGCCGTCCTGGGGCAGGCGTTTTTCGGCGATGTCGAGTTGGGCCATGATCTTGATGCGTGAGACCAGGGCGCCGTGCAGGGCTTTGCGCGGGGACACGACATCGCGCAGGGTGCCGTCGACGCGGTAACGCACCACGGAGTGGGTTTCATAAGGCTCGATGTGGATGTCACTGGCTTCGTCGCGGGCGGCCTGGGTGAGCAAGGCGTTGATCATGCGGATCACCGGGGCGCCGTCCTGGGTGTCGAGCAGGTCGGTGATTTCGGGGATGTCTTGCATGAGGCGGTCGAGGTCGACTTCGTTTTCGGCGGCGCCCACCACGGCGGCGGCGCTGCCGGTGTCGGCGTAGGCGCTGGCCAGGAGGCCGTCGAGTTCGTCGTCGCGCACCTGGATGAGGTGGGTCTGGCCGAACTGGCGGTGGACTTCGCTGATGGACCAGCCGGGGGTTGAGGGGCAGATGGTCAGCGTCGGGCCCTGGGGTCCCGGGTGAAGGAGGATTCGTTGGGATTTGGCCCAGGCGTAAGGCAGGAGGCTCATGCTTTTGGGCTTCGTTTGGTTGAGTACATATCCATTCCTTCGGTTACGGCTGCTATGGGTTCCGCTCTTACAGCGGCTCACTTTTGAAAAGCGCAAAAGTAAGCAAAACGCTCTTGCCCCACCACTCGGCACCTCGCCTAGGCTCGGTGTGTCCTCACTCCGGCTTTGGACCGTGGGCCGCCGCGATGGGCCATCCTTGGCCCAGCGCGGCTAACCCGGCGTCCTGCCGGGTTACCCACGCTCCAAAGCCTGCGTTCGGCCAGCGTGGTTTAACGGGGCGCCTAAGATCAAAATCAAAAGCAAGAGCACA